>JBDNGT010000514.1:0-12640 GCA_041689145.1 Geopsychrobacter sp. | reverse complement strand
TTGACCGCACCATCAAATAAATCGACTCAAGATCAAGCGCAGGCCAACACAACGGCAGGTTTCAAGGTAAACTGAAACTATCCTGCTGAATAGGTAGTCCCCACGCCGCCATTAGAGGAGACCGTTTTGCATTCTTTGCCAAAAAGGTGAAAGAAATGATCCGCAACCTGCTGTTGGTCCTGAGTATTTTGGGTGGCTTGCTCTTCTATGCGCCACTCGGTGCGGAACAATCCACCGCTGCGCCGACGATCTCCCGGCTGATCATCGATTCCGCCATCAATCCGATCGTCGCAAAATTTATCCGTGAACAACTCGACCTGGCCAACCAGCGGCAGGATTCCGCGCTGCTGATCGAACTCAATACCCCCGGCGGCCTCGACACCGCGATGCGCACGATCATCCAGGCCGAACTAGGGTCAACCGTACCGGTCATAGTTTATGTTGCCCCGGCAGGGGCACGGGCCGCCTCGGCCGGCGCCCTGATCACCCTGGCAGCCGACTTTGCCGCCATGGCTCCGGGGACCAATATCGGCGCCGCCCATCCGGTTTCGATCGGGGCCGGGACGCAACCCGACCAAACCATGGAGAAAAAACTGGTCAACGACGCCGCAGCCTACGCCCGCAGTCTCGCCCTGCAGCGCGGCCGCAACCTCGACTGGGCTGAAAAAATTGTGCGCGAAAGTATCTCCTCGTCAGCCCAGGAAGCGTTGGAGGAGCAGGTCATCGACCTGATCGCCGAAAACACCAACGAGCTGTTGACCAAACTGGACGGCCGCAGCTACCTGCGTCAGGGGCAAAAGAAACTCCTGGTCACCAGGGGTGTGCCGCTGCGCACGCTGGAGATGAACTGGCGCCTGCAGATCTTAAGTGCCCTGAGCAACCCGACCTTCGCTTACCTGCTGATGATGCTCGGCGTGCTCGGCATCTTCTTCGAAATCTCCCAGCCGGGGGTGATTCTGCCCGGCGTGATCGGCACCATCGCCATCTTGCTCGCCTTCTTCGCCTTTTCGACCCTGCCGATTAACTATGTCGGCCTGCTGCTGATCCTGCTGGCGGTGGTGATGTTCATCCTCGAGGTCAAGGTTCCATCCTTCGGCATGCTGACCGTCGGGGGGATCATCGCCATGGCCTTCGGTTCGCTGATGCTGATCGACAGCAGTCAACCCTACCTGCAGATCTCGCGCGCGGTCATTGCTGCGACCGTCGCCGTCAGTGCGGGGTTTATCCTCTTCGCGAGCTGGATGGTCGTGCGCACCCAGAGTCGCCCGGTCACTTCGGGGCAGGAAGGGATGATCGGTGAGCGCGGCAAAGTGGTCAGCGCTATCCACGGCGAAGGGCGGGTTTTTGTCCATGGCGAACTTTGGCGCGCTCAAGCGGAAACAAATATTCCTGAAGGGGAGGACATCGAGGTGGTCAGGCTACTGCCCGGTCTGATGCTCGAGGTACGAGTCCCGGAAGCGGGCCAACAACTAAATGAAGAGGAGACATGACATGTTTGGACTTGGGTTCAGTTTATTCTGGCCAATCGTAATTCTATTTCTGATCGTCATTCTGGCCTCAGCTGTGCGTGTTCTGTACGAATACGAACGCGGCGTGGTCTTTCGCCTCGGGCGCTTCTCCTGCGTCAAGGGACCGGGGCTGAAGTTCATCATTCCGCTGGTGGACCGCCTGGTCAAGGTCAGCATGCGCACCATCGTCATGGATGTACCGCCGCAGGATGTCATTACCCGTGACAACGTTTCGGTCAAGGTCAACGCCGTGCTCTATTTCCGCGTCGTCCACCCCGACAAGGCGCTGATCGAGGTCGAGGAGTTCCTTTATGCCACCAGCCAACTGGCCCAGACCTCGCTACGCAGCGTGCTCGGCCAGGTCGAACTCGACGAACTGCTCTCGAAACGCGACAAGATCAATCATAATCTGCAGGAGATCCTCGACCGCCAGACCGACCCCTGGGGAGTCAAGATCTCCAACGTCGAGATCAAACATGTCGACCTGCCGCCCGAAATGCAGCGTGCCATGGCCCGCCAGGCGGAAGCCGAGCGGGAGCGGCGCTCAAAAATTATCCATGCCGAAGGAGAATCTCAGGCGGCGGAAAACCTGGCCAAGGCCGCTCGCCTGCTCTCAACGGAATCGGGCGCTCTACAACTGCGCTTCCTGCAGACCCTGACCGAAATCGCGGCGGAAAAGAATTCGACCATCCTTTTCCCACTACCGATCGAACTGCTCACGCCCTTTCTGGCAAAAACGAAGAGTCTGGAGGATTAACCTATACCTGCGCCGGGGAAGCCTCCAAATCGATCAGTCCTCGGGGAGTGCGACTCCGCAGGTCTGGTCGCAAAATGCCTGGTCGGCGGTCCTGCCGCAGCTGCACAGATAGACCTTACGCCGCTTTTCGATCTCGAAGCGGATCGGCAGCTCCCCGCCGCGATGGTTGCCGTCGCAGAAGGGGAGGTTTTTTGAGCCGCCGCAGGTGCAGCGGAAGTAGGTCCCCGGCTCCAGAGTGATAGCAATCGGCATGCCGGCATCAGTATTGGATTTTGTCATCGTTTTCCTCTTTTAAGTTCATCCGCTGCGGTCATTCCTCAGTTGCCACCAAAATCTATCCGGTAATATAGATCGGCCCCACTCACTTCGCCTAACTGAGATTCAATGTCAACCCGTTTAGTCGGGCTGTAACGTAGTTGAGCCTGACTGACACTGCTCGACAGCGCGCGCCCGTAACTCAGGTAGAGCTCGGGGCTCAAATACTTGCCGACCGTCACGACCGAGCTCTCGAGAGCGCCCTGTTCTCCGGCGCTGACATCGATCACATCGAGCCCACTTTTATTCTGTAACTTTTGCTGAAAACTGGCCGAGTCCCCGGCCGAAAGCACCGCCCCCGCCGCCAGACTTAAGACACTGAGATCGCCAGATCCGCCGCTGGTGGAACGACCCAACACGATATACGAGAGGATATCGGTATCATCGAGGGTCGGGTCCGAAATCAAGCGGATCTCGGGCCGCCTGGCGGTCCCCCCGACGGAAACCCCGGCGGTCACCTCTTTGACCTTCTTCGCCGCGATGATATCGAGTGCCGGGTTATCGACCGGTCCGCCGTTGAAAAAGAGCCGCCCACTGGTGATCGGCAGCTTGACGCCGTACGCACTGTAGTGCCCTGCCGGGATGTCGATCTGACCACGGGCCAGAACCCCGCCGCCAGCAGGTCGATTCAGGTGAATCTTCCCTTTCAGCTTCACATCCAGGCCGCGGTCCTTGACCAGCACCCGATCCCCCAGTTCAACATCCAGGTCGAGGTTAAGTTTAAGCGGCGGCGGGGGTTCAGGTTTCGGCAACGAGTCGACATAAATCAGGTCCTCGCTGTGCACAATCCGGCCGGTCGGGTGCCAGTTAACAATCTGCAGTTCAGGGATTTTGAGCATCCCGCCCAGCGTAAAGCCGGCCTTATCTCCGACGATCTGCAGATCGGGGGAAGCCACTGCGCGCAATTCAGGCAGATTGACGATCAGGACATCGTCCCCCTGCAGTTCAAGGTTGAGCCGTTCCGGTTTCCAGCCGACAAAGAGAATCTCCCCCTGGCCAATGAGCTGCCCGGCTCCGGAATGGAGTTCGATCTGGTTGAGGTTGAGCTGCTGCGGACTGAAGACGGCCTGCAAACCGATCTGTTCCAGCACAATGCCGAGTTGCGGCAGACTCAGACTTCCGTCGACTAAATGAAAATCGCCGCTGAAATTCGGCTGCCGCAGGCTGCCGCCGAGCCGCAGAGCGCCGCCAATTTCACCACCAAAATCAGCCAACTTCTCGGGCACCAGCAGTGACAGCACTCCCAGCTGCCCCAGTTGAAATTGCAGCGCACCCTCCAGCGGGATGTTTTGTGCCGGATCGAACGGCCAACGCGCCGGCAGTTGCAAACTGAGATCCCCCGTCAGACCGTCGCTGGCGCCCAACCCCAAACTCAGCTCGGCCTGCAACTGATTTGCCTGCCAGTCGAAGTCGATCCCGGCCTGCTCGATGGGGATCTCGAGCCGGCTCTGCGCATCCACATAGCTGAAAGCCCCCTGAGCGACCCCGACCTTGCCCGCAAGCCCAAACTGCCCCCCTTCCCACCAGCGGCCGTCCACCTGCGCGGCTAAGCGTCCGCTTAGCTCAGTGCCAGGGGGCATCTTCATCGCCAGCAGACTTAAGAGGAACCCCTTAAGGTCGAGCGCAAAGTTCCCAGTCCGGGGCAGAAAAAGGTCGACTCGCTCGCTTGAACTGGCGGTCAATGTCAGATTCCCACCGCTTCGATCACGCAGTTCGGCATCGATCACCAGTCCCTGCTTATTCCAGCGGCCCGCGAGCTGGGCCTTGTCAATCTGCAAACGCTTCCCGGCATAGCCAAGGGTGCCGACATACTCGGTTTGCAGCTCAATGGCACTCCCCGTTGCGGGATCTTGCACAAAAGTCCCTTGGCCGCTGCTCTTGCCATCGAACTGCAGCGCGGCCAGCCACAGCTTGAGCCAGGAGAGGTTGAAGTCTTGCCAGGTCGCAGCAATTTGCCGACGGCCGGCCGGCCGGTCCCAGTCGCCGCTCAGGCTGAGATGCCCCCCCCTGTCACCCTTGAGGAGAGCCTCGGAAAAACCGATCCGCTGCGCACCGATACTTAAGGCGACCGGCTGCTCGAGGCTGAACGATTCGATCTCGCGCGCGACCAGGTCGAGGTTCAATAGCGTTCCGCGCCATTCCTGCTGCTGCAGAGCACCGCGCAGATCGAGTTCGGCCCGGTGGCCATTTTCGCTGATCTTGAGGAGCAATCGATGGGCGCGGGGCAGGCCCTGCGCCTTCAGGCTGAGCCCTTCCAACGCGATATCCCCCTTGCTGAGCTGATTCAATTCCAGCTGCAGCTCTGCCTCGTCGCCTGCGGCTGGTTGGATTCCGCTAAACGCCAGCTGCTTGAGTTGCCAGTCCTGATAGGCCAAGCCGTGCAGTTGTGCCGCCAGCTCGCCATGTGGCCAGTCGGCCGACCAGGCCAGCCAACCGTCCAGCGTTCCCGCACCCTGAAGCGGTGGCCAGAGCGCAGCCGCATCGTGCAGATCAAGGTTCACCTGCAGGTGCTGTTGCAGGTCGCCCTGCGCCTTAAGTTCCCCCCAGGCCCCGCGCAGATCTAGACTATCCAGCTGGAGCTGACGGCCACCCTGCCAGGTGCCGCTGAGTTCACCGTGCAGATCGCGGTGCAGCAGAATGCCTTTGGTGATCTGTACGTTCCCCCCCAGCTGCAGCTCGCGGTTCGGTGCTTTTTTTAGCCAGCCGTCAACCCGCATGTCTATCTTTCCGTCGGGGCCGGCCGGGATCAGGTCCAACTGCAGCTCTTCCCCGCCCAAACGGAAGGAGCTGGCAATCCCCTCCCGCCAGTTCAGGTCCAGCTCGCCGCGGATCTTCCCCGCCAGAACCGACGCCTCTAATTGCCTGAGGTCCAGACGTTCGGCGTCCCCCTTCAGTTCAGCGCGCAAACCCAGCAGCTCCCACCCCTGTCCGGCGTTGCGCAGGTCGATGTGACCGGCATAGGTGTTTTGCGTCCCGTGTAGCGAAAGTTTTCCGCTGATGCTGGTCGCATGCCCGAGCTCTTCTGCAAGGTTGAGCGCCTCCAGGTTAAGCACGGTCTGCCAGGCGAACCGCGGAGTCCAGCCCAGCGTCAGGTCGCCGCGAACCGCACCGGCCGCCTTGCCCCGTTCAAGCTGTAGGCGCTGCAGCTGCAGCCCGTTCAGATCAAGCTGCAGATCGCCAGCCAGTCGATAGCTGAAACCGTTCGCTTTTTGCCCCTTGAGGGTGACTGGCCCGACCAGACCGCCCGGCGGGGTGCGCTGCAGCGAAAGCTGCGCTTCAAAAGTCTCTAATGGGCCGATGGGCTGCAGCGGCTGCCACCCCAGCTGTGCAGTCAGCCGCTGCTCCTCGGCTGCGAACTGCAACCCGCCGCGCCAGCGGCCCAGGTCCCCGGCGAATTCAAACTCACTGACCGCCAGCTGCTGCGTGGCGCAATTCAACCGGCAGGTCAGTTGCTCCAAGCGCGTCACCGATCCATCGGGGCCGGTCAGCTGCAAGCTGTCGATCTGCAGTTTTTCCAGGTTTATCGACCAGCCGCCTAAGAGCGCGAGCCAGGGTTTTAGGTCTGGAAGCAGAGGCCTCTGCTCCGGCAGGGCTGCTGGCGGTTTTTTTTCAGTGCCGCTGAGCTGCAGCTCAAGCGTACCCAACTGCAACAGTTCGAGCTGCAGTTGCCGCTGCACCAAGGCGGAAGGATTCCAGCGCAATTGCAGGGCTGCGGACTTTAGCCGCCCCGCTGGCCATTCGACTTGCAGTTCGTGCAGCTCAAGCCCGCCGAGCAGGCTGCCGCGCAGATCGGTCAGCGCAATCTTGACCGGCGACTGCGCCTCAAGCCGCGCGAGCAACCAGAGGGCGCCGGAACGGGTCAGCAGCAGCCAGCTCCCGGCGCTCGTCAAACCGATGAGGAGCAACAAGGCGATGATCCAGAGTTTTTTCACCAGCCGAATCCAATTCCGACATGCAACCTGGGCGACAAATTGGCCTGTCCGACCGGGCTAGCCAGGTCAATCTGCAGCGGCCCGACCGGGGTCGCGTAACGCAGACCCATGCCGGCGCCGGTTTCCAGCGTGTAATCTTCCCAGGAGTCGAAGGCATTTCCCATGTCGACAAACAGGGCGACGCCCCAGTTCCCGCCGAGCCGTTTCCCCAGCTCGACGCTACCGCTCAAAAGATGCTTGCCGCCGATGACCGAACCGGTTTCATCCTTCGGACCCAGCGATTGATAGGCATAACCCCGGACCGAACGATCCCCCCCGGCGAAGAAACGCAGGGAAGCGGGGATCTCCGCAAAGGGATTGTCGAGCATGGTCGTCGCGCCCTGAACGCGCAGGGTCAGCGACATCCGCAGGGGGAGCGATAAGAACAGCTCGCCACTGCCCAGCAGCTGCATCAGGCTGAGTTCAGAGAGCAAGGCCTGGTCGCTGAAGCGAAACTCCCCTTGAATATGGAAGCCGTAGCTCTTGCCGGTCGACTCGGGAAGCTGCACCTCGGTATAACGCACGCCGGGCATCAGAAATCCGGTCGAGGTTGAATCGCCCGAAATATCGGAGTTTTCGTACTGCGAGCGCACAAAAACCGCGCCGATCCGCCCACCGGCGAAACCGTAAGTCTGTTCCACCTCGGCAAAAATATAATCATTAGTATAGCTGTCGAGTTGCTCGGCACGATAACCGCCATGCAGATTGAGTCCGGTGTTGAGGTTGCGATAGCCCGGAAAGGCATAGCTGCCGGTGTAGTTCTGCAGCTGTTCCGCCAGCAACAGATCGAGATTGAACTGGTGCCCGAGCTGCCAGGCGTTGTAATCCAGATAGCGCAGCGAGACGCGTGCCCCGGTATCTGTGCCATAGCCGACCCCGGGCCGCAGGCTGTAGCGCTTGCGCGGTTCAAGCTCAATCCCGATCGGGACCTGATCCACCTGACGCTCGTCCGGTTTGGAGACGACCAGCACCTTACGAAAGCGGTCGGAATCCCGTAACTGCTTCTGGGTTTTGCCCAGCAGACGGTAGGAGAACGCCTCCCCCTGTTCGAACGCCAGGTAACGGCGTAAAAAACGCTCCGGGTAAACTTCGGCGCCGCTGAAGGTCACGGTGCCGAAACGGCTGCGCTGACCGGCGGAGATCTCCAGCAGGATCCGGGCTTGGTTCTTTTCACGATCAACCTGCAGTTCATGCCGGGTGTAGCGTGCCTCCAGAAAGCCCTGGTCGCGCACCTGGGCGATCAGCTCGGCCTTGCCCTTTTCATAGAGGTCGTCACGCAAAACATCCCCGCCCTTCAGCGGAAAACTCGTACGGGCAAGCTCCGGCCGTTCAGGCCTTTCGTCGAGCAGTTCGATCCTGAGCTCCGCCAGAGTGACCGCCGGACCAGGATCAACGTGAATCTGCAGCAGGATTCGGTCACCCCGAACATCCTGGGTCGTGCTCACCTCAGCATGGTAATAACCGAGGGGCTCGAGGACCTCGCGAATTTTTTGCGGCAACTGGTTCAGATAACGGGCAAACCACATCCGGTTCACCGGACCGGGATTTCGTAACGCCGGAGGAGGCACAATCGACTCTAAGACCCGCTGCTGCGACTCTGGCGGCAGACCGCTCAGCACGATCTCAACCTCGGCACAGACCCTTGTACCGAGCGCGAAGCAGAGAAAAATGAGGAGAAAACCAGCGATTCGTGGCAAGAGCAGAACCTTCGCGCGAGAACAGCAGACCGACAATTTTCTCAGTATAGCAATCCAAGATGAGCATAGAGAAGGCTTTTCAGCCTGTCGTTAGTTCCAAAAGAGAAGTGGGAGAAGATGGAGAGGGGGGCGATGATGTTAATTTTCACGCAATTTTTGCCGGTATTTTTAGCGGCATACACACCATTCATGGCTAAAAGACACCCGAAATCGTTGATGATCTGCACCAGGCGCCTATGTTGCTGATCAATGACAGCGAGTCCGGTTTCAAAATTTTCATCCCATTAAAAAATTTCCATCAAGAATTCCTTTCAGCAAAAAAAGAAGCGGGTCTCACATCCCCCTGAGGACTGACGTAACGTACTTCGCAACGCAGATCGAAACCGATTCTGCGGGCAACAGCTTTACGGATATGCTGAATAAGGGCAAGCACATCCGCCGAACTTGCACTCCCCCGATTCAGGATAAAATTGGCGTGCTGTTGTGAGACTTCAGCTTCCCCGATTCGCAACCCTTTAAGTCCGGCCACTTCGATGATACTGCCGGGTGGACCGACACTGGCGTGCATCTCGCGGGTACTCAAAAACACCGAGCCACAGTTTGGCGTCTTACGCGGGAATTTTTGCCGCCGTTCGCGCAGATCGCAGATCATCTCGCGCCTGATCATGGCAAGGTCGCCAGAGAGACACTCCAGTTCGACTTGCACCACAACATCACCACTTGCCTGCAGCGCGCTACTGCGATAGGCAAAGTCACACTCTGCCTGGCTCAGAACCTTCTGGTCGCCATTTCGATCGACCAACCAGACCCGACGGATATTTTCGCCAATCCCTTTACGCCGGCTACCGCCGTTCATCAGCACCAAGCCACCAAGGGTCCCGGGGATTCCAATACAATGTTCAAGTCCCGAGAGCTCGGCGCGCATCGCCAACCGCGCAAGCTGTGGCACCCAGAGACCCGCTTCAGCGGTGATGATATTTCCGGCGATCTCGACCCGCGAGAAAGCTGCGCCCAATTTGAGTACAACTCCGCGCAGACCGGCATCGTCAAACAAAAGGTTACTCCCCTGACCGATCACCACCAGGGGGATCTGGTTGGCCAGAACAAAAGCCAACAGCTGTGCAATCTGCTCGCGGGTTTCAGGTTCAACCAGCAGATCGGCAGGCCCACCAATTTGCCAACTGCAATGCCGGGCCAGCAACTCATCCCGATAGCTTTTGCCGATGTTGTATGCCGCCAGCTCAGCCAGTTTGTTTGCTAAATGGTTGGTCTCAATCCGGGGCAACGCTCCCTCCCAGAATCTGCGTCAAAACGGCTGAGATTTTATTCAGCGTATAGGGTTTTGCCATCACGCCGGTGAAACCATATGCAGCATAATTTGCCATAACCGGATTATCGGCATAGCCACTCGAAACAATCAGCCGCGCTTCAGCATCAAGCTTTAAGATATTACCGGCAACATCCAGTCCGCCTACCTCGCCAGGGATGGTTAAATCCAAAATAACAAGATCAAAGGGCTCTCCGGCAGCCATCGCCTGCTGATAGAGCTCAACGGCCTGCTGTCCGCCTGACGCTGCTTCAACCCTGAAATTCAACTCCTCGAGCATGGCGGTGAGGACGTTACGGATCTGCTCTTCATCATCCATGATGAGAATTCTGGCCGCCTGCTCCCGCGCTAAAAGTTCGGCTTCCGCCTGTTTGTGAGGCAATTCCATTGATTCAGAAGCGGGCAGGTAAAGGGTAAAGGTTGTTCCCTGCCCCAGTTGTGAGTGAACGCTGATGCGCCCAGCGTGCTTTTTGATAATGGAATAAATTGTCGCCAGGCCAAGACCGCGGCCCGTCTGTTTCGTGGTGAAATAAGGCTCGAATATCCGGTCCAGATATTCGGGGTCAATGCCGGTGCCTTCGTCGGTCACGCTGAGCCGGAGGTATCTCCCTTCTTCAAGCCCCAGCAGATTATTATCTGAAACCTCAAAATTTTCGATTGCGATATACAAGTGTCCGCCGTCGGGCATGGATTGCTTGGCATTGATTGTCAGGTTGCCGATCACCTGCTGCATCTGTCCTTGATCCGCCTTGGCCGACCACAGCTTAGCTGCATGGGTTATGACCGGTTTAACGTTGCTGCCGGTAAGATTGAATGGAACAACTTCTTCAATCAAATCCTGCAAGCTCAGGCTCTCCGTAACCGGCTCCCCGCCCTTGGCGAAGGTCAGTAGCTGGTTCGTCAGCAGGGCCGCTCTGTTTATCGATTTTTCAGCGGCAGAGAGAAATCTGTAACCGGGATGCTCTTTTTCAAGTTTGCGTCTGGCCAGCGATATATTGCCATACAGACCGGCCAGAATATTATTGAAATCGTGGGCAATGCCACCCGCAAGGGTACCGACGCTGTTTAATTTCTCCAGGGTCTGACGTTCCTCTTCCTGGCGTTTGCGGTCGTCAATATCAGCAAGCGAACCGAACATCAGCAATGGGCGACCAGCAGCAGTCCAGGACGACACCTTTCCGCGCGCCAGAACCCAGATCCAGTGGCCACCCCTATGTTTCATCCGGAATTCCGCCTCATAAAAATCAAACTCACCGCTGAAATGCTTTTCCAGCTGTGCATTTCTTTTTTTCAGATCATCCGGGTGGATAAGTGCCAGGAGTACATCTATAGAAAATGCCGGAAAATCCTGCAATGAGTAGCCTAAAATTTCGGCCCAACGTTCATTGGCAATATTTTCACCCGTTTGAATATTCCATTCCCAGGTCCCGACATTCGTGCCGCGGATAACTTCTGACAGGCGAAACCGTTCAGCCTTTAAATCATTCTCGGCCTGTTTGCGCTCGCTGATATCCCGAAATTCGATGACCCGAACCTCACGCCCCTGATAGGGAATATTTTTGCCTCTGATCGCCAGGGGATAAACCGAGCCATCCTTTCTAAGCCCTTCCACCTCATAGCGTTTGGCATACCCGCTCTTGATATTGTGCAACACCAGCTCAAGGGAGTCCGGCGCTATGAGCTTGAAGCCATTCATGCCGATGAGTTCTTTGTTGGTAAAACCGGTCATGTCGGACAGGCCCTGATTACAATCCAGAATCAGCCCCTGATCATGGATAATGACCCCGCCGAAGGTGGCATCATGCAGGGCCCTGAAGCGCTCCTCGCTCTCTTTGAGTTGCTTCTGACTGAGCGCATATTCATTATTTTGATTCCTGAGTGCCTCTTCGGCCGCAGATTGACGCTTCGACTGCAACCCCTGCTCGGCGAGCATTTGAGTAAGGCTATGGATAAAGGTCAGATTCTTGCGAAACCTTTCTTCAGCGAACAGCGGCACTTCGCGCATCGACACCAGATAATCACTCTCATCAAACCCGTACTGACGAGCCTGATTCATGAAATACGCTTCGTCAGGCGGCTCGGTGAAAAACTGGCCGGTGAAGACGTTGCCGAGATGTTCGCCTTCGATAATAATCGGCATCGCGGCATCGACAAGCCCCAGCGGGCAGCGATAGACAACTTGCGGATCATGTGCGGCGAGGCGGGCACCAATGTGCCGCTTGCTCTCAAGGCACATTGGTGCGGTTTCGGGATTCACGCGGTGAAATTTGGCACAGATACCTTGCCAGGTGGTAGTGGTCAGGATATTGCCCTCAATATCCACGATGGCGGAGGGCATGCTATGGATTTCATCGAGCAAATCGAGCAGTTCGTGCAATCGGGGAATATCAAGCAGCTCTTTGAGCGTGTAGTCCATGAAAGCACCTTATAATGAAAGCCAGCTTCGATCCTGAAGAGATGATCCCCCAGGCAAAAAACCATCTGCATAAATTTTGGACATTAAGCATAGCTTAATTTGGTGCAGTGAGCCAAAATATACGCACGCCCGAGTTCAGCCGCCAGCAAACAATAGAATTTTCGGTTATAATGGGTTCTGCTAAATCGAACCCAATTTATCAGGAGGACGAATATGACTGAAGCCAGCTGCACCAACCCCGAAGAGCATTGCGATCTCCACGCCTGCCAGTTGAGTTATAAGGAGACCAATCCTGAAATCGACAAGATATTTAAGAACCCGCGCTTCGCCTGCACCAACTGCGGGGTCAAGGTTCATGATGCCGCCAACGTCTGCATGCCGAAAGAGCTCTGACCCGCCTTTAAAACAATAATAAGACCAAGCAAGAAGGGCAGAGCCTGCACGGTTCTGCCCTTCTTAATCCACCTGTCAGCCAACATACCATCATCCCTGCTGTGACAAAATAATGATCAGCCTGCAATCATACCCTTGCTGCGACTCGCGCGTGAAATGTGCTGAGCCGTAGAATCAGTTTGGGCCGAGGTCAGGACGAAGCAACTCGATCCGGTTCATGGGGTGGCAATTTTAACCGGCCTGATCGCTCTATTGC
>JBDNGT010000513.1:0-3925 GCA_041689145.1 Geopsychrobacter sp. | reverse complement strand
TCCCAGGAACTTTTGCATCAATCACATAGAGAATCAGGTTGCAGTCCTCCACGCGATTCTGAAGTTTAGGCGAAAGGTTATTGAACTTTTTTTTGTTTAATTCTTCCTGCTTGGGAAGTTTCAAACTGAGCTTGTTATCTACAAAACGTTTAAAGGTTGATAATCTCTGCAAGCCATCCACTACGATCATTCGCCCTTGTGAGTCCTCTGCTAAGTAGAAAACGGGCAGCGGAATTCTCATAAGCACAGACTCTATTAGTTTGCTTTGCTTGTCTTCCTGCCAAATAAATTCACGTTGGAAATCAGGGTCCATAATAAAGCTGCCTGATTCAATTCTACGCAATACATCATGCACCGTACGAGATTCCGTTCTTATCAAAACGGTGTCAATTGGATATTCTCCTAAACTTGCATCTTCGTCGGCATCAAGTCCCTCAATTTGTTCTTCATTTATTGCTGTGCTTTCCAAGCCTTTAGACCTCATTTGAACCTCTCTGCTGTAAAGATACCCCTGTTAGTTTTGAAAAATAGTTCAAGTTTTGTAGGTAGTAGTACAAAAGTCCACGGTTTCGCATGTATAATTTCAATGGCCGACATTACCTTCAAGATACGTTTAATGACTTTTTTTCCGCTTCCTCCGGAGGAAGGTTGCCAAACAGTTGTGACGAAAAAAGGACTTAAAAGAAGTGCAATCGCTGTAGGAAAATCAATTGCTCCTGCCAGGAGATCCAGGCTGACTGCTGGTAATCCCAGTCCAATGACTCCCTTGACAGCACCGGCATGTGTGAAGACGGCAATAATTGTGATGAGGGTTTCCAGCTTAAACATTCTTTGAAAAAATCCCATCAAATAACTAACCATCTGCATTTTAGCAGGGGGCTCATAGATCATATAATCAATCCTAACGAGCTCATAATTAAGCCATTTGGACACTCGGAAATATACGCCGATTGAACTGAAAAATCAAAAGCTTGAGTGTTCTAGATGATTTTATGGGCTCGAAAACAGTCAATGAGAATTTTTTTTACAAACCCTGATAAATCAGAACAGCCAACCCGATTTTTGAGTTGGCCGTTTCTACGTCTGATATGTGGTGGGTTATAAGGTGAGCTCTCGCCTCTCAAAAACCCCGGAGATGTGACTTTCCTTATTGAAATGATATTTGCATAACAGATTTGGTGGGTCTGTCTTAACTGCGTTTTCTTCTGCCAGAAATACTAATTTTCGACAATAGATCTTACCTCGACAACACGTACTTCTCAGAAGTTCAACTAATGACTTACCTGTTTGGAAATGATATAGGCTATTATTCAGCCTTAGCAGGGCCTCATAGTTGCTGGATTAAAAATGGTGATGGCTACAAACAGATTTAAGAAAATTATCCCTTCAGTTCAAGCGTGGTAATAAAATGCGGCAAGTGATTAGCTTTTCAGACAAATGTGAAGAAGATGTTTGGCTAGTTGATAGTAATGGCAATGAGGGCACACATGGTGAGCTGAAGTATGGCCCGACAGTGTGGCCATCGCTTAGTTTTGATTTTCCTATGCGCGGCGAAACAAAATTAATCGCTGGTGCTCGGTACGATTTATTGAAGTGTAAGAACCGTGCTCAAACTTTCACACTAATTGACTGTGAATTTGATCACTACACCGTTTCATCGTCTTTCGTAGTTCACGGAAACGTATCGAATTCAGAGTTTAAGTCTATTGATGTGGTTTTTCGCGGTGTGTCACAGTGGTTCAATAGGGCAAACGGTTTTAATGTTGATGGACGAGACTTGTGGCATAGGGTAAATACAGAAGAATTTGACATTTTGGTCGACTCACTGGATTGTCCGTTCAGGTTGTCGAGCCACTATGATTTTTCAACTGAGAACAATGAAGATCAAAAGCTTCTTCGTGAACGTATGGTGTTTAGATGTACCCCATTAGAAGGTGTCTTAAGTGTTGAGAGGGTTAAAAGCCTGTGTCATGACCTATCGAATCTGTTTTCGATTTTGTTGGGCGTCAGGATTGATATCGAAACAGTGCAGGTAAGAGATATTGAAGATAATCTACGCTATGCCTATTTTCCAACAACAGATTGGGGTAATTATCCATTTCAATACCCAAAGGAATGTTTTACGGATACGAAGATATTGCGCGGGAAGTGGGAGCAAGTTGTCAACGGGTACTTTGGAAGCCCAATCAGAAATGAGGTCTGGAATCGTTTAGCGCAAATGTACCGTTACAAGGGATTCTGGGATTACGAGATTTTAGGTTATGTAACCTTGTTGGAAAAATACGTAAAACATCAAACAAAGGGGCATTTTGTACCAAGAGTTGGAAACGATGAGATCGAAAACGATCTGGAAATATTTAAGCGTGAGTATGGTGAGATTCTTCCGGCATCTGTTGAGAAATTAATAGCAAACGCAACAAAGAGAAAAACATCATTCGGGGATCGATATAAGAAGGTAGTATCAGAAACGAACAAAGATATTGTCAAGATAATAAATTTCACTAGTGAAAATTTTACATTCATAAAGAATATTCGTGATTGCGTCGCCCATGGGGAAACACCCCAAAATGAAAGTTTAAGCGAGGCCTTTGTTGTTTCTGGTAAAATACTACTATTGCTAACTTACTACGCATTTTCCGAATGGGAATTGAGCGATGAAGAATATTTACGTTGTATTAGGGGGTCGTTAAATAAGGTTGTAATGAGTGCGGATGTTGATGCTCAGCACTTAGATCGTGTTATTGGCGGTGTCCTTTTTGTTAAAGTATCGAATAGAGACTTTAAAGATATTAGAGAAAGAAAAGGGTGGGATGTCGTATTAGTCTGCCATAAAGGGGCAGAAATGCCACAACTTAGTCAGAAATATTCAACGTTGTTCAAAGAATGGAAAACAGGTCTCAGTGAAGGTAAGTCTAAGGCAATTGAGCAATATGTTGCATCCAGAATGGAGAAAGGTTTCACTGGCTCAGTAAGTTACATTAGCGGCTTGTATGTAGAAAATGAACTAGATTGTGTTCGGGTTAATGGCGCTTGCATAATAAACCCCTCGAATTATTTTCATCCATATTTGGACCCAAGCAGGACGATTGAGGTTTAGTGTTTGGAGCCCGCGCAATCTGAGGGCTCTCCGCAGAGGTTGATTAGTTGACTCAACGTATCCAATTACATACGCTCGACGCTTGTGGAATATTTCGCAGCGCCGCCGGTCACCATGAACCGTTCCAAAGTTAGAATTTCACTTTTGACAACAAACGTCGGAAAGAGCTGATTTATTTGTAAAAGTAGTGATTTTTGATATTGGACAAATCGTTTTGGATTCTGTACTGCATTGCTTTCAGAGCTAAAAAACTGAGTGATTCTAAAATTACTGAATATTCTGACAAATCAGAAAAGCACACCCGGATCGCCCTGTAGACTTTTTAGGTTCTAAATGTCGTGATTTCGTATTGAGGAAACCCTCCCGAATTTTGGCTTTTTCATCTTCTTATTCTACGGTCCAGGATTTTGTTCTGAGGTCTATCCGGATCAGGGGTGGGGCTTTGGGCTGATCCTTAAAATAATCCTATTCATTTTCTCAATTTGAAAGTGACCCATATTTCAACTAGCCAAACCGCTAGCCCCACTACCTACCCCCTACCCCCATTTATAGGACGACCCCTTTTTGAGGTTATGTCCTATGACAAAATTGTTCCTTGTTCTCAGCCTTACATTGCTCCCCGCGTATACCCACGCCTTCTGCTTTCAGGATGCCGGGCAGCGGTATGGTGTATCCCCAGCCCTGCTCAGAGCCATAGCCAAAGCAGAAAGCAACCTCAGCCCGGCCGCACCGAACCATACTCGCAACGACACAGTCGATGTCGGACTGATGCAGATCAATTCAAGCTGGGCGAATCGGCTTGGGCCGACCTGGAACTACCTGTTCGAT
>JBDNGT010000512.1:0-2138 GCA_041689145.1 Geopsychrobacter sp. | reverse complement strand
TAGATTCTGGCTTGAAAGAATCGCATCAATCTCTGCAAAGCTGAAATCGATATGAGGCATAGTGAACTCCTTTAAATGAATGTCTCTGTCTCTGTGACTCTATTTTATGATGAAAGAGTGGTCTGTACCACCTGTTCGCCGGCCACAGGAAAAGGAACATACACACTGTAAGTTGATGCTACTTTTGAGAGACAATAGAGTCTAGCAGGACTCCCTCATTTACTCCCTCATTTACTCCCTCATTTGCGAAGGCAAACTCATGTTCACAGGACAAGCACCAGCAGATTCCTTTACAAACACTGAAAAGGGGATGATGTTCCAGACATAACCTGGCACGTAATAACGATGTGCTCGTGGCATACTCCCCTCCAAAGGAAACCAACAAAGATTGCATTAAAATTCATTTTACCCCTAAAAACGTACCTCTAAGGTCTTTTTAAGGCCTCTTTTTAAGTTATTATTCAATAATATCAAATAGTTGATCGGGTCCGACCCGGCAGACTATTTCTTCTCTACCCGACCCACCAATGACCAGTGTTGCTGACCGACAATCAGGAATGGCGACTTGCCTCTACATCAACGGCAAGCCAAGCCTTAATCAGGGATTGATAAGGCATGTCACGCTTATTTGCTTCAATCTTGATGCGTATCAACAACGATTCAGGCAACCGGAGCGATATCGTTTTGGTTGAGGGCTTCAGGTTCGCAAGAGTAACAGAATGAGCCTTCTTCCAATCAACATAATCGCTAGAGTCGTGGCTTTCCCAAAAGATCCTTTCTTCTGCTTCGGTTTTGAATTCAGGGATTTTTATGACTTTTTTCATAAGCGACTCTCTCTTTGCGGTGCATATCACGAGCGGAAATCATCCGTATCAATGAACCTGCTACACGCAAGGTAAATGTTATATGCAACAATCGTGTGTCATTAGTTCTGCCCAGGGCATGGTATCGCACTTCATGTTGACTATGTTCGTTATCTGCCAAAACCAGCAACGGTTGATTAAAGAACACTTGTTCAGCTTCTGACTGACTGACATCGTGCTTTTCCTCGCTCTTGCGGGAGTTGCCATCATCCCAGTTAAAACCAGCTATTCGCATCCAATCAATCATTTTTGTATATTACCATAATATACACCACTATCAAGCACGAAAACTGCTGAATGGCCACCCCAATATACTTCACAACAAAAGCCAACGGCAGACTTGACCCATATACCAAAGTACTCCCTCATCTCAAATATGCCGTCGCCAACCGGCTTAACGTCACCAACCGGCTTACAGGAACAATAATTTTACCATCTTCACTTCACCGGCCCCGATTCATGATGTGATACCAGGCACCAGGATATTCAATCCGCAGTGGTCGACTCGTGATTTTAATTTGTTAGCATACTTATTAATAAAAGCCAACGGCAGATTTGACTGCGTATTGGCTTGTCCATCCATCTGAACTTCGCTATAATGTCAATGACATTACACTTTAAGGAGGTATATATGTCTCAAATTACGGCACGACTCCCAGATTCAATTGTCTCGTCCCTCGATAAGGCAGCTCAAACGCTACATCGATCACGGGCAGATATCATTCGCCAAGCAATTGAAAGCTACCTGGAGGATTTTGGGGATCTTTCAATTGCCTTGGAAAGGCTTCAGGACCCAACCGATGAAAGCATTGATTGGGAGGACGCGAAACGTGCCCTACTCTCTAAAGATTAAGCAAAGTGCCTATAAAGAACTACAAAAGCTCGACAAAAAAGAACGCACCCGCATCATCTCAGCCATCGACAAACTCACAGAGAATCCGCATCTCGGCAAAGCACTGAAAGGCGAGCTTACAGGACTGCGGCGTATTCGAACTGGCAACTACCGTGTCATCTACGAAATCAATGAAGGAGAAGTGCTGATCCTCGTCCTGCGTATCGCACACCGCAAGCAGGTTTATCGTTAATAAAAAGGCGCCGTAGATAAATGACTTTCTCAGATGGTGCGTTTTCGACACCCGTGGTCGCAACGACAACCCGCCGACCTTGAACAGAATCTGTCAAAAATGAAGGACTGACCCCTCGGCTATTCCAGGTTGCAAGCCTATGACCTCACTATTGATGGCGTCGCAAAAACTCACCAACTGCTGCGTTGCT
>JBDNGT010000511.1:0-2490 GCA_041689145.1 Geopsychrobacter sp. | reverse complement strand
TCATCGCGAGCATATGAGCAAAGAAGCGCAAGAAGTGGACGACTGGCCTCATCACGGCCCCACAAGAATCGTAGGGCACGAAACAACGCAAACTGAGGGTCAAGCGTGTAAAGAGCAGCGAGGTGACGACCCGTCAGAATTCGCGCTTTCCCGGAAGGCTTTGCCAGGCAGTTCTCTGCTTCAATGGCAGCGATGTACGCTTCCTTCAAAGCAGTTTCGTCTTCGACGTAACGGAGCAGTGCTGTCAGCTCTTCAAGCATCATGGTCCGGGCTGTATGAGCCCCGCCATTACTCTTCGTAAAGCCAAAATCAGTCAGTTGGTTTATCGTTGTATTCATTTTGCTATTCCGATTCCTGGTTTGCGCCACCGTTGCGGACCCAGTCGTCGACCTCATTCCTTTTAAATTTCCAGAGGCGACCTATTTTATTGGCAGGCATACCCTTGTCCCTAATCCACTTGTAGACGGTGTCCCGCTTGATGCCAAGATAGGTACCAATTTCATCGACGGATAGCCATCTATCTTCCATTGTCATACTCCGGTCGAAATCAGCCTGCAAAACAGGACTATGAATTTAAGAGAAGGGCTTGATTTTGTTTACTTTATATCGAATTTTGGATAACAGCGCCAAGATACAAGGTGAGATGACTGATGTCAAAGATCTAGTATGGGTTTAGCCGATTTTGTACGAGTTTATCTAGACAACCGGGACCACCTCTCTCTCCAGAACCCGACACAGAAACTGTCGTTTACCACTCAGCAAACAACAGCTCGGCACAATATCATCTCGGAATTCCGGAAGAAAGCAACATATTGTTCTGTAAATTCAAGTCAGTCGTTATCCGTGTTATTGCTGTCAGAGAAAAACCGGCTGATAATCGATTGCCGACAGGGTCACTAAGGAAAATAGAAAAGAGGTGATTCCGGTAGGGATGGAGATCCGATCAGCGTAAAAAATCCGATTGGATAAAGGAAAAAAACTTGCGGGCCAGTGTCGTGCCGGCAGCACGAAAAAAGGTTAGCCGAAAAACGGCTAACCTTTATATCTTTTATGGTCGGAGCGAGAGGATTCGAACCTCCGACATCCTGGTCCCAAACCAGGCGCGCTACCAGGCTGCGCTACGCTCCGAGGAGGCATTTTGTACCATGAACATCCGGGGGATGCAATAGATTCTTTTCAGTCTTTTGTTCCTAAATTGTCCACTCTGGTGTTGGGTGATTTTCGTCAAGCAGCTTGATGACTTCTGCCGCCAGAGCTTGGGGCTCAGTTGAGCCATTCAGGGTCAATTCAGCGGCTGTCGGGGATTCATAATTGAGTTCAACCAACGACTGTTTGCCCTGATTTTTTTGTTCTAATCTCAGATAATAACCGCTGTCATCACGTGCGGCACAGAGTTCACGTGGGGAGTCGAGAAAAACTTCGTAAAAATCAATTTCCCCCGATATCTCACGTGTTCTTCGGCGTTCTATGGCGTAGGCCGAAGTGGTGGCGACAATGACGATCAGCCCGGCTTCAGCTGCGAGTTTGGCGACCTCGCCGATGCGGCGTATATGCTCCACCTGGCCGCTGTCCGAATCATCGAGATCAGAGTTCAGACCGTGGCGCAGATTGTCGCCATCGAACAGGCAACTGTGCCGTCCCGCTGCATGCAGACGTTTTTGCACCAGGTTGGCCAGGGTCGTTTTTCCGGCGCAGCGTCTGCCGGTGATCCAGATAATCGCGGGCTTTTGCCCCTTGATCTCAGCCAGTGCCTGGCTGTCAACTTCTATCTCTTGCCAGGGGATGCTGTCGGTCGCGGGCAACACTTCTTCCACCATGCCGGTGCCGACGGTGGCATTGGTCAAGCGATCGATCAGAATGAAGCTGCCGGTCAGACGGGTTTCGCGATATAGGTCGCAGGAGATCGTGCTGCCCAGATTCAGCCGGCACAGCCCGACTTCGTTCAATTCCAGGGTTTTGCCGGGTTCCCTTTGCAGGCTGTTGATATTGACCTTGTGGATGATTTCGGCAATCTGTACCGGGGTGGTCGCCGCGCCCATCTTGAGCAGGTAGCTGCGGCCGGGCAACATATGTTTGTCGTGCATCCAGACAATCATGGCTTTTAGGCGGTCGCTGGAGGCCGGGCTGCCGTCACAGGTCGCCAACATGTCGCCGCGACTGACATCTATTTCATCTTCGAGACACAGGGTAACGGCCTGTCCGGCGATCGCTGTCTTAAGGTCGCCATCCATGCTGACAATACGTGCAATGCGGCTCTGTTTGCCCGACGAGGCCACCTGAACCTGGTCGCCGGGATGGATGGTGCCGCTGGCGATGGTGCCGCAGAAACCACGGAAATCGAGATCGGGGCGGTTGACCCACTGGACCCGCATGCGGAAGGGCTTGTTGTGGCTGTTGTCCGGCAGCGCCACGGTTTCAAGCTGCTGGAGCAGACTCGGTCCGGTGTACCAGGGCGTGCTGCCGCCGGGGGCGATGATGTTGTCCCCTTTA
>JBDNGT010000510.1:0-1746 GCA_041689145.1 Geopsychrobacter sp. | reverse complement strand
CCTTTGACCTGAAGCCGGATCGGAGTCTCATCGACGAAGATTGCAGAACTTGCCAGGACCTCCGTCCTCATCGCCTCATAAAGAGGAGATAAGGCGTCACCCAGAGTGAGGACCCACTTTGAAAGGGTTTGGCGACTGATACGGATATCCGCACGTTTGAGAATTTCCACCAAGCGATAAAGTGGCAGATGATCGGAGAATTTGGCGGTTAGAATATAGGCCAGCAGACTCTCATCAACCGGACAGCGGTTAATGATCGCATCGGGCAGCGGCGCAACCTTGACGCCGAGTTCCGGGGCTGCCTTGGAGGCGTACTTGGGACGAGCGTATTCGACGATATAGAATTGCTCCGGCTTACGCGCCAGCTTGCGGCTGACCTCAAAACCGATCTGAACCAAGGGATTTCCTGTTTCCGGGCAGATCTTCTCATCATCAGGGATATCGAGCTCAATCCTTTTGACCGGCAGGTCGTCAGGATAGGAGATTGTATCCTTACCAAGATTCTTTTTATTCTTACGCCGCTTGAAGTGGACCTCTTCCTGCTCGGGTTCAGTTTCCGCATCCTGCGTCCCCAAGCCCAATCCGGGCAGCAGGGGCTGATCATGCAGATCGATTAACCGTTCACTCTTGACGCCGAAGACCTGTTTATGCAGCCAGGCCAGTTGTTCCTTCAGGGTTAAGAGCTCTGATTCCAGCGTATGAATACGTTGATCCTTCTGCTGAAGAAGCTCGGGAAAGCTGGGTGCTTCTGCACTCTTTTTAATAGCGTTAAACATGCCAGTAATCTAGCATATTCCAGTATTTATCTAAAGAGATAAATAGCTATTTTCAAAGAGAAAAACGCTTATTCAGACGCTGTGGAATCACCCCTTCGAGAAGCATGAGAAACTGCCGTCGGGAGAGCTTTTTTTCACCGTTAAAACAACTGGAGAAGGTCCCCTTCTCCAAGCGTTTGTACCAGATAACAAAACCATCCCCCTCAAAGGAGAGAATTTTGATCAGATTGCGGCGACGGTTCAGAAAGAGGAAGAGCGCCCCGGAGAGTAACTTGCCGGGATAGGCACATTCAACAAGATGACCCAAGCCCTCAAAGCCTTTGCGCATATCGACCACCTGGTCATACAGGTAAATCGGCTGCAACCCGGAAGGTCGCATGCTATACCCGCTTCAGGACAGTAAGAACGTCACCAAGCAGGTTCTCATCAAACCCTGATGTGACATGAACATAGACACCATTGCACGAAAGGGCCAGTGGCGGTGCCGCAAACTCCAGCTCAACAAACCGGCCGGGTTGTTGTACTACCGGCATAGCCAGACGCTTACGCCAATAGAGAAAACGATGATAGTTTTCGGCATTGTCACGGCACCAGGCGGCAACACTCAAACCGCTTTCGCGCCATGCAGAAATCTTTCCAGACCATTCTTGTCGTACGACTGATGACATGCTGTAGCCTCCCGGGAATTAATCGTGGAGGCCAGTGTAGGAAGCTGAGCAATGTACGACAAGATGGTGCTCGGTTGACGCTTACGTAGCAATACAGGCACCCATGTTGGAATTGACCTGATTTACGAAGGGATTACGACCCGCTTATCTCCGAACGTTAGGAGCAACAATAATAAATAAAGTTGGAATTGACCTGATTTACGAAGGGATTACGACCTGATAACAGCTTGAGTTAACATTGATACTGTTTGTAGTTGGAATTGACCTGATTTACGAAGGGATTACGACCTCTTCAGCTAATT
>JBDNGT010000509.1:0-2360 GCA_041689145.1 Geopsychrobacter sp. | reverse complement strand
GCCGCGGTGAAGGTCTGTGAAAATCTGTAGGGTCTAACACTAGAGGCCATGGCTTTTTTTTGGTTTGACCGACAGACCTTGGCAGATTTTCACCGCGGCAAAGAATGCCTTTGACCTGTTACAGAACATCTGAGGGACAGGTATTTATTAATGGGAGAAACCCTCGGAATTCAAGTTTTCCTCATGCGTGTTCTGAGCCAAGCCGGATTCTTTCTGCAATCCAAAACGGCATAGACGAGCACATCGTTGCCATCGATACGATAGTAGGCGGCAAAGGGAAATCGTTTTGAAAGCATCCGGTAATATAACTGAGAATATGTGGGATGTATCCCGGCATGAATCTGCAGAGAATCTATGTCTGAAAAAAGAGAATCTAAAAAATACCCTCCGAGACCGCGTTCCTGTTGTTCATAGAAATTATAACCATCCATCAAATCCTGGGACGCCAGATCCAGAAGGCGAATCTTCTTCATATCGATTCACGAATCTTCTTTTTGGCATCTTCCCAATCAACAAAGCAGGCCTCACCGACAGTGACAGCGTCATCACGCTGTGCGAGGACATCACCATGCCATGGGGGTGAAAGTGTTTCGCCGGCATTACGGCACAAATCATCCCACAAGCGTTCCATGACGCCTATCTTTTCCGCCGTTGTCAGATTCTCAAGTTTTATTGCAACGCCCATAATCAGCCCCCTTTCTTGCCCCTTTTACCTTAAACTTTGAGACAAAAGATATCAACAGATTTAACTTTGCACAGAGTCATCAGAGAGTCATCAGGGTCAGGCTTAACATTTGCTTCTTGCGGAACCGGTCCGACAAAAAGTCTATGTTTCGAATAGGGATATGGGCGCAAGGAGAAAATCGGTAATAAACCGGTACTGCTGATTTTTAACTAATTCTATTACTCGCGACATATCAATATTCATGTAGTCATGAACAATCCGATTACGCAATCCGACAATGGCATGCCAGGTGGCTAAATCACTCTCACTTACCACACCGAAATCCAACAACGCATTAAAACAATCATAAGCCGATATTGGCACCTGTTTACCATTGAACTTAAGCGTTTGCTTGGCCTTGCCAATGGCATTCTCTGCCAAAACCTGGAAGGCGTGCAGCATGCCATTTTTTTCGAGAGACGACAAGTTCCCCCCGGCTAAAAGCATGGTACGTGCATCATCAAGGATGGCGGTTTGATGTTGCGCAATAAGTGCCGTTTCTGCTTGATACAGGTCAAGCCGCATAAGTCTCCTCCCAATACGTCTCTTCTAATTCTCGCCAGGTTCGCTGTAAAAAATGACACCAAGCCAGTGTATCGCCGCCGTGAAGGATAACTCCCTCTTCAGCCACAACAGCCCTCATTGCAAGGCGTGCTGTCGGCAGGTCAATGAGATCTATGTCAGATATATCTATTTTTAGAATTGTTGAGAGCTGTTTGCGCAAATTTTCAGTCACTGCGAGCTGTTCAATAAAGCTCAGGTTTTGACTCCATTGAATAGCAAAATCCCAATCACTGTCAGGGCAAACCGTTCCGGTCGCGCGACTGCCAACAAGAATGGCAAGTTCTAAATCAGGGATGAGCGAAAACGCCGCACTTAAGTCCTCTACTTTCATCAATCCACTCTCTAACTATCCAAACGCACAGGGGAGGCCTTTGCGCTTGACATTTAAACTTTCACCAGTAGGCCCATCGAAGTCAGACCAAACCAACTAACCGATATCATAACCTTTTTGACCAATCGGGGTCGGACCACGCCAACCAACTATAATCACTACACTTTGTTGCGTTTTAAACCCTTAAAAACACCCTTAGAGCCCCCATTTCTATGGTAAAATGACATCTTTTGTTCAACCACAGGATAAGATCGTGGCCCGTTCCTCACGCAATCTATCCTTATTCGTTCGCCTTCATGCTATTTTCGATGCTGCCAATACTCTGGCTCACGATGAAGATTCATAACAGCAACAATGAATATTCCGTCCCGCTCTTCTGAATACAGAATCCCGTATGGGAATCGCCTTACCAAAGACCTCCTGACATCACCGTCAAGAACAGCCCAAGCCTTTGGAAATTCAACTGATCGCTTGATTGTTGAATAAATCTCTAATGCGAAATCACACCCCAACCTTGGCTCTATCTCTTCATAGTAATCTGTTGCTTTCCTGAATTTTTCTTCCGCCTCCGGGTGAAAAGAAAAGTTCATTTTTCAAACCTTTTCCAAACCTTGGCGAAGACCTCCTCCCCTGGAATTGCTTCTACACTGCCCGACCTTAGTTCAGCTAAGCGTCGGCTTGCTTCTTTGGCCCATTTTTTATCAATTTCTGACTCTGGTTGGTTCAAGCTACGTAGCAATG
>JBDNGT010000508.1:0-2925 GCA_041689145.1 Geopsychrobacter sp. | reverse complement strand
TTGCAGCTTTTTCTGAGCCGAGGCGCTGGTGGCTTGCTGAATCTCGTTAGCCAGATAGTCGACCCGGGCGGAATACTTGCCCTGCAAGGGTATGACATATTCGTTGCGCATGCGTGAAAGGGTCGACTCGTTGTAGCGATGCAGGTAGACGAGGCACTCAAAGGCCTTTTCTTTACCGCTGGTGAAGAGCCAGTAGATCGGACGTTTTTTGTAAGTTTGCAGGTGGTCTTTGAAAAAGCTTGTCGACAGATAACGGCGGATTGTTTCTACCGATGTCTCGCTCCCCTTCTGGCCCAGAATTTCAGTTAGCCAAGTCAGGTTTTCTTCGAGAGATTCCGTCCCCCACGCGACAAGCAGAAATTCACTCACACGATTGGCGGCATCGTCATCGAACCAGTCCATATCAGTCACAGGTACGATGCCATCGTCGTCAGCCGGGAAGCTAGTATAGCGACTAGGGTCGAACCCCTCGTTGCCACTGTGAGCGTAGATCACACCGGGTTCGTCTAGACTGTAACGACCCATCATGCAGCCTATTGCATAGGAGGCCAGGTCCTTCATTGTGTCTTTACGGAAGCGAGTCCACAACTCCTCTTCGTTAAGCTTGTCGCCGTAGCGATTGGCCGGGTTCACCGTGAGGGTAATTTGCTCGATGGGAACGTCGGGGGTGAGTTCGTCTTGCAGGCCGTAGGCATCGATGAAGATACGGTTGTTCTCCTCTTCGAGTCGCTTCATCTCAGCGATGGAGTAGCGGTTCTGTGTGATCCAGGCGTCATAGCTGGATTCAAGTGTTTCGGTAGATGCCATCAAGAGGGGGAAAGACTGGAAGCCCCAAGAGCATTCATAGGAATCCCAGTCAGTTCGAGCCAATTCTATTGCTCTAGTCCCATTATTGTGACCTTTCTGGTCAAAGTCTTTACACAGGGGGATAGCCGCGACATTTTCATTGTTGAAAGCCAAGGTGGGGTTAAGCATTCCCAAAAAATAAGTTGGAACTTTGCAGGAAAGATAGCTGACAATGAACTCCTCAGAAGTATGGAAATCTTGGCGCACGAAACCTGTTCTAACTCCATTACCCATAACAGTCTGTTCGGGAGATATTCTAGCTACAAAATACGAAGTGCCAATCTTTGGCCATTTAATCCCTTTGCGAAAATAATATGACGGGTCCCGCAAGCGAAAATTATTACCTTTTAACGTCTTGATCGCGTTGAAATTATTTTTGGAATTCACAACTGAACATATGTTGCCATACCATTTTCTAAGTGAGCCTCCGTCAGTAATCGGAAGCCAACTAGGATTGCTCACAATCATTTCCTTTTGATTGTTCAAACCAAATTGTATTTGTTGAGAAGAGACCTCATGCCACAGTCTCAAAAATAATTCGTCTCTTCCGGTCAGCAAACCCGACTTAATTTCTAAGGCATCAGTTACATAGCCAGAACTGAAGCAATTTATAACGTTCTCAGTTGCCCAATAGACCAGCGGATTTCCAGGTATTTTATTGAACTCCTCCTGCGTGTTCACGTCATACCGATTCTCACCGCTCGTAAGTGCCCTTATTTTTTCTTCTTCACCGACTCTAAGTAAACGGAAAAAGGATGGCTTGTAGCCCATGGGAAAACTGTTACGTAAAACGAACGCCGTTGCTTGTACAACATCTCCCGAAATGCTTCCAAAAGCGCGTGATCCAAGATGTGCCATTACACGGATAGTCTTATTACGAAGTATACGCCTACGCATTCCCTCGAATGACGACAGAAACATCCAGCTCTGCATGGTAACCATCGCAATATGACCAGCGTTTCGTGTGAGAGTGAATGCACGCTCCACAAAACAAGCAAACAGGTCGGACTTTGTGTCAGAAAAGTGCTGCTTCGCGAAATCTTTAACTTGGCCGTTCATGCCCTTGATTCCCATATATGGCGGATTTGCCACCACCGCATCGTACTTCGCCGCCAACAGTTCGGCCTGCTGCACCAGCGGTCCCAAGAGCTTGAGCGCATCAGAGACAAAAAGGTCCAGGCTAGTTATCTCGCTCAGCTTCTTTAACGCCGACAGCTTCTCCACCAGCCCCTCCGGTACCTGAATCAAAGACCCAAACGTTGTCGCATGCTCAAAGAGCCGCTTCAGCTCAATGAGGTCACTTTCTTCTACAAAGCTTTCTGGATTCCCGCCTTCGCGGGAATGACGGAGAAGTGGGGCCAGCGCTTCTGCATCGAAATCCGTGCTATCCACCAGCGCCATCACATTGAGCTTCATCCCCCGCTCAAACAGCCGCCGGTCATCCGCCCGCCCCTTCATCATCAGTGCGAAGCCGGTCATTTGCGCCGCTCGCTCGTCGATATCGAGGCCAAAGAGATTCTTTTCAAGAATCAACTGAGCCACATCCCGCTGCCGGTAACCACGTTCCAGGTAGATCGCCTTGAACAGATCATAGGCTTCCACCAGGATGTGCCCTGAACCACAGGCCGGATCGATCAGTGTCAGCTCCTCAGGGTCGAGGGTGCTGGGCGTAATATCCGCAAGCTGGGCATTCACCTCGTCAGTCTGCTCAGCGGGCTCGATGTAATACTCCATCTGCCCTTTGAGCGATGAGTCGGGGTAGGTCGCTAGCCACTGCGCACCAAGGGAGTTCTGGACCATATACTTGACGATCCAGTTGGGCGTAAAGAGCTGGGTCGCCGCCGGAATATCTTCCGACTTCACGACCTTGCCTATAACCTGGTCCTTTTTCTCCGAAATATAGAACTGATAGAGCCAGCCAACGACTTCAACTGTCTCCCAGCTTTCCTCAGCAATCTCATTGACCAACTTACGAACCAGACTGTCACTGTGCAGTAAGTTATCTGGCAACAGCAATTCAGTGGCATCATCAATGGGCTCGAACAGGAATGGCATAGCAACATGCAACGCATGGCATTG
>JBDNGT010000507.1:0-1374 GCA_041689145.1 Geopsychrobacter sp. | reverse complement strand
AGTGGTCGCTGCGGACAAAAACGGTACTGCAAAGAGATGACGAGCTGCGAGGAGGCGATCTTCTTTTTGACCCAGTGCAGGGTATCCAGTCTGGACAGGGACAAGGACGGTGTCCCGTGTGAATCTCTGTGCCGGTAGGTCAGCAAGGGCTGCTGCCCGCCACCTCAGAAAAGGGGTGACCGTTCTTGCCTTGCAGGAAGTACCCATAATAAAAAAGCCCGGGACAGCGGAGGGGCTGAACCGGGCTTCTTAAATAGGTGGACTTCGGTCCCCCCACCTCTCGATACTCTGATATTTTGACTGGCTCGTCAAGCGGAAATGCAACAGCGGAAATGCAGCGGCCCCATCTGAAGAGCACAGGGGCTAAGGAGAGAGGTGCCCGTTCTTCTTTCTCAGAAATTCTGGGACCTGGCGGCGGCAATAACTCTGACACCCACCGCGAGGGTGTCTAGGAATCCACGGGCGATTCAATCCTCCGGCATATAATACATACCATTGTCCAACCTTATCAACTCAAAAAAGTATCGACAAAACAAAGGTCGCTTCATTCCAAGTGTTTTGACTTAAACTTACCCTGGGAACAACTAGGCTTTCGTAAGGAATTTTCACAAAAACCAGGAGAGAAAATGGCAGTCGTAAATATTGGTGAGAGTGGAGAATTTGAACAGCTCGGAATCCCGTTGTTCTCGGACGCGGTGGCAGCAGGCTTCCCCAGCCCAGCCACAGACTATTGTGAGTGGAAGCTGGATCTAAATGACCTCTGTATCCAGAACCCTGCTGCTACCTACTTTGTACGGGCCACGGGTACCTCGATGATCGAGGCAGGGATTTTCCCCGGCGACGTTCTGGTTATTGACAGGTCGATTACTGCATCCCATGGAGACATCGTGATTGTCTCAGTTAATGGTGAGTTGACGGTCAAAATGCTGGAAACAAAGCCCAAGATCAGACTCGTCCCGATGAACTGCCTGCTCAAACCGATCGACATCCCCGCGGATGCAGATCTGGAAATTTTCGGGGTAGCGACCAACGTTATCCATAGCCTGCGGAAATTATGAACCGGACTTTTGCCATTGTTGACTGCAATAACTTCTATGCCAGTTGTGAGCGACTGTTTCGGCCCGAACTGAAAAATGTTCCGATTATTGTGCTCTCAAATAACGATGGCTGTGTCGTTGCGCGTAGTCAGGAGGTCAAGGATCTGGGGATCAAGATGGGCGTCCCTCTGTTTAAGGTACAGGATGAGATTGACCGCCATGGCATTCAGGTCTTCTCTTCCAATTACACCCTCTATGGGGACATTTCTTCCCGGGTAATGCAGACGCTGGAAACATTCAGCCCACATGTGGAGGTCTATTCTATCGACGAAGCCTT
>JBDNGT010000506.1:0-3754 GCA_041689145.1 Geopsychrobacter sp. | reverse complement strand
GGGGGAAATAGGGACACTTCCCACATTTAAATTGTTTTTCGCCGAACTTACAGCTACCTTCTTTCCATGCTCAGAATCGCACGCATCATAGCTCCAGGTTATGCTCATCATGTCACCCAGCGCGGCAACAAACCGTGCTCAGGTCTTTATTGACGATGAAGACCGACAGGTTTACTTGAAATTGCTGGCGGGCTATACCGAAAAATACAATCTACAAATCTGGGCCTGGTGCCTGATGGATAACACGTGCACCTGCTGGTCGTCCCGGAATCCGAAATCTCGCTGGCGCGTGGCATTGGGTTGACCAATATGGTCTACACACAATATTTCAACCGCAAGTACCGCCGCTCTGGACGGATCTGGCAGAACCGCTTCTTTTCTTAGTGTGGTTGATAACAACGTGTATCTCTGGGCCGTCGCCCGCTATATTGAACGCAATCCCTTGAAAGCAGATTTGGTGCAACGGGTCGAAGACTACCCCTGGTCGAGCGGCCGGGCACATCTCAGTGGCACAACTGATGGTCATCTGCAACTCAGCAACTGGCTTGAGCCGACAGAACGCGGGGCCTACGCATCATTTGTGATAACGGACGATACAGAGCAGAATACCGCTATCCGCAAGGCTACCCGCACAGGCCGCCCGTACGGTTCAGAGTGTTTTGTCGATACACTCGAGTATGAGTTAAACCGCACCGTCAGAGTAAAAAAGGCAGGGCGGCCAAGAAAGGCACAATAAAATATGGGAAGTGTCCCCAATTTTGAAGGAGAATTTTGTTGGACAAGATAACTTTTGACCGTGTGACGGCGCGGATCAGCGCTGACGCCAGCCTGAAAGATATAACCCTTAAAATCGGCCCTGGCGAACACTGGGCGTTTATCGGGGCGAACGGGTCGGGGAAGTCTTCTGTTGGCAACCTGCTCTGCAATCAGCTTGAAATCCTCTCCGGCGTAGCGAAGACCGCTGAAAAATCTGAATTTGTCTCATTCGAAACGGTCACCCAGGTCCTCGATTTTGAACGCTACAACGACGATTCAGATTTTCTGGATCGCATTGATCATGGCACCCCGGTTCGTGAATTTATTCTGGGAGGGGAAGTTGCTGACGACTGCGCGCTGCTTACGCTAGCCAGAAAAATGGATTTCCTGCCCCTTCTCGACCGTGGCATCCGGTTTTTATCCACCGGCGAAATGCGCAAGGTGATCATCTGCAAAGCCTTGCTGCAAGAGCCGGAGCTGTTAGTGCTGGATGAGCCCTTTGATGGTCTGGATCAGGTAGCAAGAGGGCTCTTGCAGGAGCTCATCGATGACATTATCGACAAGGGGACCAGGGTCGTGCTGTTGCTGAACCGATTCAGCGAAATTCTTCCGGAAATAACGCACCTGGCCTATGTGAAAGACTGCACCATTTTCGCCTCTGGCCCCAAAGAGGAACTGTTGCAATCAGAAGCCCTGCTGCGGTTGCACTCCTTTCACACCACGCTTCCGCTGAAGTTGCCGGACATCGACAGTTCCACATGCCCTGCAGGCTTACCGGCAGAAGGGCCAGTGATCGAAATGCATGATGTTGTGGTGCGCTACAGTGACAAGTATGTGCTCAACAAGCTCAACTGGACCGTCAATCCCGGGGAGCACTGGCAGATCTCGGGGCCCAACGGCGCGGGGAAATCTACCCTTTTAAACCTGATCAGCGGCGACAATTCTCAAGCTTACGCTAACGACATCAGCTTGTTCGGACGAAAAAAAGGGAGCGGGGAGAGCGTCTGGGAGATCAAAAAACATATCGGCCTGGTCTCGACCACCTTACAACAGAGTTATGGCCTGAGGGTGCCGGTTAAAATTGTCGGGATCTCCGGTTTTTTTGATTCTATCGGGGTATACAAGAGATACACAAGCAAACAGGAGCAAATCGTCCTTGAGTGGCTCAAGATCCTGCATATGGAAGACCGCTGCAATGCGCCCTTCCGGAGCCTGTCTTATGGCGAGCAGCGCCTGGTCCTTCTGGCACGAGCCATGATCAAGCAACCACGGCTGTTAATTTTAGACGAACCATGCCAAGGACTCGACGAAATCAACCGGGGCATGGTTTTGAAACTTATCGATCACCTTGGAAAAGTTGGGCCCACGCAGATTCTCTACGTGACGCATCATCCGGAAGATAGCATCCCCTGCATTACCAACAGCATGCAGCTCATCCCGGCCGAGGGTGGGGGGTATACCGCCCATGTCGTCAAGGCATAAGGGTACGACCTGCGATTTGAGATCGCTTGCAATCTGAATTTACCCCGCAAGGTTCCAGATTCGCAAAAAAGTTAAGGATCATTCGCGAATCCCACGGCTTCTGGAGCAGGGGGCCGGAGGTTCAAATCCTCTCGCCCCGACCAACATTTTGATAAGTTTCATCGGCTTCGCATCCCGAACCTGCGCACCGGTATCACAAAGATAAAGTGTCTCTGGTACCGTAGGCGCTTTTTCTTTGTCCAATTGAGAGCTCGACGACAGAATCAGTTCCGAAGTTGTCGAACCTTACAGAAATAGCCATTCCCTATAATTATTAAGGAAAATGTTGACGAGATTCGTGATGGAAGCAAGCATCGAGGAATGGCACCAGCACGCGGGGACACGAAAAAAGACAAAACAGCAACCAATACTGTTAAGGTGGCAACTTTTCAACTTTAACCAGAATCTTTCATCCCCAAAATCAAAGGCTATTCCGCATGACTGACCTCGATAAAGCCCTCGCTGCCCTGAACGCAAACCCCGAGGACCTCAATGCCAAAATGAATTTTTACGGCCTGTTCCTGAGCACGATCTTCTTCGTCCCGATCAAGAAGATCAGTGCCGCTGAAGAGGGTGCGGAAAAGGGGGTCGAGCTACCGTTGATCATTGAAAATGATGGGAGCGATTTTTTGGTCTTTTTCGATGAGCAGAAGCGGCTGAACGATTGGGCTGAGAAGCATGTGCCCTGTGCGCAGATGCCCGGATATGTGCTGGTCGAGATCTCATCTCCGGAGGTTTGCTGGGCGATGAATGTCGGGACTGATCACGACAAGCAGTTCGGACCGGAAGAGATTGCCTGGCTGAGAGGTGTGATCGAACGCACAAAGACGGTCGCTGAATAAATCTGCGGAAAATCACTCTGTCAATTTCGCCGCCAGACCGGCAGCTCGGTCACAACAGGTTCCGCGCGCCGGATGGTCTCCCTCTGGCCCTCGGAGACCGTTGCGCCCTGAGTATTTTCCTCCCTGCGAGTGACCAAACCCTGGAATTTCGCGGGGAACTGGTCCACCAGGAGGGGGACGATTACGGCTTCCGCTTCACCAGCGAGGAGGACGACAGTATGGTTCATCTGCGCCGACTGCTGGAGCTGAACTTCGGTGACTCTCACCAGGCCGACCGGGAGTTCGACCACTGGCTGAAAAGCTGATTTTAGCGTAAACAACAACTGGCGCGACATAGAGCCCGAGCATTATTACGAGTAGACTCCAACGATGAACCTGCCACCCATCACTGATAGCTTTCCTGCCCTGCGATTCGCCCGGCCATGGCAACTGATCTGCCCCGAGCCGTTCAGCGATCCAGAAACGAGCATTCGCTATGACGAAGAACTGCTACTGAGAGTCGGGCGCGGTGAGATCGGCCCTTGCATCTGCCTTAAAACCGCCCCGCAGTGCTTGGTGGTGACGCGGCGTGAAGCGCGGATGGAGAACTTCACCCAGGCGCGTACGGCACTTGCCGCCGAGGGCTGGCCGCTGGT
>JBDNGT010000505.1:0-3064 GCA_041689145.1 Geopsychrobacter sp. | reverse complement strand
GCAGTTGATAATCCCGGTTCTTCCATTTCCAGGATACAGAGCAGACGGTGCTATCAAGGAATTCGTCGGTGGTGATGTTGGTCGGCTAATACTTCAGCGGTGTGAATCATGGCGGGAGACCGAGTATTCGACTGCAATTGGAATGCCTTTCGCGCGTCCTGAATTCTTTGATGCGGCCTGTCAGCAGATTGATGCGTTACGTCCAGAGATTCTGCTTTTTGTCGACCACCTCGATGAAGTACGTTTTATCTCCCCAGACAGCGGTGAGCGGATCTGGAGCTTAGATGGGGGTGATGATGCGGCGATGGTTTCTGGAAACGGTGAGCCATTGGGTATATGGCAAATCCATAGGGACAGAGGGGAGATCCCATCTGAAAAACTCGATCCAGATCAAACTGGCCCACTGAACTACGAGGTTATTGTGGCTATACCAGAAGTTGAGGATTTCGCTGAGCTGAAATCCTCAGCTCTGTTTTCACATTTTCCGACTGAGATTAGCTTCCCACTTCCTGTTATCTGTCATGCATCGCTGGAACTGAATCAGAGTCGAAACCACACCCAACAGCGCGCCAGTAATCGCTTTGTTCTGGAGCAACTCGCCGAACACTTGGCAGTAGTTGCGGAGCGACGAGCCGCGACATATCCGATGGGACCCAAGGCAGGGTATCGCATGCTTATGGCACTCGGTGAATTTTCTAGTGACCTGGTGCGGGAAGACTTTCCAGAGTATTTGTTGAATGTTGCCCGCCAACGTTCCATCGTGCCAACTCTTAGCGGCAATGCGGTTGTTTCATCGAGGGCGTTCCTTGTGCCTGGTGCGAATAGTTCATGGCTACCTGTATCAGGTTTTTCCGATGTGGTGCCAATCGAGAATGACGACGAAGCATTTTTTGAATTGCTCGGCGTTTCTGATCTGGATGTTTTCGATCTTAAAGAACGCATACTAGCGCTCAAAGATCTGTCCATGAACGAGCGGGTAGCCTTGATAGAAGGTCTTATCGAAAATCAAATCGAAACGGCGGCTCATACCTCTTCGTTGCTGTTAGATGCTTCCGGTGAAAAAGTACCAGACGGTTCAGCCACATTCATTTCACCCACTAGTGGAGAAATCCCGGTCTTACCACCCTGGATGACGTTGCGGTTCCTAAACAAGGAGTTACATTCTCAATTAATAGACAGGCTTCAAGCTGCCGACGTTCGGGATTTACAAAGGAAATTAACATCTTTTGGATTGCTGGAGTATTCACTAGCCAATCTCATTCGTAGATTGATTACGGCGGCAAACCAAGAAAAGAAGACGAGGCCCGATATGGCTTCGGAGATCGACCATGATCTACTCGTCACAGTCTTTTCACTTTATAAGGCTGAAGGTCTATCAGGCAAGCGGCCGACCTTCCCAGATAAAGTGAACTTGCTAATACCGAATCAAGTTGGGAGGTCATTGCCTGCGAGCCAGCTTTATCTCGGGGCGGGTTTTGGCAGCGAGGGAGAAATAGTGCAGGCACTCTACGCCAGCTGGGCATCTGAAAAACTGGCTGTCTCGCCTGGTGGACTGGGTTTAGAGTGCGAAGAAAATGAGTGCTCGGAGTTTCTCCAATGGCTTGGTGTGGCTAAATGGCCAAGAGAAATATCTGTTCGCGATCCTAGAGATGGGTTCCGTGAGCACGTCTTGCATAATATTTCTTATCCCGCAATATTTTCAGAATATAGCGTCGATTCCTATGAGTTCACGATGCTTGAAGATGTTTCCAGCCCAGCTATTGAAGATATCCGCACAATCGATGGATTGATGGAAATAATAACGAAAGCAGATGCGGTAGCGATTAGTGCATGGCTGACCGCTGATGAGCGCGCCGCAGGGTGGAACAAAAACCATTTAGATAACGCTACTTTGAATGCATTACGTGGCAATGACAGGAAGAGGCGAGTGTATGAAGGCGTCGTACCAAACTATGTTCGCTGGAAGATAGAGTCTACGGAATGGCTGTTAGATAAAGATGAAAAACGACAAAGGCCAAAAGATTGTGTTATTGGCCAACGTGCCGCTGAGTCCCTATTTCCCCGGCCGGCCAAGCCCGATAAGGGTGTTCTGGAACACTACGGAATACAGGAACGTGATCTGATCGAGGGGTGGCGCAGGGCAGGGGTGTTAATCAGTCTTGCCGAACTCGATCTGGATGACATCTATGCGCGGCTAATCGAGTTGCCTATTCGGCAGCCGGGTGGGGATTCTGCGCGAAGCCTATATCACTGGTTACTGGATGCTGCCGACTCGGCTGTTGGTGACGGTGGAATACCTAAAAGACAATTTTTCAAGGAAGGAATGATGTGGGGACGCAAGCAACACAAACATGCCTATTCCCCCGTGTCTGAACTGCGATACGCAGATACGGAAGGCTTACCAGATGCCCTGCTTGACCGATTGAATCTTGTTGATCTTCGATACCGATCAGGTGCAGAGAAAGTTAAACGAATCTTTGGTATCGATCCTATAGAAAGGATCGCAATCAAACAGCGTGTCAAGCACCATGAGTTGGCTGTAGATCTCGATCCTGAATTTCAAAAAGCCAAACCCTATCTTTATGGTCTGCGAGCGTCGCAGACCAGCCAGGCGCAGTATTTGAGCTCCTTGAAGAAATTACATTTAAATGTTTGTAATGAAGTGACTGCCGATATGGAATATCTCGGTGAGTGCTTTGAATTCCGAGTTCCTGTATGGGGATGGTTGATCGATGAGGACGTGTTGTACGTGCGGTCTGATCCGGCAGGTTCTGGTTATGAGATTTCTGATCTGCTTGCTGATTCAGTCGGTGAAGCGATAGCTTCTGTTTTTAGGATCGGTGATGGTGGAGATTTTGCGCGAATGTTCCGATGCAGAAAGTCAGACAGGAAAGAGCTTCTAAATAAGATGCGCGGTGAGGTGGCGGAAGAGGATATGGAGCTAATTATTCAGGAGTTTGGATCGTTGAATCCTCTAGACCGGGTGTCGCCATTACCGCTTCATGAGGAAATTATTGAGCCTAAGCGGACCAATAGTGCTCCGAACCCAATAGAAGATGACGCT
>JBDNGT010000504.1:0-2758 GCA_041689145.1 Geopsychrobacter sp. | reverse complement strand
CTTGTTTGGAAAAAAGAAGCAAGATGAACCACCTTATCCATCTTGGGCTACTGATAGCGCAAAGTTTGGAAGATTTGCCTTAACGCTTAAAGAAAAGGTGAAACAAAGAGGCATTCCAGATAAGTTTCTTGAGGGTGTTATGCAAGACGATTATGGCCGAGATAAGTTGCTGTTCATGGCAGGGTTAATGGAACAACAAGGAGCTTCATATGATGATCAAGTAAAAGCAATCATTGATCATATTGGGAAATACTGGTCGAACATGGATGAAAAAGAATCGTGGTATGATTAAGCTGGGAAGTTAGTCATATAAATTAACTATAACAATCACATGTACTAGGCTTGCAAAAAGCGCCGATCCTTCGCAGCTCTCTTTTTGCTGTTGGTGATGCGTGGTGATATGGCCACCGTGTTCTGTCTCAAAACTCGTAAATTATGAGATCGAAATTAACCCTGCGGATTTCATCAGGATATTGCAGTCCCTTTCTCTGTTAATATTTCTGCAACTGTACCAATGCCATAGAAAAGTTAGCGCTATCTCTGGTGGGGGATGTGTGAAAAAAAGAGCCGTCAGACTGATTGAATCGCTCAATGTTCACTTTGGCCAACACCCAGAACAAGCATTTGTTGCCAAGGCATTGTCTCTATTACTGGTCATGCAAGTTTTGGCCAAAGTTTTTGCCCTGTGGTGGGATGCCATATACCTTTTAGCACCGATTTTCGTCTGGTGTGTACTCAGGGTAGCGTCCATTTATCAGGACAAAAGTATGGTTCGGGTTTTTCTTGAAAACCTGACCTTCATTCCAGCCCCCTACCTCGAAGATGACCGAAAACTTTCAACCGTCCCCTGGGTGACATACTGCCTGATCCTCTCCAACGTGGTGGTCCATTATATCGCAGTCCCAAATCTTCCCTCTAGAATTCTAGAGAATCTGATTTTCATTCCCCGCGACGTCACTTTTTTCAACGTACTCGTCTCTGATGTCAGTTGCATGTTTCTGCATGCAGATGGTTGGCATCTCTGGGGCAATATGGCTTTTTTATGGGCAATGGGGACGGTTCTTGAACGACGGATCGGACACGCTTGGCTTGCCGCACTTTATTTGGCCACTGGTGTAGCAGCGAATCTAATACAGACGTTGATTGAAATCCTGATTTTCGGTGAGCTTTTTCCTGGACTAGGAGCTTCAGGGGCTATTTCTGGATTGATGGGTGTTTATGCCATTCGTTGTTACTTCAAAACCATAGTCTTCCCCTTTCCAGTATTGGGTTTTTTTTCCTATCTTTTCCCGGTCAACCTGAAGGTTCGCATGAACGCGCTGGTGGTGATCGGACTTTTTTTCTGGAGCGATCTCAGTTCTGGAATTGATCAAGTGAGAGGACTGGATGTTGAGAATATTGGATACTGGTGTCACATCGGCGGAATGATGGTAGGGGTTCTGTTGGCTTCTCGCATGAAACTCGGCGCCGACGCTATGCAGGAAAAGCATCTCGATATTGCTCGATCTGCCCTCTCAGGGAAAAACTGGCTGGGCGGATCAGTGGGCGAAAAAGCTGTGAGAGAATATCTTAAGGGTAATCCCGAAGACACCGAAGCGCTTTTACTCCTGGCACAAAAGGTTTCAAAGCCGGATCTCACAGAGGAAGGACGCGAGCTATACAAGAAAACGATCCTGGGGCTACTGGGGAGGGATCTGCCGAAGGCAGTCGCTGTCTATCGCGAATATTTTAATCGCTACCTTCTTCCCCTTACACCAGATATTCAGTTTCGACTCGCCGCGTTGATCGAAAAGGAAGAGGATCTTGATTTAGCAGCAAGAAGCCTTGAGGTGTTGCTAAAAGAAAAAGGGCTCGACCGAGAATTTAGGAAAAAGTGCCTGTTTCATTGCGCCAGGCTCTGCAAAAAAATGAGTCTTCCAGACGCTGCCCTAATGTACGAACAAAGACTCAACGAGTTGATGGGGGACGAGACCTGAAAATCGACTGTATTGAAGAATTTACGAACTTTGCATCATACGTACGTTAGCAATGGAACCTAACTCATAAACCGCAGCGGCTCAATCTTGCCTTTAGATGATTCTTGCCAAGCGAAAAGGAGTAAGCAGGTACACTTACTCGGTGGTAAAACTAAGGCGTTATGGAAATAGGTTTACATATGAAGGGACATGATTTACTTTCCTTTGACTACTTACTAATCTCCTTGGGGGGGGATGGAATGAGCAGCAACTCTTCGAACAAAATATTCATGTGATCGATGATGAGTCCGAAGAAGCTCCAGAATTGTTTTGCCTCAGTCGGAATCGGAGAATCAGCCCTGTTGAGTTAGCTCGTTAAAAGTCATCTTTCCCGGGGTATTTCTATGCTGGGCAGGTTGTTTGTTTTCCTGCCGCCGCTTTTGTTTCCTGGCGTCTCTGGCCGCTTCAAGTTTGCTGTCTCGTTCTTTGAATATTTGTTGCTCGCGGCCTTCCAGTTTTGCCCTTGGGGCAACGTACCCCAGCGAGCTGTGCAGCCGATCATCGTTGTAGTAGCGAATGTAGTCCGCGACCTGACGCCTGGCTTCCTCAAGTGACAGCGGCACCTTGGGCCGAATGCATTCATGCTTAATGGTCTTGTGAAAGCGCTCCAGCTTGCCGTTGCTTTGCGGGTAGTAGGGCGATGTCCGCACATGGGTCATCCCTGCTATCCGGATAAACTCTTTGAAGTCCTTGGCGATGAACTGGGGACCATTGTCTGAAATAATCCTCGGAGTGGCTTGAGG
>JBDNGT010000503.1:0-2812 GCA_041689145.1 Geopsychrobacter sp. | reverse complement strand
GTTGAAACAATTGGAGCTGCGACAGAAGAGAGTATTCGTAATTATGTGCAAAACCAACTGGTCCAATTAGACAAAAAAGAAGTTCATGGAGCGCAGTTAGGGCTCTTCTAAAACTCTGTCGCTTGCGGCCGAGTTGTTTATCTGACCAATGGAGGTGTTTGATAAAACGAGGTATCTGTTTTCTGGCCGCGCTGCTTTTATTTCTACCGCAGTTCGCGAATGCTGAAATTGAATTCGGTGAGGTTGTTACCAAAGCGAAAATTTTTACTCTTGGAGCCGCGATCCGGACACGTTACGAATATCGCAACAATCACGATTTTAACGATGCTACCGCCAATAGCTCTGATTTTACCCTGCTGAGGACTCGGGTGAATATCGGTATTGAGGCCACAGATGATGTCAAGGCCTTTATCCAGCTTCAGGACTCCCGTATTTATGGTGCCGAGCAGAATGAGGCCGCCAACGCACAGAATCTGGATCTTCGCCAGGGATATGTCGATGTGACCGAGTTCGCCAGCCTGCCCGTGACTCTGCGGGTCGGGCGCCAGACCCTGGTCTATGGTGATCAGCGGTTGATCGGCGCTTTTGACTGGAACAATGTCGGACGAGCCTTCGACGGAGCCAAGGCGAAGATCAGGCTGGCCGACAACCTGCAACTGGACCTCTTCGTAACCAAGATAGCCGAGCTGGATAACGCCGTCGGCGAGCAGCAGTCGATTGCGCCCTTTGCCCCGACGCTTGTGGCTGGCAATGTGACCGCAGGAGCTGATGAAGATCAGAATTTCTACGGCGCCTATGCCATGTGGAAGCCCGGAAAGCAGATTGCCGATTTCTATCTGCTCTACATGGAGGACAACTCACCCACGCTCCTGGCAACTCGGGGAGTCGGCGGCGGGACGGCCCTGGCGAGCACGTCAGGTACCGAAGATATTGAATTGTGGACCGCAGGCACCCGCTTGAAGGGCCCCATCGCAGCCCTGAGCGGCTTCGACTATGGCTTTGAGGGTGCCTACCAGTTCGGTTCGGGGGCCGATCTCGACATCAGCGCCTTTGCTCTGCATGGCGAACTGGGTTATGCCCTGCCTCTGTTAAAAAAATCCCGTCTGAGCGTTGAAGCCAATTGGGCCAGTGGTGATGACGACCCGACTGACGGTGATTTCAAAACCTTCAGCAATCTGTTTCCAACTAACCACCTTCATTACGGCTATATGGACCGCATCGGCTGGAGCAATGCCAGAAACTATGCCCTCAAACTCGACAGTCAGGTCACCGAGAAGTTAAAGGCGAAACTGCATTTCTGGTATTTTGGACTGGCCGCGGAAGAGGACGCTCTCTATCATGCCGGTGGCGCTACTATTTTTGCGGCTGGTGACGCCGGTGGCGAGGAAGAGGTCGGCCAGGAGATCGATCTGGTTGTCAGCTATAAGTATAAGGTTCTTACTTTTGAGGCCGCCTATGCCCACTTCTTTGTCGGGGATGCGGTCGACATGGCCAAGGCTGCATCGGAAGATGCCGACTTCGCTTATCTGCAAATGAATATGAAATTTTAACGAAACGGTCAAATCAAGGCGTGTTACAGAGGGCGGCCGCCGGGTTTCCGGTGGCCGTCTGTTTTTTTGGCGCCCGGCAGGGCGCACTTTGTTTGAGGGTGAAACAGTGGGACCTCCTACATGAACGCCACCTTTCGGTAACGCCACTTCGATAATCTCGGATTGTTCAGCCTGCTCGGTAAATTGCTGAGTTCGCAAATAATAACAACCTAAGGAACCACCGTGGTACGTGGAGCGTATGCTCGGTGGGGTGAGCGCCGAGGAGGGCCAACCTCTCTTGTAGGGAGTGTCAACTGCTCTTTTATCTCTTGATCTGCTATTCTCCTCGAGGTCAATCAAGAACAATTATCCCAAGGGGGCATTAATGGCGATTGCAGGGAATCCGAAAAAACTGGCGCAGGATATCGCTGAAGGCTTTATAAGCCTGAGTGCTCCCGGGCTTAAGAAATATACCCCAGCGGACTTGAAAATTATTTTGACCAATTTGAGCGTCGTGCAGCGCGAAATTCGTTCGGTTCAAGTGCCATCCGAGGATGCGTTACTGATTAAGACCAAGAATATGCGGGTATCACGCCTGCGGCAGGCAGAAATGGTCCTGCGTAATTTCTGTAAAAAGTTGCGTATCCCGATCTGAGATTTGCGGCACGTTTATCGGGTCATTTCTTCTCGCAGCGCGAGAAGTTCTCTGCCTGAATCGTCTTCACGGACTTCCTGGTAAAAAATCCTGTAAAAATACTTATTCTGCCCTGAGTTTTGCTTAAAAAGCCCCGGCCTCCGTCTAAAGGAGGTCGGGGCTTTTGGGTGCATGCCTTGGGAGCCTGAAGAGGAATTCAAGCGTTAGAGTGGTTCAGTCTTCGGGAGTGGCGCTGCCGAGCAGTTCCATCAGGTGTTGGACCTCCTGCGGTAGGCCTGCTTCGCGCACGCCCCAGGCCAGCTGAAGTTGGCATCCGGGATTTGCCGTGATCAGGATGTCGGCACCGGTCTGTTTGACGTTGTTTAGTTTGCGGTTAAGCACCTGCTGGCTTTCACTCGAAAATTTCAGTCCCCAGGTAGCGGCCGAGCCGCAGCACCAGCTCGCTTCCTGCATCTCGCGTAGCTTGATCCCCGGGATCTGTCTTATTAGGTCGCGCGGTTGGCGCGAAATCCCCTGGGCATGACAGAGGTGGCAGGGCTCGTGATAGGTGACCGTCTTGTGCACCGCTTTCAGCCCCTCGGTGCGCAGCCCGACTCCGGCGAGAAACTCGCTGATATCGCGAATCTTG
>JBDNGT010000502.1:0-2533 GCA_041689145.1 Geopsychrobacter sp. | reverse complement strand
AGTAGCGCATATTGAAAGAACAGTCTTATCGCCTAACTGCCGTCGTTTGTCAACCTTTTTCCCAAGACGGTTTGGCGCTCCAAGCGCTCCCTACTCCAAAAGAGGATAGGGATAAACCTTAAACAAATATGGCGGAGAGGGGGGGATTCGAACCCCCGGTAGCTTGCGCTACACTCGCTTAGCAGGCGGGCACCATCGGCCTCTCGGTCACCTCTCCGCAACTTGTCTATTCGGTTTTAGGGCAACAAGTCGCAAGCGGTTGCTGCACATTGAACCCGGCTTAAGGATTCTTTTTATATTGGCGGAGGAGGTAGGATTTGAACCCACGGAACTCTCGTTCAACAGTTTTCAAGACTGCCGCCTTAAGCCACTCGGCCACTCCTCCGAATCGATCTGGAATGTTAGAAAAGCGCGCCGAACATAACTAAAATCAGCGAGAAAAGCAAGCGTAAAGAGAGCTAGCCTGCGATCTTTTCCAATCCACCCATATAAGGCTTGAGAGCATCAGGAATAATCACCGTGCCATCGGCCTGCTGGTAATTTTCGAGGACCGCGACCAGTGTGCGACCGACCGCCAGACCGGAACCGTTCAGGGTGTGAACCAACTCGGGCTTCTTTGCCCCTTCGCGCCGGAAGCGGATCGCGGCACGCCGGGCCTGGAAATCGCGAAAATTAGAACAGGATGAGATTTCTCGATAACAGTTCTGGCCCGGCAGCCAGACCTCGATATCAAAGGTCCGAGCAGCTGAAAAACCGATATCCCCGGTACAGAGGTCGACGACGCGATAGGGGAGATTCAGGACCTGCAGCACCTTTTCGGCATCGGCCAGCAGGCTCTGCAGTTCGGCATCAGACTCTTCCGGACGGGCAAACTTGACCAATTCGACCTTGTTAAACTGATGCTGACGGATCAGGCCGCGCGTATCCCGGCCATGCGAACCGGCCTCTTTGCGGAAGCATGGGGTATAGGCGACATATTTAACCGGCAGATCGGCATCGGCTAAAATTTCATCCCGGTGGATATTGGTCACCGGAACCTCGGCCGTCGGGATCAAAAACAGATCAACATCTTCGGTATGAAAAAGATCCTCTTCGAATTTCGGCAACTGCCCGGTCGCGGTCATGCTCGTGCGATTGACCAGAAATGGCGGCAGGGTTTCGGTATAGCCATGCTGCTCGGTGTGCAGGTCGAGCATCAGGTTGATCAATGCGCGCTCCAGACGGGCACCCGCGCCACGGTAGAGCACAAAGCGGGCACCAGCGATCTTGGTGCCGCGTTCAAAATCGAGAATCCCCAGCTCTTCCCCCAGGTCCCAATGGGCCTTGGCTTTAAAGTTGAGATCGGGGATCTCGCCCCAGCTGCGGACCACAACATTGGCCTCTTCACTGCTGCCAACCGGACAATCCTCATGGGGGATGTTAGGGATGGTCAACAGCAGCAGCTGCAGATCATCTTCAACCCCGCGAAGTTCATCATCTATCTGCTTGATCCGCGCCGAAACCTCTTTCATCTGTGCGATCTCGGTCTTCACCTGGCTCTTGTCTTTGGTCTGCCCGATCAGCGCCGAGGCCCGATTCTTTTCAGCCTTGAGGCTCTCCCCTTCACTCAGCAGTTCACGACGCCGCGCGTCAAGCCCACTGAAAGCCGAAAGGTCAACCTCACCGCTGCGCTGAGCCAGAGCCGCTTTTGCGGCAGCCAGATTTTCGCGCAAGTATTTAATATCGAGCATGATTTATTTCTCCAAAAATTCAGAACGGTCGAACCAAAATAGATAGCATTTATGCGCCGGTAGGGTCAAGTTCAGCGGCAGCCACGGCATGCTCGAGGTTCGACGTTCGAGTGAGAGATGTGCGTTAGATGCAAGGCACGACGCAGGATTCCCCCGCAGGCGTAGCGCAAGCTACGTCGAGGATGGAATTCAAGGAGCAACGCTGCAGCTAGCGTGCAGCTCTCACTCGATTACTTCTCTCACTCGCGGCCGCCATTTACCCACCACTCGGCATCACTCCCATCTGTCCACCACTTCGACGAATCGGTATTCCAGATACTGGCGGCCAATTGACGCGCCGCATCGGTCTTCAAGCGCTCAATCGAAAAGGGGTACCACTCATCGGCATAGCGGTTGCCGAGATCCTTATGCTCCTTAAGCGCCAGGATCATTTCCAGCTGGTCGGCATCATTCGCAATCATCGCCTCGGGGGTTTCTCGGGCCATAAATTCGACCAGCGTCGCGCGATAATCAGCGCCGAAGGGGAGCTGATCGGCCAGATCATCGACCGCTTTCATCTCATCAACCTTGACATACTTCTTATTGACGTAGTTCAGATCCCCGGTTCGTGCTTCGGGGATATCGTGAAACAGACAGAGCTGCATCACGCGCGCCGCATCAACCTGCCCATCGATCTGCGCCAGAGTATACCCGATAATCGCGGTGCGGAAGCTGTGCTCGGCCACCGATTCAGCCCCAGAACCGAGAAATTGAAAACCGGTCCGCGGCGTACGCTTGAGCATACCGACTTCAAACAGAAAATT
>JBDNGT010000501.1:0-1630 GCA_041689145.1 Geopsychrobacter sp. | reverse complement strand
CGGAATCTGTCAATAACTTTGAGACACTCACCATGCGAATTTAGTGTAGCAAATCTTCACTTGTCGCCGGCTTTGGCGGGTTGATCCAGGCTGCTTCCGGCAACGGTTTATGTAAAGGCATTTTCCTGACGAAGCGTTCAGGATGTGCTGCAAAAGCAGCGTTCAACACCTCTTGTCTTGATTGGATGACTGTTTCAGCCCTGCCATAATGGACCATTTCTGGGGTAAGCAGGCTGATGCCAGTATGTTTGTGATCCTGGTTGTACCAGCGGAAGAATGTTTGACAGAATGCCCTGGCGTCCTCGATGCTACCGAATCTTTTCGGGAAATCAGGTCGATATTTCAGCGTCTTGAACTGGGCTTCCGAATACGGGTTGTCGTCACTGACATGCGGTCTTGAATGGGTTTTAGTAATCCCCAGATCGGACAAAAGAAAGGCCACCGGCTTTGATTTCATGGAAGAGCCGCGATCGGCGTGGATGGTCAGTTGTCCTTTCTGAATGACCTGGTTCTCGCAGGTTTCTTTAATCAGTCGCTTGGCCAACTCAGCTGATTCGCAGGATGCAACCATCCAGCCGACAACATAACGGCTGAAGATGTCGAGAATCACGTAAAGATAAAAATAGGTCCATGTTGCCGGCCCCAATAGCTTGGTGATGTCCCATGACCATACCTGGTTGGGGGCAGTGGCCAAAAGTTCAGGTTTTTTGTAGTCGGGATGCCGCAACTGATTTCTCCGCTCTTTGACCTCCGAATTCTCTTCGAGAATCCGATACATGGTGCGGATTGAGCAATGATATGCCCCCTCGTCCAGGAGCGTCGCGTACACCTCATGGGGCGCCTTGTCTTGAAAGCGCTCGGCATGAAGGATGTCAAGCACACCCTGCCTTTCTTCAGCCGGCAGGGTACGTGGCGGCGCAGGACGTTTTTTAGCTACGCGGGGCGCGTTCTTGCTGATTGCGCGTCTGCGATACAGCCCGGCACGGGAAACGCCAAAGGCCTTACAGGCAGGGTCGGTCCCCACATCAGGGGAAAGTATTTCGACAGCTTCCATTAGTCGTTCTCGTTCTGTGGCGGCGTGTCCAGGGTGATCCCCAGGATCTGCGAGACTTTTTTTTGGACATCAATGATCAATTCGGCCTGTTTGAGGCGCTTGGCAAGACGGGCATTCTCGTTGCGCAACCGCTCATTCTCACGGGCCATAGGATCGGGCTTTAACGCCTTACGACCCCTCTGTTTGGGCGTAAGCGCTGCAAGGGTGCCTTCATCCCTCTGCCGACGCCACGCGGTGAGGTTGGACGAGTAAAGCCCCTCTCGGCGCAACAGAGCCCCCAGACTGCCGGATTCGGTGCAGGCGTCGGCCTGGCGCAAAATATCGAGTTTGTACTTGGCCGTGAATCGCCGACGTTCCGGTTTTTCGGCGACTTCCGGATCAGGTGGTGCCGCTGCCATTTCCTGCTCCGATGGGCTGGAATTTTCGGGGGAAATCCCGGTGAGTGACGTTACCCTACGGGCTCCTGCGCTTACCGGGATACTCTTCACATTATTGATGGTCATATCCTTTCCTACCTCCCGCCCTCTACTGTAATTTAATGGGAGGTGAGTGTCTCACTTATATTGGCACAGAGGG
>JBDNGT010000500.1:0-2365 GCA_041689145.1 Geopsychrobacter sp. | reverse complement strand
TTATTCACACCTGCTTTCGGGTCATTTATTCAGGCGCAAAATTGGAAGGAACTGAATCAGGCAAGCAAGGCTACAGCCTCGATGGTTTGGTTCTTCGTCAGTCTTCTGGCTACCATTGTTATCGTCATGTTGTCTAATACCCAATATTTGGGCATTTTTTCATTCTTGTATTTAATCATTTGGTATTTTTTTTCGGGCATAAAACAAAGCAAATACGTCAAAGAAACTCATGGTGACGCCATTACCAAAAAGAGCTGGGGAAAACCGTTGGCACTGGCGTTTGTGATTTTGGTCGTGTTTGTGATTTTGGTCGGGTTTGCTGCTGCTTTAGCAATGGTGTTTAGGGGTTGAGAGATTATGTTCTGTAGTCAGTGCGGTCACCAGATTTCTGAGAATACCAAGTTTTGCACCGGCTGTGGAAGGTCAGTTTCGGGTGAGCAGGTTCCTATGTCACAGGCTGCTCCAGCAAGCAATGGGAAACAAAAGATTGTAACCATCCAAGACATCCCAAAAATCAAATTATCTTCTATTTACCGGGAGGTGTTTTGGTTTGCGGTAATGTTTTTTGTTGGGCTCCCACTTATCGGCGGGCTTATCAGCTGGGGCTTGCTGGCACTGGTAGATTATTTGGAGACTGGGTGATTGATTTCCCCAACCTTTTAATCGACTGTATAGAGTTATAGACACAGGGGTTCTTGCTGCACCTAAGTTGAATATCTGTTATTCTTGATTTACGCGATGCCTTGTTCCTATTGCTTTTCGCGAATTCAAATAAGCTAAAACGGAGAAATACTATGTCTGCCATCAGTGCGGGTTATGCTCAAGGTTTTTTAATTTCCAAAATCATTAATACTTCTGTCGATGGCGTCGATATCGAAGGCCGCATGGACGGCAGTTCGTTCGACGTAAAAATCACCATTACCAAACCCTTCAAAAATATGACCCAGTCTTGGTACACCCAATACGCTGGCCGAGGACACCGCACCTACGATGGGCGTTACGGTGTATGGCTTGCGCAGGTGACCTTAAAGGACATGTATTGGTTGGGGGAGTATCTCCAGCGGAAGTCAGCAATGTTGAAGAGAAAATTTTCGGAACTTGAAAAAAGAAAGGCGACGATTTCCGAGGGAAAAATAAACGAGAGCGAGTTCAAAATGAAGAGGTACACCATGAGAAATCAGCTTAAGTCCGGAGACATATCCAATCGCGTGTACCAACACAGGATTGGTCTGATGAAGAAAGAGTATGAGGCGTTGGACATGAGAATTTGGAATCTGGAGGATCAGTTTTTTGAAGCATATTTCGTTAAAGACCTCAGTGCTGGAATCAGGTATGCCGCACTGGAGGTCTTAAAAGGACGGAAGTCCATTGTCTGAGGTGTTTGGCCACCAGTTTTCAAGGTAAGGAATATTTTTAAAGATCACCTTTAAACAGCCATCAGCCAGTCTTGGCATATCCCGTATTTTGCCCAAGGACATATGTCATACCACGGCAAGCACGGGGAATGTAGGGGTCAAGATAGTCTAAAAGAAATTTACTGGGTGGCCGAATATCTCCTGCGAAAAGAAGAAATGATCCAGAGGAAATATCAAGAATTCAAGGAACGAAAATCGGAAATATCCGAAGAAGAAGCAATTTGGAAGTTGGAACGAGGTTTCTTTGAAGCGCATTTTCCAGAGTTAGTGCATGTGAGCATGAGAGAGTCAGTGATAGATATTCTTGATGGCAGGAAATCTTTGGTGTGAATCATTATGGGAGTGCAAGTATGGAAACGACAAAGATCGAGACGATTAAAGCAATCGAGGAAATTATTAGGTATTTTGAATCTGATATTCTGGACGATTATATCCTCGACTCGGGTGTAGGCGTCATGCGCAAGCCTAAAGTAAAACAAGGGATTGCCAAAGAGATTGTCGCGGAAACTGGGGTACCATCTGCTTTTGTCACGGCTACGGTTGATCTGATTTATATGACCGACGAACTTGAATGAAGCCATATTTACCAATTTACTAGAGAAACGGATGATTGGTTATGTGGTGTCTTCACTATTGCTTGTATACTACTTGTGCATGGGAAATGACATTGGCACCTTGAATTGAATACGTGACTCTCTACCGGAACTTTCATGGCTTTTGCCACCAGCATTCAAGTTTAGAAGAGAAGCAACTGTGAGTCCGATTCCTGCCTTTTTTTCCGTTCCTTCATTAGCAAGAATAGCAACATCGAATTCAACATACTCGACAGGACGTCTGAGACCACCAGTCACTAGATGACCAACATCATTCATAGTCATGTTGGTATTAATGATGGCTTCTGACCCAGACTTCTTAAGTTGGTTTTGTGCTTCCACAATGCCTTCAGAAAT
>JBDNGT010000499.1:0-4369 GCA_041689145.1 Geopsychrobacter sp. | reverse complement strand
TGTTCGGATGAATCCATGGTAAACTCCTTCGGTAAGAATGATGCCCGGCATTGGGTCATTCAAAGAAGTTATACCCCGGCGGTGGTTTTGGGGATGAATATGAATTTGTTTTTTCCCGCCGCGCTAGCGGCTTCGTTCAACAACCACTAAAATTTATTAGCTGCTATAGAATTCGGTTGAAAATTCCCATTCGAGACCTTGTAAAGAGTGTATTTCATACTCGCAATATACTGGCTGTACCCATCATTCGTAATTTCATAATTCGTAAATGACGGATCTTCAGATGCCTGCATATCGTCTAGAAATATTTCCCCACACTCGCGACTGTATGTCCGGCCACTTGCATATTGAAATTTGTAGGAGCCACTTGGGATTGAAGAGATGGTAACATTCTGCCCCTCTCGGACATAGAAACTGACAACCGTATTACCCCTCCTGTCCTTTAATTTAGCGATCACATCATTTCCAGGGGAGTTCTGAATAGTAAGACTATGCTCCCCCTTTTGCTTTTGGCTAAAAACATAGCCATTTGATGGACGACTAATATTTGAACGGCAATAATTATTATATGCAACTCGACCTTCGCCTGGAGCGAGATATTTCTCTGCAACCCAACCTTCAAAACTCCCAGTTTCAACTTCTATCCAACCATTCGTGCGCGAACCTGGATAGACAGTAACGGTATCGAACTGATTTAGCTTGGACAGAATAACACCATTAGAACTGGGCTTATTTCTTACATTTAAGGCCATTGCTGTTACGTAATATCGAGATGTGGCAGGAACAGCAACTGCAGGTTTACTTGGGGGAGGGGTATAAACCTGAGAAGACGATTGAGTTCTAGCCGAAGGCGTCCCACCATTGGCCATTAGCCAAACGACAAAAACAACGATTCCTAAACCAAGAAGCCATCGTCCAATAGGACTTCCACCATCACGCCCATTACTCACACCCCCAACTGAAGAAGATATGGGTCGCTTGAGATCGGTCTCTCCATTAGAACTTGGTTTGGTGTTTGAAGCTGAACTGGTAGATCGGCTTGCTTCTGTCGGTGACGTTCCTAGACAATTTTCAGCAGCGTTTATAGCATCTTCTAAAGTTTTGTATTTAACATCTTCATATAAATATGAACCAAATTTATAGTCTATCCCGTAATATGCCATAAGCTGCAAATTACTCGAACTCCTGTGGTGCCTTGATCTTTCACCTCTCGATTCATCAGGATTTTTTTCTGATTTATTAATATCTGAAGCTAAATCTGACAGGCCTGAAAAACCACGTTTGTTGTCATTGTCTCCCATGCCGCTATTCCCCCTCTAACAGACTGCTGATTTGTTTACCTCCGCGTTTCCAGAACATTCGAACGGCAGCCTCCAATACATGGATATTGTCTTGTTCCTGGTAGGAGAAAGAAGCTGCCAGCTTTTTGTCATCTTTTTTTCCGATACAGAACACTCCAGGATTGTCCCAGACTACGAGTTCACTCCAAGGGCAAAATAATCTTTCATTACCGGAAAACATTTTTTTGCGCTCCAACTCCATGCCATGATCACTCATCACAGCGGACCCAAATCTGTATTTTTCACCGTCACGGAGTCCCTGTAGATACTCAGTCAATAGCCTTACACCAACAGCCCTCCACAGACGATCAATGAAACCACTGTAGACAGACTCTTTCTTCAATTCGATGAAAGAGTGATCGGATTTGTCACCAATGAAAATGCTATAAGTTGTTCCACTAGGAATCCCATTGATCGAACGGCGTGTCCCCCCCCAGCGAATTCGAGTGACCGACGGGAGAGCCCACCGACGTCCTTTCCATTCGATGCCTTCTGGTGAAATTCGGAGTTTATCTTTAAACAGGACCCCTATCTCGGCCTCATAGGTGATCTCTCTGCGCCATTCATCCTCATTCTTTTTTACGTCCTCAATCATGCGTCCGCGCTTCTCAGCGATCTCACTTAAAGCATCTGCATCCTCAGCTACGCGCTCGGCAACTTCACCAACCTCGGCGAATACTTCCTGAAGCATATTAGTTAGCTGCTGAGAAAAATCGAGTTTTTCATGTTCGTTAAACATGTGTATGGCTAGATCACGCACAACCCTTGCCACTCGATGACTGGCATCGTGGTCCAATCCACGACTTTTCGAACTTACCTGTATCGGCTGGGCAACGGTGTCCCAGTTTTGTACAATCTGAATAAGCTGGTTGACCATCGGAGCCAATATCGAATCTGATCTTTCTGAATCAACAGCGGTGCGAAGTTTTGCAACCAGCGTCTCGATATTTGCTTCTTCTTTGTCTAAAAAATCTTGAGCTTCAACCTCGTATGTATCTGCCAGATCCGCAATGAGGATTGGACCATGTTCCTCTCCCTCATTCGTTGCAGAATCAACAGCCATAGTCACCGTTTTTACGAGTTCGCTGGCTGATAATTTATCCAAAACAGATTTGATAATTTGCCGATAATGACGTCGCCGTTCCTGTATTTCTGCCCCTACTGACGACAGATCTGTTACTTCCGGAAACCCTGAGACAACACGTTCTTCATTTATGACGGCACATAGCTCCGCAGGAGTTATTTCATCAAAAGCCAATCCTAAGGCAAATATCCATTTAGATATTAATTCAGGACTACTACTTGTAATTCTTGAAAGTCCCGCAGCGAGTAAATTAGCTCTAGTTGCAGGTGTGACTGCGCCTGAATTCAATAAACTCCCTGGCGAAGTTTTTAAAGTATTTAAAAGTTCCTCAGCTTTTTTCGGCCCTACTCCGGGTAGCCAAGCGATCTCTAGAGAGAGACGCTTACGTGGATTAGTCAGTTCAGAACGCGCCTGTATACACTCGTTCGAATCAAGCAACAAACCTTGCTCATCAGCCAAGGCCATAATCCTCCGCCGATTATCGCGCGGGGTAGCTCCTAAAATGAGAAAAGGGTTTTGTAAAAGGTCCATGTGTCTCCCTCCGTTTACGAATCTAAGTCAAATCCAATACGTCTGCGTGTTTTCTCAATCGCTTCCGGGAAGCGCTGCAGAGCGTTATCAATGCTTACCTGATCAAGCTTATTTTTCCCGGCTTTAGCAGCAAGCCGAGCAGCCTCACGAACAACAAAAGCTGAATCAGATAACGCTTTGCCGGTTAAAGCATCAAGAATCTTATCCATATTGAGATCCTCAGCTTTTGGCAGCTCGCTCAGAAGTGAGGCCAAAAGCGATGTCACTTCAATCCTTGAGGGCATTCCAACCTCAACAATGTGATCAAAACGTCCGCGCCTAAGAATGGCGGGGTCAATCATATCGATCAAATTCGTCATAGCGATGATCAAAACTTTGCTCTTAATCGCCTCGGGAATCCGTCTGAGAAATTCAGCAACTTCCTCAACATGATGGAGGCTGGCGGTCCCCCCAGATTGCCTATCTGACAGAAAGGACTCCATTTCGTCAATTACGATTACGGAAGGTGCCCCGTCTATGGCCTTGTCGAAAACTTCAGAAATCTTTTTGCTGGTCTCATGGATAAAAGGGCTACCAACACTGTTCGAATCGATCGAATAACTGGGCCAGTCAATGAAGTCGACAAGTCGCTCTACTGCGAAGGTTTTCCCGCAACCGGGGGGGCCATGAAGAACAATCGCCGAGGGAAATTCGATACCCATCGCCTGGTATTTCTCGGAGTTGAAAATAATGTCGATGACGTGCTCGTTAAAGAACTCCTCAATCTGGGGTCGCCCTGGGAGACTAAACAATCCAGGTTTTGCCTTTTCACCCCCTGATTCGATCAACACCTCAGCTGGAGTGACCTTCTTCTCAGTCTGGGATGGAGAAGGCTTACGTTTAGCAAGAAGTCCCGCGTCGGCAGGAACAACCAACCCGGCAGCAGTAATAATGTCGATAAGGTCATAGGCTGGCATCCATCCCGTGAGGTTTCTAAGTCTTCTAAATGAATCGGTTGAAACAACCACTCCTCCCGTCAACCAGGTCCCTAGAACCACCTCATCATTGACTTGAGGCGTCAACGTCCAGGTCGGTAACAGTCGAGAATACTGCTCAACATAGACTGCATCGTGAAACGCCACATCCGAGGAAAACTCGCGAGATCCCTTCAATGCAGAAGAAAAGGCAATAGCGTCAACCTTACTGTCAGGGGACTTTCCACCCTCTACTGGAGATAGCGCATACCTTTTATGGCTGAGCAGGCTCTGAAATGACACCCCTCCAAATGCAATCTCACCAAAAAGAGATTCATCGAGAAGACCAGCAGCATTCCATTTCTGAACCAGTTCAGATTTTGCAAGAAGAAGACAATCTGATCCATCAGTATCAAATACCTGCCAGTCTTCTCCTGAAAATCGAAGAGTCCGAACCTTTG
>JBDNGT010000498.1:0-31669 GCA_041689145.1 Geopsychrobacter sp. | reverse complement strand
TTGATTTAAGGAACCCTTAGGTGCTCCTTGACAAACGAACCCCGAATAATGCTTATTCCCAAGAGTTGGGAAAACTTAAAACGGCCGCCTGACGCCGACAGTTCAGCAATTAAGCGGCATTGCTGAATTCACCGGCAGGCTGTCTCCCTAGCCCCGACCACCTCATTATAAAAGCATAGGAAATGGCAAGAGCCATCAACGTCCCACTGAAAGGGAAGGCAATGAAAAGATTATTGATTGTTTTGGTACTGAGTTTGACACTGTTTATGTTCGGTTGTGAGAGCGCCCAGCAGAAGGCCTACGATTTGAAGGCGGATACGGTCGGCACCCATCGGGTGGTTGAGGTCTATACCGAAGCCGGCAGTAAGGTCGCATCCATTGAGGATAAAAGCATGCGCTTTGAAATGGTCGGCGAACGCTCGGTGCGGCTGTGGTTGGGAGATAAAAATGAGAAAGTCATGATCGGCAACATGGGTTTTATCATTCGCGACATCTGAAGCGTGATTGATAAATATATCTGCGCACTTTATTTTGAATGGGCTCTTGGCCCAGCTGGAATCGATTTCTGACGGGGTCCTCCTAACGGGGCAGCGGGTCACGCTCATTCAACCAGTCCAGCGCCTCTTTTCCGTTATCCGCTATGATTAAGCGCAGCAGCCGACTCCCGCAAATGAGGTTTTTATGAAGAAACTTAGTGTCTTTCTGCTCGGCCTGTTCTGTCTGGTCTACCTGCTTAACCCCGGCGCAGGTATCTTTGAGCTGATCCCCGATAACCTGCCGTTGATTGGCAATCTGGATGAGGCGGCGGCTGTCGCCACATTGATGATGTGTCTGCAATATTTCGGTATCGGCCTGCCCAACTTCTTCCGTCGCGATAGCGATCCCAAGGACAGGGATGTTCCCTTCAAATAATCCGACCTTCGGCCACTTTCTCCCTCAGGGATGAGGGTCAAAGCGGAAGATTGATACTAATCAGAGCCCCAATGAACCGTCCTGCGGCCGCACTCTGAAGAAGAAGTATTGGTCGTCACGGCCAGGAGAAAAGAATGAACTGCTCCGAAAGTCTCTGGGCTGGTCCAAGGCCGATTTCGCGCGCAAACTTCACGTTCGCCCTGAGCAGGTTTCCCGTTGGGAAAGCGAAACAGCGCCGACCCAGATGCAGGTTCAGAATAAACTTCTGCTGCGTACCCTGGTTGCCAAGGGGCAGAAGATACAGGATTACGAAAACCATCTGGAGGAGATCGCTTCAAAGGAAGCCTGCGGCAAGTCACTGCTTTCGATGATCTTCGATCATGAAAAATGGCAGAAAAGCTCACCCCTCTGCCATTGTTGATTCGGCCAGCTGAGTTTGAGTCACGGGTTCAGAAGAGGGTAGAAAATAAATCTGTCTCCTTTTTCCTCCTCACGTTGGAGTAGATAGCTTAATCTTTGGAGAAATGACGATATTTACTCCGTTGCTTAGGAAATATGGGAAGCGTCCCTATTTTTTTCTTCAGCCAAATGACCCAAATGCGATACAAAACCCTGGCGATCGGCATCATCCTTAACAATTGGGCAACCTTCTATCCCACGAAAGATGACATGGTGCAACAGACCGGGAATATCGATTCTAGGTAGACGGGGCAAGTATCCTCCTGCACAGTTGATGGAGATAGGATAGCAGTTTATTCCAGCTAGTCAACAACGTCCCCTACGGTTTCCCCCTACGGTTTCCCCGATGGCTGATGGCTGATGGCTGATGGGCTGACGCTATTTTAGGCACGCTGAAGTTAGCAAGCAATTCAAAATAGCTTCGCAGTTGTCGATAGGCTATCTTGAACATTCCTACTTAATCAAGGAGGTTGCGTGTGCTTGAAACCGCCATTGTGGCTTTTACGACCTTTTTCGCAACGATCGGCCCGATCGACGTAGCCGCGATGTTTGCGGCCATGACTCTCAATGCTTCGGCACCGTTTCGTAAGACCATGGCGCTGCGCGGTACGGCGATTGCGGCCTTGATTTTGATCTGCTTTGCCCTGGCCGGCGAACTTCTCCTGCGCAGCCTGGGAATCTCACTGGCCGCGCTGAAGATATCGGGCGGGATCTTGCTGCTCTTGATCGGCATCGAAATGGTCTTTGCGCGTACGTCGGGCGGCACCTCCACCACGCATGAAGAGACTGACGAAGCCTTTGGTAAGCATGATATCTCGGTCTTTCCGCTCGCTACACCGCTGATTGCAGGGCCAGGGACCATGGGGTCGGTGATTCTGCTGATGGCCAACGCCAAGGGGCATATGCAGACGGAACTGGTCGTACTGGGAATGTTGCTGGCTGCGCTTTTGTTGACCCTGATCCTGTTGCTGACGGCCAACCGAGTGCAGAAGTTCTTCGGCGTGACCGGCATGCATGTCATCAGTCGGGTCTTCGGCGTACTGTTAGCGGCTTTGGCCGTCCAGTTTATGCTTGACGGGCTCGCCCAGAGTGGTCTTTTTCGATAGCCTTGCGTGAAAATTGCAGATGGAAAAATCGTCAGTCCCGAATCGCCACAGGCTCCTGGGTCAGCATTAATGTCGCCTCAAGATAACACCAAAAGAGCAACACGAATCGCTCCCAAATAAACAATTTCAATCAATCCCTAAAAGTTAGTACCCTTGGCGGATAGCCGCCACGCTGGACGATCTGCGGATTATCTTGTATATGTTGTCATGTATCTCAAATAGTTGTTTAATCGGTCCGGTTCCTTAAAGTTTGTTTCGACAACATTTTTTTAAATAGGAGAAAATCATGACACGAATGTTACGGGTTTTTCTGATCGCTTTCACCCTGCTCCCGCTGGTCTGCGGCCCAGTTTTGGCCGACGAAATCGTTTCCCTGAAAGCCGGTTACCTGATGTTGAGCCCAGAAGGAAGCTTTACCGTTGATGGCAATGCCCTGTCCGGTACCCCGATTTCAGGTACCGAGATCGGCCTGGATACCGATCTCGGCTTTGACGACAGTGAAAACTACTTTGTCGAAGGGGCTCTTAATCTCGGGTCATTCCGGCTGGCGGTCAGCTACCTGCCGCTGGAATTTTCCGGTTCCGGCACCCTGTCGCGAGACATCGACTTTAACGGCCGAACCTTCGAAGGAACCGCCTTGATTACCAGCAAGGTCAAGCTTGATATTATCGATGCTGGTCTTACCTGGAACCTCATCAACTTTGACGATCTACCGGTCCGCATCCAGGTCGGCCCTGAACTTTCTGTCAAATATATTAACGCCGACCTCACTATGACCGGTATTGAAGCCTCGAGTGGACTCTCTGTTTCTGAGACGGAATCAGCCCAGATACCGATTCCGACCGTTGGCGCGCGCGCGCACATCGGCCTTTCCGACTTTCTCGCTTTGGTCGGCCGGGTCGGTTATATGGAGTACCAAGACAACAGTTTCCTCGACGCCGAGGCCCAAATTGAATTTTCACCGATGCCAATGGTCGGCATCTTTGGCGGGTACCGTTACCTTGATCTGCAGATTGATGATTCCGGCGTCTTTGTCGATAGCCAGTTTGCCGGGCCTTTTGCCGGGGCCTTTGTCAGGTTCTAGCGGGTCATAAATCGATAAAGATTTCAAAAGGCAGGCTGAGATGAAAGTTCTTTAAAGGTAGCAGAGTGGGTGGTCCTTTGAACCGGATAGGTTTTGCCGGTATGCCACCATCAGGCAGACATGAGAATGGTCACCTCCGCGCTGGGGTGGCCATTCTTACTTTGAAAGATATGCGTGAATTCTTGTCTGTTAATGCAAAATGAGGGGGAAAAGAGTTCAAATAAGCTCAAGGATAATTTTCAATAACATCTTAAATATTTATCATTCTATCTCTGCATTTTGGAGCTTGCCGAACAATATATTGTGGAATATACTCTTTCTCAACACAACATATAGTGCCAGGCTCTGCGGGCGCGGGAGTCATTTCGGTAAGCGTAGCGCTGGGCCGGGCCCACTCTGGATGGCGCGGGATTCAAATAATGGAGATAGGTATCGATGTCTGTAAAACTGATAAAAAAAATGAGTGAGCCCAAAGCTATTCCCTGGCAAGCAGCCTCTCTGGATATTTGGGACAGCAAATATCGGCTCAAGGATGCCGCGGGTCAGCCGATCGACGCCGACCTGAGCGGCACTTTTACGCGCGTCGCCAAGGCTCTGGCAGCCGTTGAAGAAGACACGGAGAAGCAAGCCTATTGGTTCGAGCGCTTTCAGTGGGCGCTCGAGCAAGGCGCCATCCCGGCCGGACGCATCACCTCCAACGCCGGTGCACTTGAGCACAAGCCATCAACCTCGACCATCAACTGCACGGTTTCGGCGACGGTTGGGGATTCGATGGATGATATCTTACGCAAGGTCCACGAGGCCGGCCTCACCCTCAAGGCCGGCTGTGGCATCGGCTATGAGTTCTCAACCCTGCGCCCCAAAAATGCTTTTGTCAGTGGCGCCGGTTCCTATACCTCGGGGCCCCTGTCTTTCATGGATATCTTCGATCGCATGTGCTGCACTATCTCCTCGGCGGGCGGGCGACGTGGTGCTCAGATGGCGACTTTTGATGTCTCCCACCCCGACGTGCTCGATTTTATTAAAGTCAAACGCGAAGACGGTCGCCTGCGTCAATTCAACCTGTCGCTGCTGATCACCAATGAGTTTATGGAAGCGGTTAAGCAGGACACCGACTGGCCGCTCTGTTTCCCGATGAATACCAAAGAGCGGGAACGGGATGGCCTGGATCTGCAAGACCCGTCGCAGGTCATCTGGAAAGAATGGCCGGTCACCGAGAATTACCTGCAAAACGAAGAGGGCCTTGTGGCCTGCAAGGTCTTCCGCACCATCCGCGCCAAGCAACTATGGAATGTGATCATGGCCTCGACCTACGACTTTGCCGAGCCGGGTTTTATCCTGGTCGACAAGGTCAATGAGATGAACAATAACTGGTTCTGTGAAAAAATCCGCGCCACCAACCCCTGTGGCGAGCAGCCTTTGCCCCCCTACGGCTCCTGTCTGCTCGGCTCGATCAATCTGACCCGTTTTGTCGAACAGCCCTTTACGCCTGAGGCCCGCTTCAATTGGGAACTTTTCAACGAGGTCGTCGCGGTTTTTTCGCGGATGCTCGACAACGTAGTCGAGATCAATGGCCTGCCGCTTCCGCAGCAGCGGGATGAAATCATCGGTAAGCGGCGTCACGGCATGGGCTATCTCGGCCTCGGCTCGACCATTACGTTGCTCGGTATGCAGTACGGCGATGCCGATTCCGTAGCCTTCACTGAAAAGGTGACCCTGCAGATGGCTCTCTCCGGCTGGAAACAGGCCCTGGATCTGGCCCGTGAAAAAGGTCCGGCACCGGTCCTGCTCGAAGAATATGAAGTCACCGCGGAGATGCTGCGCAAGCGCCCGGAGATGGCCACTGACGACATCACCCTCGGCCAGCGTGTTCCCGGCCGCATCCTGCACGCCCGTTACAGCCGTTACATGCAGCAGTTGGCCAAAGAAGCGCCCGAACTGGTGGCCGAACTTGCCGAGGTTGGCGCCCGCTACACCCACCACAGCTCCATCGCCCCGACCGGCACCATCTCACTGTCGATTGCTAATAACGCCTCCAACGGCATAGAACCCAGCTTTGCACACCATTATTGCCGCAACCTGATCCGCCCAGGCAAGAAGACGAAAGAGAAGATCGACGTCTTCTCTTATGAACTGCTGGCCTATCGTGAACTGATTAACCCTCAGGCCATGCAGGGGAGTAAAAAAGCAGAAGAGCAGCTGCCGGAAAACTTCATCACTTCGGAAGATGTCACGCCGAAACAGCATGTCGATATTCAGGCGGCGGCACAGAAATGGATCGACTCCTCGATCTCCAAGACCGCCAATGTCCCCAGCGATTATCCCTATGCTGATTTCCAGGATATCTATCTCTACGCCTACGAGCAGGGGTTGAAGGGCTGTACCACCTTCCGTTACAACCCGGAATCCTTTCAGGGCGTACTGGTTCAGGAGAAGGATCTGGCGGCGACGGTTTACCAATTCTCCCTCGAAGACGGAACCGTGGTCCAGGCCCGGGGCAACGAAGAGATCGAATACGACAACGAAATTCATACAGTAGCCAACCTCTATGATGCCCTCAAAGAGGGATATTACGGCAAGCTGTAATCAGGAGACCCAGAATGACGACGAAAATTGACAAAAAAATTATAGCCTACGAGGTCATTAATCTCGAAGAGCAGCGTACAAAAACTGCACAGCAAGAAAAGAATAAGCTCGAAGATATGCACGAAAAGGTCAAACGGCCCGAGATGCTGGTCGGTGCCACCTATAAGATCAAGACACCGCAGAGCGAGCATGCCCTGTATGTCACCATCAACGACATGGTACTGAATTTTGGCACCGAACATGAGGCCCGCCAGCCGTTTGAGATTTTCATCAACTCAAAGAACATGGCGCATTTCCAGTGGGTCGTGGCTCTAACCCGGGTTATCTCGTCTGTTTTCCGCAAGGGGGGAGACGTGACCTTCCTGGTCGAAGAGATGAAAGCAGTTTTCGATCCTCAGGGTGGCTATTTCAAACCGGGCGGCCGTTTTATGCCCTCGATCGTCGCTGAGATCGGTTTCGCCCTTGAAAGCCACATGAAGATAATCGGTTTACTCAAAGATGAGCCGATGCCCGATGCCCAGCGCGAGATGCTTCAGGTCAAGCGCGCCGAATATGACAATCTTAAGGGGCGGAAGCAAACCGAAGAGGTCGGCAGCTTTCCACCCGACGCCAAACTCTGCGAAAGGTGTTACACCAAGGCTGTCATCATCATGGACGGGTGCCTGACTTGCCTGAACTGTGGCGATTCCAAGTGTGGCTGAGACAGAGATTCTGGCCTGTCTCGCTCTAATGCCTTCATCCAGACAGGTTGAATGTATCCGCCTAAAAAGGAGCTGAGATTGTCGAGTTCAAACTGGGATATCCGCTGGATGGCACTCGCTCAACTTGTTGCAACCTGGAGCAAGGATCGGGGCAGAAAAGTTGGCGCTGTCATCGTTGGTCCGGACAACGAGATCCGCTCAACCGGGTTTAACGGGTTTCCGCGTGGGGTCAATGACGATATTGAGGAGCGCCATGAAGCATCGACCGGGGAAAAGTATCTCTGGGCTTCGCATGCCGAAAGAAATGCGATCTACAATGCTGCCCTGTCAGGGGTGTCAACCAAGAGTTGTACGATTTATGTTCCCTGGTACCCCTGTATCGAGTGCGCCAAGGCCATTGTGCAGTCTGGGCTGAGTCGCATTGTCTGTTTTGAACCTGATCTGACCGACAGCAACTGGGGCAAGGGCTTCGAGAAATCACTCATTATTTTGGGTGAAGGCAATATCGTAACAAAGTTTATTGACCAGAAAAATTACCTGCAAGCCATCCTGGATAGGGAACTGCGGGTTGGGAATGTACAGATCGGTCCCTTTGAATAAATAAGCCGATCAAGGCTGTTTGCGATTAATGTGAAGCCCCCGTTCGAGACCCTCGAACGGGGGGTATTCACAACACTTGCATTCTGGGTCACCTCTGGCATACTTCCTTCATTAAATTCGAAAATATATGTCGTCATAAATTTTGTAACTCGGCAGATGTTAAAGATTCCTTAGTTTTACGACGCGTGTGGGTTTCGTGGGTCGTCCTTGAAGCATGCACCGCAAAATGGTCAACCTAGCAGGGAAAAGGAGTAGGACAATGGCAGAAGGCGCAGTTAAGTGGTTTAACGATGCAAAGGGTTTCGGTTTTATTGAGCAGGACAATGGACCGGATGTTTTCGTTCATTTTTCTGAAGTACAGGGAGAGGGCTTTAAATCCCTGGCCGAAGGGGACCGTGTTACTTTTGATGTCACACAGGGTCAAAAAGGACCGCAGGCCTCAAACGTACGGAAAATATAGTAAACGTGTAACAACTTCTACTCAAAGGAACTCAGTTGTCAAACCTGTACCTAACCACAGTTGACAACTCTGCTCGCAACGAAGGCCCTTTCGGTTCTCTGACCTAGAGGGCCTTTTTGTTTGTAACGGTTGATTTTGAGGTGGTTCTTAGCCAAGTCGACAACCAAAAAAATATCAAACACAGCGCTTCGCCAGGGTTACAAGGAAATGGGAGGGTTTTACGAACCCGCTGGAAAACGGGCTGGGGAGACAGAGACACGATCCATAAGGGGGGCTCATATGCTAATTCCGGTGGTACTTAGAGATGGGAAGGAACGCTTGGTTCTAAGGGACGATTTGAACCTGGAAACTTTCTTACAATTCATCATCCTCTAGAATATAAAGCGCCCCGACTTACCGATGCGGGACGGGGCGTCCAGTCTGCCCTTAATTAAAAAACTGCGCATATTCAGCGTAGCCCTCTTTCTCGAGTTCAGCCTCCGGGATGAACCGTAGCGCTGCCGAGTTCAGACAGTAGCGCAGCCCGGTGGGGGCCGGGCCGTCGTCGAAGACATGACCCAGATGGGAGTCGGCATGTTTGCTGCGCACTTCGGTCCGACTCATAAATAGCCTGCGATCGGTTTTTTCAACGATATTCCCCGGCTCCAACGGACGGGTGAAGCTCGGCCAACCGGTGCCCGATTCGTATTTGTCGAGTGAGCTGAAAAGCGGTTCACCCGAGGCGACATCGACGTAGATCCCCGCATCATGATTATTCCAGTAGCTGTTGTTGAACGCCGGTTCGGTTCCCTCTTCACGGGTCACTTGGTACTGCAGTGGTGAAAGTTTGCTGCGGAGTTCGGACTCGGTCGGGATTATATGGCTTTTAGGTTGTTTCATCTTATCCTCCCTCTGATCTCTGCTCAGGCTCGCGCCCTTTAGGGACCCAATCCGCGCGTGTCAGGGTGAGCAGCGAAAGGCGCCAGATTTTCATACTCTCATTCATCTCTTTAATCCAGCTAGTGTATGCCGAGTTTACTTTATTGCTAGGACTCATCATACAACGCCAAGATAACCTGTGCATAATACCCGGATAAAGATCTGGTAAAGATAAGGGGGAGGGGCGGCGCCGAAATTAACCTTTACGTTGAAAGATAACCATCCCGGCCAGGACCATCAGGATACCGACCAGATGGAAGTCGTGCAGCTCTTCTCCCAGAAAGAGGATCGCCATGCCGGCGGCGAAGACCGGAATCAGGTTGATGAATAGTCCGGCACGATTGGCGCCGATGATCTCGACCCCACGGTTCCAGCAGAGGTAGGAGATGATTGAAGGAAAGAGCGCGATATAGAGGATGCCGCCGAGGACTTTGAGGTTGGCGGCCGGTGGACCCTTGAGCAGCAGTTCGATGATAAAGGGGGGGATCAGCAGCAGGGTACCAAGAGCGATGATCAGGGTCAGAAAGCTGAGCGGGTGGATCCTCGGGCGGCGCGGCAGCAGGGTTGAGTAAAGCGCATAGCAGAAGATCGCGACCAGCATCCACAGATCGCCGGCGACCAGTTTGAGCGAGCTGATCTCCAGGATCTTCCCCTGCAACACGATCCAGGCCGCGCCCAGGGAACAGAGCAGCACGCCGGTCCCCTGCTGCAGACTGATCTTTTCACGCTCAAGCAGAAAGCTGCAGAGGATAATTGCCGCCGGCATCACAGACTGCATCAGGGCGCAGTTGAGTGCGGTGGTGGTCTGGGTTGCGGTATAGAGCAGGCTGTTGAAGCTGGCGATCCCGAACAGGGCGCAGAGCCAGATGATGGTCCAGTGGCCGGTTAACCGCGGGCGGTCCCGGCGTAGTTGCCGCCAAGTGAAGGGGGTCAGAAAGAGCAGGGCAGTTGCCCAGCGCAGAAACGACATCGACATGGGCGGAATCTGCTGGGACAGCCCGCGCGCCAACACGACGTTGCCGGCCCAGAATAGCGGTGGTAGAACCAAGAGGAGATAAGGGCTGATCTTGATTTTTGGGGAGACCTTTAAGTCTTGTGACATTTGTCGAGTCCAAACGCGTTAAATATTCGAGAGTTGGTTGATTCGAGATTAGCGCTGAATAATTCTGGGATTTATTCTTCCGAGGGTTCTGAAGATCTGGCCCAAGTAATATACAGCCTACATTGAATTGATAATCGATGCTATTGAAGACATTGAGAGACATTTAGTGCCAATGGACGACGATGAAAGGCAACGGGCATAACTTAAAAGGAGCTTTGAAATGAAAATAGCTTTTCTCGGATTGGGAATTATGGGCAACGCGATGGCCGAAAACCTGCTGGCTGCCGGCCATGAACTGGTGGTCTGGAATCGCAGCCTCGAACGCTGTCATCCGTTGGTGGCCAAGGGTGCTACGGCTGTCGAGACCCTGGCCGCCGCCGATATTTGTATCGCCATGCTGGCCGATCACGAAGCGGCCTGTGACGTGGTTTTTAATGAGGATGGGGTGCTCGAAACGATGGGCTCGGGCAAGAGCTATATCGACATGTCGACCGTCGACCCACAGACCGCCGAGGTGATCGGTACCGAGATTGAAGCTGCCGGGGGGCGCTTTCTCGAAGTACCAGTCTTCGGCAGTAAGAAACCGGCCGAGGACGGAACGCTGGTGATTCTCACGGCCGGAGCATTGGAGCCTGAGGGTATGTGCACGGCCTTCTGGATAAAAAAATTGCGAATGGTTTGCCACAGATATAATAGAGCGATGATCTGTATTTCCTTTATCAGCGCACCTATTGGGCGAACTGATTGGACAAACTGATTAGCCTGCGGGTAATCCCTCTCCTTGTTTCTTTAGGGGTTGAACCGAAAGTCAGCATGTGCTAAGAATCTGCGCTTGCCGCCGAAATGGTTTGGCGGTAAGATTTCTTCCTTGCTCCGGGCAGGACCGGGGCTGCTAACCCAAGAGGAGACGCACAATGCGTAAGTACGAAAGCCTGTACATTATCCACCCTGATGTTGTCGGTGATGAACTGACAGCCATGATGGAGAAATTCCAGACCATTCTCACTGATAAAAAAGCCGAAATTCTCAAGTTCGACAACTGGGGAACCCGTAAGCTGGCTTATCTGATCAAGAAACAGGAGCGGGGCTGCTATGTGCAGACCATCTTTGAAGTCGAAGCAGACGTGATTGCCGAGTATGAGCGTCGTCTGCGTCTTGACGAAAAGGTTCTGCGTTTTATGACTCTTCGCTTCGAAGGGGAGCTGTTTGAGACTCCTGTAGAAGAAGAAGCTCCGACTGCTGCTGAAGAAGTGCCAGCCGTTGCTGAAGTTGAGTCTAAAGATACTGAATCCGCAGAATAACCGTTACCGCTAAAAGGAGAATCCTGTTATGGCTACACAATCTGCAAGTCGCCCGTCTGCACCAGCTCCTCGTCGTCGTTTCGGCCGGCGTAAAATCTGCCGTTTCTGTGCCGAGAAGAATCTGATTATTGATTATAAAGATATTGAAAGCTTGAAGTCTTACCTTTCGGAGCGGGGCAAAATTGTACCGCGCCGTATCTCTGGGACCTGTGCTGCTCACCAGCGTCAACTGGCTGAGTCGATTAAGAATGCTCGCCAGGTTGCTCTGATCCCCTATACTGCGTCTCACTCGGTACGCTAAGTCGTTAGACAAAGGGGAAAGCCCCATGAAAGGGGAAGCGGTACTCTACGGGACCGCCGGTGTCGGCTTGACGGTGCTCTTGTTTTTGAGCGCGCACTGGTTCGGTCCGGTCGGCGCATTGACCAATATGCTGACGGCTTTGCCAATTTGCTATCTGGTCATGCGATTTAACCTGTCAACCGGTATCTTTGCGGTGCTGTTGTCGGTGATGCTGCTGGCGGTGTTAACAGAGACTGCGGCACTGACGAGTTATCTGGGCCTCTTTATTGTCCCTTCGTTGTTGCTGCCGATTCTCTTGAAACGTGGTATGGCGTGGGATAGATCTTTGCTGATCAGCGGGGTTGTTACCTTGTTGGTCGCCGGCACCTTGTTGATGTCTTACCTGCTGCTCAATGGGCAGGAGATGAACCTGCTGATTGAGCGTTATCTGCAATCCGAAGTTGATATAGCTATGCAGTCCTACTCAGAAGCGGGTTTTGACGAGGCGCAAATTGTCAATCTCAAGGAGATCGCAGTGCAGGTTGCTGACTTTATCTCCAAGACCTTCGTCGGTTTTTATGCTGCCGGCGTGTTAGTGATCCATCTTGTCACCCTGCTTTTTCTGCAGCGGTTCAAGAAAGAACAGTACCAGATAGCGGGGAGCATCTTTACCCAGTGGCGGTTGCCGGCCTTGTTGATCTGGCTGTTGATCGTTGCAGGGTTTTCTCTGCTAGTACCTTTGCCCGAGCTGACGCTGGTAGGACGTAACCTGCTGGCGGTTTTGTTGCCGCTCTACTTTGTGCAGGGTTTGGCGATCGTCAGCTGTTTTTTACTGCGAAAGAATTGGCCACCAGCGCTAAAAGGCCTGATCTACATTCTGGTCTTTTTGTTGAACCCGTTGCCGTTGGTGGTGACCGGGGTCGGGGTTTTTGACCTATGGGTCGATTTCCGGCGACCGCGCAAAAAAGTTTTATAAACCGATTTATCATATGGAGGAATCGTCATGGATATCATTCTGAAAGAGAATGTCGATGGTCTCGGCATCATCGGCGAACAGGTGTCGGTAAAACCCGGCTACGCACGTAACTTTCTGCTCCCTAAGGGGTTGGCAATTGTTGCAGATATGTCTTCGGTCAAAGAACTCGATCACCAGAAGCGTCAACTGGTTCGCAAGCTTGAAAAAGCGACCAAAGACGCAGAGGTCATCAAGGCGCGTATCGAGAAGGTGGCTTGTGTCTTTACACAACGGGCCGGCGATGAAGGCAAACTTTTTGGTTCGGTGACTTCGATGGATGTTGAAGCCAAGCTGATCGAAGCGGGTCTTGAGATCGACCGCAAGAAGATTCAACTGGCCGATCCGATCAAAACTCTCGGTGAGCATCAAGTTACCGTCAAGCTTGATGCCGGGGTTGTGGCTCAGATTAAGGTTGTGGTCAAGGCCCTCGCTGAAGAAGAGGCCTGATTCTTTTAGGCTCTGTTGATAAGATAAGTGAAAAGGGCGACAGACTTTCTGGTCTAGTCGCCCTTTTCACTTTTGTGATTCCCTCCTTTTTGTTATGCTCTTAGGCCTATGAAAATCAAAACGAAATACTCAGAAGAGACCGCGGGTCATCGCCTGCCACCGCAGAACCTCGAGGCCGAGATGTCGGTGCTGGGTGGTGTTCTGCTTGAAAATGATGCCCTCAATCGAGCCCTCGAACATCTTGTGGCTGACGATTTTTATCGGCGTGGGCATCAGCTGATTTTTTCGGCCATGATTGCGCTCTCAGAGCGGAACGAGCCGGCTGACCTGGTCACCTTGTCTGCGCAGCTCAGACTTAAGAATGTCATGGAGGAGGCCGGTGGCAGTGGCTATCTAGCGACCCTGGTCGACTATGTCCCGACTGCGGCCAACGTTCAGTACTACTGTAAGCTGGTGAAAGAGAAATCGATTGCGCGTAAGCTGATCAGTGTTTCGACCGAGATAGCCACCAGCGGCTATGAGGGGGGCGACATGGAAGTCGTCCTTGATCGCGCTGAAAAAGCGATCTTCGAGATCGCTGAAAACCGGACTCGGCCCTCTTACTTCCCGGTACGCGATATCCTCAAGGATACTTTTCGCAATATTGAGCAGCTCTATGAGCGCAAAGAGTTAGTCACTGGGGTGCCGACCGGCTACACCGATCTCGATAAAATGACCGCCGGCCTGCAGCCGGGGGATCTGTTGATTGTCGCCGGCCGGCCGTCGATGGGCAAGACCGCCTTTGCCCTGAATCTGATTGAATACGCGACCGCTCATTCGGAGAAGAAGGTTCCCGCCGTCGTGTTTTCGCTCGAGATGAGCAAGGAGCAACTGGTGCAGCGTCTACTTTGCTCAGTCGCGAGGGTCGATGCCGGCCGCTTGCGCACCGGCAACCTGGGTGAGTCTGACTGGCCGAAGCTGACGATGGCCGCCGGGCAGCTCAGCGACACCCAACTCTTTATCGATGATACGCCGGCGATCTCGGTGCTCGAACTGCGTTCCAAGGCACGTCGTCTCAAGGCCGAACACGGCCTGGGGCTGATCGTCGTCGATTACCTGCAGCTGATGCGCGGCAGCAGCAATGAAAACCGTCAGCAGGAGATTTCGGAGATCTCCCGTTCTCTTAAGGCGTTGGCCAAAGAGCTGAGCCTGCCGGTGGTTGCCTTGTCACAGCTGAACCGTTCCCTCGAAAGCCGGACCGATAAGCGCCCCATGATGTCTGACCTGCGTGAGTCAGGCGCCATCGAGCAGGACGCTGACGTCATCATGTTTGTTTATCGTGAAGCTGTCTACTGTGAGGATTGCAAAAGCCGAGAGAAAACCTGTGATCAGGGGCACGAAAAAGATGCCGAGATTATCATCGGCAAGCAACGGAACGGTGCGATCGGAACCGTGCATCTGACCTTCCGGGGTGAATATACCCGTTTTGAAAATCAGGCCAAGCGCACAGACGGAGGCTATTAAGGTGCCGGTTTTCTGTTTGACTTTCATCTCAACCGCTGTGTCCGCTCCCATTGGTCGCAGATGAGCCGCACTAACCCCCCTGTTTTTTTAGATTATCTCGCCTATTTTCCGTTAATGGGCTTCAACCTGGTGGCGCGCCTGTTGCCATTGTCGCTTTGGTGCCAGCTCGGCAGGCTGTTTGGCTGTTTGTTTTTTCTGCTTGGCGCCCCATTTAAGCGGATCGCCCTGATCAACCTAGCATTTGCCTATGGCGATGAACTGAGTAATCCACAGCGGCGTTCAATCCTGTGGCGTAATTTTAGCCATCTTGGTGTTGGTGGCTTCGAGTGGATCCGAATGCTGCGCATGACCGAAAGGTGTCGTCGGCAGATCTGTCAAAAGGTCGTTATTGAAGGGCAGGAATTTCTTGATGTCGCGCGCAGAGAAAAGGGGAAAATTATTCTGCTCAGTAGCCACTTCGGTCATTGGGAGTATGCAACGGTCAAGTATGCCAGCGAAGTAAACCCTCTTTCATTTATCGTCCGAAGGATCGATAACCCTCTGGTTGAAAGAGAACGTTTGCTTTATCACGCACGTTTTGGCGCGCGAATTCTGTATAAGGAGAATGGCCTGCGCGAGGCGATTCGTGGGCTGAACCGGGGGGAGGATCTGCTTCTTCTGGCTGATCGGAAGGCGAACCTGAACGAAGGAATTCCGGCTAAATTTTTCAATCATAAGACCTCTACGCTAACGATCGCGGTCAGTCTGGCGCAAAAATATAATGCCGCTCTGGTCCCGATGTTTATGGTTCGGGGTGAAAAGTGGGGTGAACACAGGCTGATCTTTGGGCCTGCCCTCAAGATAGACAACCTCCCCCTTGCCGAGGCGGTACAGTTACAGAATGATTGTATTGAACAGCAGATTCGCCGCCATCCAGCCATGTGGCTTTGGCTGCATCGTAAGTGGAAGTGCTACCATCCAGAAATCTATCGGCACTAGAAAGTACTTTTCACCATCGCAGCTTTTGCTTTTGTGTTGATATCCGCTCTCTTCCTGGCGCTCGATCGTTTTCTACAAAGATTAAAAATAACCTTTTTTGAAACTCCCTTGCTATAGTTTTGACCTCTAGCTTTCTGAATCAACGGAGAGGGTAGTTAGAGCCTGTCCCATGTAAATATTCCCACCGGGCGGAAGCGCGCCAAAGATTTTTTAGATCAGAAGAAACATTTTTTTCTTTTTCTCGTAGAAGAATCGGTTGTTTACATCTCCCGCACTAAAATTCTGTTAGTTGAGGACTCGGGACCTATGCGGTCCAGTTAAGGCTCTTCTAATCACTTCGCTTGATGTTGATTCCCAGGGTATTGATTTTTTTACGCAGGGTATTGCGGTTGATTCCGAGGATTTCGGCGGTACGGACCTGATTGCAGCGGGTTTGCTGTAAGATGATGTTGATGAGTGGACGCTCGACCTGGTGGATAACCATCTCGTAGAGGTTGTCGAGCTCCTGCAGGTTCATTTGAGCCAGGCTGTTCTGTAGCTTGCGCGCAATCAATGCTTCGAGGGAATCTTCTTGATTGCCGAGTTCGTCTGAACTTCCTAGTCCCGGAAAGTCAGACGGCATTAATACCTGATTGGGCGTGAGCAGGCTGGCGCGCTTGATTAAATTCTCCAGCTCGCGAATGTTCCCGGGCCAGCTATGTTGCTTGAGCAGGCTGATCGTTTCCTTGCTCAGTTCGCTGACATTAACCCCCATCTCCTGTTTGGCCCGATGCAGAAAGACTTCCGCAAGATCCTGAATGTCTTCAACGCGTTTGCGCAGCGGTGGCAGGCCGATCGGGACGACGTTTAGTCGGTAAAAGAGGTCTTCGCGGAAGCTCTTGTCGCGCACCATGCTGGTCAAATCCTGATTGCTGGCGGCCACGATCCGCACATCAACCGCCAGGGTCCCGCTTCCGCCGGTGCGGGTAACCTCTTTCTCTTGCAGGACGCGGAGCAGTTTGGCTTGCAGCTCGAGGGGCATATCACCAATCTCATCGAGGAAGAGCGTGCCCCCGTCGGCTTGCTCAAACTTGCCCGCCTTGCGTTCAGTCGCGCCGGTAAATGCACCTCTTTCGTGACCAAATAATTCACTCTCAAGCAGCTCACGGGGAATCGCGGCGCAGTTTATCGCGACGAAGGGTTTCCCCAGGCGGGGGCTATTGTAGTGGACTGCCCGGGCGATTAGCTCCTTTCCCGTGCCACTCTCACCGGTCACCAAGACCGTCACATCTGATGCGGCAACGCGGCCGAGTACTTTATAGACTTCTTGCATCGCTTGGCTGTTGCCAATGATGGTCCGGCCAAAGCGGTACTGGTCTTGAATCTCATTTCGGAGTTGGCCAAGTTGATCGGAGACCGCCGCCGCTTTTTGCGCCTTGAGGATGATGGCATCCAGCGCGTCGAGATCAAAAGGTTTGGTCAGATAGTCGTAGGCCCCATTCTTCATCGCCGCCACCGCATTCTCCATGGTTGACTCGGCGGTCATCACCACGACCAGGGTGTCCGGGCTCTCCTGCTGAAGAATTTGTAGCAGCTCAATCCCCTGCAGCCCCGGCATCTTTATGTCGATCACGGCTAGGTCGTAATGGCTTTTTCGGAAAAGCTGGCGCGCCTGCAAACCGTCTTCGGCGAGATCGACGCTGAATCCTTGTTTTTTCAAGGATTTGGATAAAACCCAGCGAATACTCTCTTCATCATCGGCGACAAGGATGCGGCGAATTGACATGGCCTGTTTTCCTCCACAAGCAGTAAGAGACCTAGTCTGGTCCCTATTAAATAATTCAAGATCTATGGAGTGGGAGCGAAATGATGAACGCGCTACCACCTACTTTGCGGTTTTTTACGCTGAGCAGGCCATGGTGATCGCTGATGATCTTCTGGCAAGTGGCAAGACCTAGGCCTGTGCCACCGGTTTTTGTCGTGTAAAATGGCGTGAAGATCCGTTCGCGTAGCTCGGGCAGAATCCCCGGGCCATTATCTTCAATGACAATCTGGACCAGCGGTATGGCTCGTTCTCCCACCGAACTCAGATGATAATCGAAATCGATTCTGGTTGTGACGTGAATTTCACCACCCTGCTCCACTGCCTCCCCGGCATTTTTAATCAGATTCAGAAAAAGCTGGGTCAACTGGCTTTGATCTCCCAGAATCGAGGGGATGCTCGGGTCGAGGTCCATGGTAAATGCTACATCTTTGTCAATAAAAGCCTGGCGTTGCAGTAATACGATCTCATCGAGTATTTTGCCGATGTTGACCTCACTTTTTATCGACGAGTGCGGTCTCGACAGGTCAAGTAACTCCTCGATGATATTATTGACCCGTTCAACCTCGCGAATCATCACCTGCGGGTACTCGGTTAGCGGACTTCCGGGGTCGAGTTCCATCTGTAGGAGCTGCGCGGCGCCTTTGATGCCACCGAGAGGGTTTTTAATCTCATGGGCGAGGCCGGCGGCCATGGTTCCAACCATCGACAGGCGATCGGCTCGCCGGATTGCATCCTCCAAAGTGCGGATTTGGGTCAGGTCGCGCATGATCAAAACGGCCCCCTGTTGTTCGCCGTTCGGGGTGAAAAGGGGGGAGACTGTGGCGCTGACCGGTAATGACTTATTCGAGCGCTGCAGATCTATCATGTCGTGATCGGAGATCGATCTTCCAGCAGAGAGGGCTTTTTCCACCAGGCTGCAAAGAATTTTCTGGTGGCCAAAGCACTTACTGAACCTTCTGCCCAGGCATTGCTTCTCACTCATGCCGGTCAGTGTTTGGGCCGCTGGGTTGAAGAGACTGATCTGCTCTTGTAGATTGAGGGCGATCACTGCTTCACCGACGTTCTCCACGATCATGGCATAGAGCTGTTGCTGCTGGTTGTCAGGCATGATTCTCATCCTGCAGTTCAGCGAAATATGCTTCGCAATACTCTAAGAGCTCTATCCAGTTCGACAGGCCTTGTAACTGGCTGCGAAACCGGCTGGCCTCCGGTAATCCACGAACATACCAGTTCAGGTGTTTGCGCATCTCCAGTAGCGCCTTGTATTCGCCGAACTGTGCTGCATGCCACTGCAGGTGCTGCTGCGCTGTCTGCCAGCGTTCGACGGGGCTCGGCAGTGCTGCATCTCTGCCTTGTAAAATTTCTGCTGCTTGACGAATAATCCACGGATTCCCGTAGCCTCCACGAGCAATCATCACGGCGTCGCAGCCTGTAGTATTCAGCATGCTGACAATATCCTCGGCCGTGAAGAGGTCTCCGCTGCCGATGATCGGGATGTCAACGCGGGCTTTCAGTTCCGCGATTTGTTGCCAGTCGGCTTTTCCACCAAAACCCTGACTGCGCGTACGAGCATGCAGGCAGATGGCATCAACCCCAGCTGCCCTCGCGACCTTGGCGACCTCAATGAAATTAATATTTATTTGGTCCCAGCCGGAACGGATCTTGATGGTCAAGGGGCCGCTAAAGGCTGCGCGAACAGATTCTATGATTCGTCCAATCTGTCGCGGGTCTTGGAGTAGAGCACTCCCTGCGCCACTACGGACCACCTTTTTTACCGGGCAGCCCATATTGATATCGAGAAGGTCGGCTCGTTCGGCGATCATCTTGGCAGCCTGTGTCAGAACTGCCGAATCGTCACCAAACAACTGGATGCCGAGGGGCTTTTCTTCAGGGCACGTTTCCAGCAACTCAAAGGTCTTTTGACCATCACGAATCAGACCGTTAGCACTGATCATTTCGGTGAAGACCAGGGATGCGCCGAAAGACTTCATTGTTTTGCGGAAGGGGAGGCAGGTAATGCCTGCCATCGGGGCCAGAATTAATGGATTGTCGAGCTGCAGTGACCCAATTTTGAACGGCATGTATTGCATAATAATTAGGCATTTTAGCCGGTTGCCAGAGGAAATCAAGATAAAAAGAGTGACCAGTTTCAGTGCGGTAGGAGGAGGTACTTTGAATACTGTATACAAAAATCGTCTTGACAAAATAGAGGGTGGTTGTTAAACGTTATTTGTACATTTAAGCGAAGGAAGGTTTTTCGGCCACCGATTTTTCGGATTCCCGCCGAATCGCACATATTCCCTGTATTTCTGTTTGCTTGTGAATCCGTTCGGGCGGACGCATTCCCCTGCAACCTATTTGTAATTTCCGCTCTGCGGACTTTTCCCCCGTTGGTCCCTCTGGGGCATTCAGAACTTCGTTTCATTCACACCAAAGGAGAGATTATTATGTCGACATTGAAAAAGGTACTTGCGCAAAAAATTGAAGAGCATCGTCCTCGGGTCACTCGTCTGCTCAAGGAGCATGGTGAAGTCACCCTGGGTGATGTGACCATCTCCCAATGTATCGGCGGCGCACGTGGAATCAAGTCGCTAGTTACCGATATTTCCTATCTGGATCCAATGGAAGGCATCCGCTTCCGCGGTAAGACCATTGATGAGACCTTTGCGGCCCTGCCCAAGGTTTCTGGCAGCGAATATCCCTATGTCGAGGGTTTCTGGTATATGCTGCTGACCGGCGATGTCCCGACCATGGCGCAAACTCTCGAAGTTGTCGAAGACTGGAAGCGTCGCGCTCAGGTTCCCGAGTATGTCTATGACGTGCTGCGTGCCATGCCGCGTGATTCCCACCCGATGACCATGTTCTCCACCGCAGTGCTCACCATGCAACGAGATTCGGTCTTCTCCAAAAACTATGCTGCCGGCAAGTTCAACAAAATGACCTGCTGGGAAGACATGCTCGAAGATTGCAGCAACATGATGGCCAAACTTGGTCCGATTGCTGCCTATATCTATCGCATGAAGTATCGCGGGGATACCCCGATTGCTGCTGATCCCAGCCTCGATTTCGGTGGAAACTTTGCGCACATGATGGGCATGGATGCTCCTTATGATGATGTGGCCAGGATGTACTTCATCATCCACTCTGACCATGAGTCGGGCAACGTATCGGCCCATACCACTCACTTGGTTGCTTCGACGCTTTCCGATGCATATTACAGCTACTGCGCCGGCCTCAACGGTTTGGCTGGTCCGCTCCACGGCCTTGCCAACGAAGAGGTCCTGCGCTGGACGCAAAACTTCATGCAGCAGCTCGGGGGGCAAGTTCCTACCGAAGAGAAGCTCAAAGAAGCACTCTGGGCAACTCTCAAAAGCGGTCAGGTTATTCCAGGCTACGGACACGCCGTTCTGCGCAAAACCGATCCACGTTATACCTCACAGCGCGAGTTCTGCCTGAAGACCGAAGGTCTCAAAGACTACCCACTGTTCCAGTTGGTGAAAATGATTTTTGAAGTTGCTCCGGGCGTTCTGACTGAGCACGGTAAAGCCAAGAACCCCTGGCCAAATGTTGATGCCCAGTCAGGCGTCATCCAGTGGTACTATGGCGTTACTGAGTATGAGTTTTACACTGTCCTCTTCGGCGTCGGACGGGCTATTGGTTGTCTGGCCAACATCACCTGGGACCGCGCTCTCGGTTACAGTATTGAGCGTCCCAAGTCGGTCACAACCGACATGCTTGAGGCTGCAGCAGGGATCAAATAAGTTATTTCGTCGTTTGAATAAAAAAAAGGAGACCCGTTCGGGTCTCCTTTTTTTTATTCTGTTTGGCTTGATGTAACTTGAATCAGCCAAAATAAAAAGGCCAGGCATAGACCCCTGGCCAGGAAGAACATGTTTATTTTTTTTCTTTCTCTTTGCGCGAGGCGTAAATCAGTAGCTTCTGATCGGTGAAGGTTTCAACCTCGCCCGCAAAAGATTCAATCTGGAAGTAGTCATGGATTTTGGCTGGTGCGTCCATGAAGAAGCGATTCAGTTCCTGGATCTTCGTTCTGTTCATTCCCGCTCGTCGCGCCCAGTCATGAAAGTCATGTTGTTTCGGCAGGACTCTGGTTTCGTGAAGAATTAATTCGGCATCATCAATCATGCCCCGCCATTCATCTTCGGTAAAAGCGCGAATGTGTGTCGGGTCGCGCATCTTTTCCATGGTTTGATAGAATTCGGCAATCTCAGGGTCCAGGGGCATCAGGGTGTCAATCACGACCATCCGTCCGCCGCGGCGCAATACCCGGTGAAATTCCTTAAGGGCGCGAGGGACATCTGGAAAATGATGGGGCGCGATTCGGCAAGTCAAGAGGGTGAAGGATCCGGCCGGGAAAGGGAGGTCTTCGGCATCGGCTTCACGAAAGACGACATTGTCAATATTGCCTTCATCGGCAATGTATTCTTGAGCTTTTTTGAGCATCTGCATGGTAAGGTCTGACGCGACTACCTGCCTGACCTTGGGAGCAAAGTAGAATGCTGTATGCCCCCCACCGCAGGCAACATCAAGCATATTGTCTTCTTTGGTTGGATTGAGTAACTCAGCGGCGTTGTCGAGATCTTTGCCACCAGAAGAAGAGTTGGAATAGACATACTCCATCGCCGCTCGTCCAAATTGCTCGCGAACTTTATTCTTGATTTTCTGGTCCATCTTTGAACCTCCAGAGCTTTGAATCTCGGCCGAGTTTGTATCTGAGAGACCAGATTGGCAGCAGTATATCATTTCAAGCGGAAATGTCTTGGAGAAGTTTGACCAATAAGGTATTTTTTCGCTGTCCAGTTTTAGCTCGACCTCAGGTATAGCTCTAGCTCATGCCTAATTCCCATGCGGTACGCATATGATGAATTCGCCTGGATACTGGGGTTGATCTATCCCGCAGACTCTGCCTCGAATTTGGCAGATTGTCGGTTCAATTCGTCGAGAATAATACTGCAGGATTGCAGGATTCCATCAGGAATGCTTTGTAGTTGCTGCAGTTGACCCTCCAGCCGTCTGGCTGTCGCTAACGACTGTCGTAGGACTTGTTCTTCCGTCAGGGTGTTGTGCTGTCCTGTCAGTTCACGAAACTGCTTGGCAACGGTTGGATGACTCCGTTCCTTTTCAATCACCGTATCGCGCAACAATTGGAACTGCTTGTCGCTCAGTTGTTGATCTTCACGCGCCTGGCGCAACATGTCGATCGATCGATAATCTGGAATCGGTTGCATTTCACGACTTCGGGCCAATACGGCAGGCTCCTCTTTTTCCAGATAGCTGTAAGCGCCGGTTAGTTTGTAAGCCGTATCTTTTTTAATCCGGACCTCTTCGCGACAGTAATCATCAAATGAGCCGTAGCCCCAGTTGCTATATTCGCCGGCCTTGCGCACCAGGCTCAATTGCTCGCCCAGTTCAACCCAGCTTGATTTAAACTGGCGCGCGACCGTAAGTACCCGGTAGCGCGGAGACGCAGGGTCGAGCTGCTGCATGATCTGTTCAATGACCAGTTCACCTTTGGTTTTCGGGGCGTTGCGCATCGAGACGTTCCTTTCGCAGGTAGCTTTGTTTGCTTTGACGGAGCAGATTATCACAATCGTAGTTTTTGTGGCTAGCGAAGTGCGGCCCAGGTACAATGCACCAGCATTTTTACGACAAGGTTATGAATTGATGAAGAAATATCAAGTAGGATCAGAAACGGCCCGAATGATTGCATTGCACCATCCCTGGGTGATTGCCGATCGCTTTACTGAAAACTGGCAAGGCATCAAATGTGGCGAGCTGGCCCTGCTCTGTGATGAAGAGCAAACGCCGCTGGCGACCGCCCTGCTCGATCCTGCCGATCGCGTGGTCGCGCGGATTGTCGGCGCCCCTGGGATGAAGCTCGATGCCGACTGGTTCCGCAATCGGCTGCAAAAAGCCAAACAGCTGCGGCTGCAGGCGGGTCTGGACGAAACCGACGTCTATCGTTTGGTTAATGCTGAGGGGGATGGTTTGCCTGGGTTGACGATCGATTGCTACGCCGGGTATCTGATGGTGCAGCTCTATACCCCCGCCTGGGACAACTATTTGCCAGTGCTGCTTGAGGTGTTGCAAGAACTCTTTGCGCCACAAGGGATTTATCGCAAGTTACGCCCGCAGGAGACGCGGCAACTCGAGGCCAAAGGGATCGGCAAAGGAAGCAATAAGACGAGCGGCAAGGAGTATAGCCGTCTGGTTTGGGGCCAGCCAGCCCCCGTCCCGTTGCAGGTGCAGGAGAACGGTCTGCGCTATTCTGCCGATCTGCGTGAAGGGTTGAATACCGGGATCTTCCCCGATCAACGGCGTCATCGTTTCGATCTGATGCAGCGGGTCAAGGGGAAACGTTTTCTTAACCTGTTTGCGTTTACCGGTGCCTTCTCGGTCGCAGCGGCAGCGGCTGGGGCTAAACATGTGACCAGTGTTGATGTCTCGGCGCGTTACCTGGATATTGCGCGGGAGAATTTTGCACTCAACCGTCTGAACCCGAAACGGCATCAGTTTATCGTCGGCGATGTCTTTGCCGAACTGTCCAAGCTGCACCAGACCGGTGAGCGCTTCGATGTCATCCTTTTCGATCCCCCATCATTTTCAACCACCAAGAAGAGCCAGTTCTCAACCCGCGGAGGGACAGCGCAGTTGGTCGCGGCGACTCTCCCCCTGCTTGAGCCCGGTGGCTTGTTGATCGCTTCATCGAATCATCAGAAGGTTACGATGGAGGATTATCTGAAGGAGTTGAGGCGCGGTGCGCTGGAGGCGGGGACTGAGCTCCGCACGATTTATCGCAGCGGTCAGCCCGAAGATTTTCCGGTTCCGGTCAGCTTCCCCGAGGGTAATTATCTCAAGTTCGTCATCAGCGTCCGCGATTAGGAGCTTTAACTGCGATGTTTTTTCTGATTTTTTTCGTCCCCATCGGCCTGATTGCCGGTTATTTGGCGTTTACCTGTATCCGCCAGAAATACACCGGCGCTGCCATGCTCATGGGTGGTGTCGCTGCGCTATGTCTTTTTGTTTCGCTGCTGATTCTGGCTGTCGGTCTGTTTATTGTCAAAGCAACTTAAGCAGTTGTCGCGCCCCTTGTTTTGCTGGGGTGATTCTGCTAAAAAGGTCCATTAAAATCTAGATTAAAAACAGGAGTGGAAAAAATGGGATTGATGACCGGTAAGCGCGGTATTATTTTTGGTGTCGCAAACAATAAGAGTATCGCCTGGGGGGTTGCTCAGCAGCTGAAGGAAGCCGGCGCGGAAATAGCTTTTACCTATTTGAACGAAGCCTTGGAGAAACGTGTGCGGCCGCTGGCGGAAAGCCTCGGTTCCGAAGTGATTCTCCCTTGCGATGTGCAGGATGAACCGCAGTTGGAAGCGGTTTTTGCTGATTTGGAAAAGCGTTGGGGCAAGATCGATTTTGTGGTGCATGCTGTCGCCTTTGCGAACCGTGATGATTTGAAAAATCCCTTTTCACAGACCAGTCGTGAAGGGTTTCAGCTGGCGCTCGACGTCAGCGCCTACTCTTTGGTTTCGATGACCCGTGCCGCAATGCCGATCATGAATGAGGGGGGCAGTATCGTCACCATGACCTATCTTGGTGCCGTACGCGCCATCCCTGGTTATAATATTATGGGTGTGGCTAAGGCTGCCCTTGAGGCCTCGGTCCGCTACCTGGCCGCGGAACTTGGTGTCAAAGGAGTGCGGGTCAATGCTATTTCCGCCGGTCCGATCAAGACCCTGGCCGCTTCGGGAGTTGGCAACTTCAATGATAAACTGCGGGCGATGGAATCACGGTCGCCGCTAAAACGTACGATTACTCAAGAAGAGGTCGGCAAGGCGACTCTTTATTTGCTTTCTGATCTTGCCAGCGGCGTCACAGGTGAAATTCACTATGTCGATGGCGGATTCAGTATCGCGGAAGGCTGATGGCGATCTTTTTGCGCTTTACCATCTCATCCGTTTTTAGCTTATCTTTTATGCAGGCCCCCTTGAGGGGCCTGTGTTATTTGTAGGGAACCATGATCCAGGGAAAAATCAGTGGCCTGAAGCCGAGCGATCTGAAGGCGCTTGAACGGATCTACCGGCGGAGAATCCCGACCGACAGCCTGATCAGCGGTGAGTTGGCGCGCTATCTGACCGAGCAATCGTCACAGATCGGGCGGCAGATCGGTCTGATTATCAATCGCGCGGGGGAAGTCCTGCATGTCATCGTTGGGAACGACCGTGAAATCCTTATCCCTGATCTTTCCAGCTATACTCTAGGGCGCAGTGGCCTGCGTGGCTTACGCTGTGTCCACACTCACCTCAAGCAAGAACCTCTGTCGCGTGATGACCTGACCGACCTTGAACTGCTGCGGCTCGATGCGATGGTCGCTATTGGGGTCGACGCCGATGGCCTGCCGGGGCGGATTGAATATGCGCATCTGCTCCCGACGCGGGATAAGGCCCAGATTGAGCGGGTCGTACTCGACGATTTCCACCGCCTTCAGCTTGACTTTACAGCCTTTATTCTGGCGTTCGATGCCGAGATGGAACGGCTCTCCGGCGAAACGGTTGATCTGGAAGATGGCCGCGAACGCGCCCTGCTGATCTGTGTCGGGCACAGCTCAAGGCGCGAGATGGAAGATTCGCTGGCGGAACTCAAAGAGCTCGCCAGAACCGCCAACCTGCAGGTGGTCGATCAGATCATGCAGCGTCCGCGCAAGATGCATCCACGCTACCTGGTTGGCGAGGGCAAGTTACGTGAAATCGTGATTAATGCCCTGCAGCAACGCGTGACGCTGCTGGTTTTTGATCGGGATCTGACGTCTAATCAGGTCCGTGCAATCAGTGAGGTCACTGAGGTCAAGGTCATCGACCGCACCCAGTTGATTCTCGATATCTTTGCCCACCGTGCACAGTCACGCGATGGCAAGGTTCAGGTTGAACTGGCGCAACTTAAATATCTACTGCCACGACTCTCGGGTAAGGGGACCGCGATGTCCCGCCTGATGGGCGGCATCGGTGGCCGTGGGCCAGGGGAAACCAAACTCGAGACAGACCGGCGCCGCACCCGCGATCGGATCCACCGCCTCGAGAAAGAGCTTGAATCCCTCGGGCGCGGGCGTCAGCAACGACGGCAGAAAAGGGTGCGGGCCGGGATCCCGATCATCTCCATTGTCGGGTACACTAACGCCGGCAAGTCCACCCTGTTAAACGCCTTGACTCAGAGCGAGGTGCTGACCGAAGACCTGCTCTTCGCCACCTTGGATACTGCCACCAGGCGCCTGCGTTTCCCGCTTGATCGCGAGGTCATCATCACGGACACCGTCGGCTTTATACGCGATCTTCCCCCCAGTCTGCTCGGGGCCTTTCGTGCGACCCTTGAAGAGCTCGGGGATGCTGATCTGCTCTTGCATCTGGTGGATCTGTCGAACCCGCGTTTTGAGGAACAGATTGCCGCGGTCGACAAAATTCTCGCCGATCTTGAGCTTAACCAGCGACAACTGTTGCTGGTATTTAACAAGGTGGATCAACTCGACCAAGACGAAGTGGTCGCCTACTGTCGCCGCTTCGAGGCGATTGCGCTGAGTGCCCTGGATCGCAAGTCGTTTGCGCCGCTGCTCGCAGCAATGCAACGCTGTTGCTGGCCAGCGGAAGCGCTGCCATTGACTTGACATCAATCCAGGATTTCCGCTAGTCTGGCGCCTTGTTTCTGTGTCTACCCGCGCCCAAAAACTTTCAAATTTATAAGGACTTCATGAGTCTCACTAGTTTCGCCCCTGGCACGCTGCGCGCTGCAGTATTACGCTCTCTCTGCTGTCTGGCCCTTCTGTTGTCTGCCGCAGGCTGTCTACCCATGACCCCGGTCCCGCACGCGACTCTTGGTGCTGTAGATCAGTCTCCTTTAGCAACTATTGATCCATCCCCGCAGTCGTTATTCCAAGAATATGACCCCCTGCTGACTGCTGTCGTTCGATCAAGCGTTCTCGTCCCAGTGCCGCCCTCAATCGACGATTTTCTTACTCACCGGCCCCCATTACAGTACACTGGGGATATTCCGCTTGAATCAAATCCTCGGGTCGATAAGCTGATTGCCCGCTACACCGGTCCAGCGCGTAGCAGCTTTGGTCACTGGTTAGAGCGCGCTGCCAAGCATATACCGCGGATTCAGATGGTCTTCGCCAGCGAAGGGATACCTCTTGATCTGGCCTATCTGGCGATGATTGAATCCGGGTTTAATGAAAAAGCCTACAGCTGGGCCCATGCAGCCGGTCCCTGGCAGTTTATCGAAAGCACCGGTCGGATTTATGGGCTTAAAAACAACTGGTGGGTAGATGAACGGCGTGATATCGAGAAATCGACCCGTGCCGCAGCGCAATTTCTTAAATACCTTCATGGGCGGTTTGACGGCGACTGGTATCTGGCGATCGCCGCCTATAATGCGGGCGGCGGAAAGATCCGTCAGGCGATTCGTGGCGCCGACAGCCGTGATTTTTGGAATTTGGCGAAGGGGGATGTGTTGCAGGCCGAAACCAAGAACTACGTCCCTAAATTGCTCGCTGCCTTGTCGATTGTGCGTGACCTTGAAGCGCATGACTTCGCCAATCTTGATTTTCAGCTTCAGTCTAAATATGAATTTATTACCCTGACGACGACCACCGATCTTGAAGTGATCGCAGCTTTGAGCGGCAGCGAATATGCTGAGCTTAAAGCATTGAATCCCGAGCTTAAACGCTGGTGTACCCCCCCGGGAGTTATGGACTATCAGTTGCGTGTCCCGAGCGGGCGCGGCGAGATTTTTCGCGCGGCATACGCCGAACTGCCGGCAAGTGAACGCGCCCGCTATCACCGGCATAAGATCGCATCAGGCGACACGCTGCTCTCACTGGCAAAAAAATATCATTTGCAGGTCGATGACATTATAAGTCTCAATAATATCAACGATCCTCGGGCCCTGCGCATCGGGACGAACTTGATTCTGCCGTTACGCGAAGGTTTTACCCGACTGCCGATCGACGAGATGGCTGATGATTACCAGCACAGTCGTCGCCAACTCTATACGGTCCGCGATGGCGATAGCCTGTGGAAAATTTCGCGGCGGTTTGGGGTTGATCAGAAAGACCTACGCGTCTGGAATCGCTTGGGCTGGAGTAACCTGTTGCGCCCCGGTCAGGTCTTGGCTGTTTCCAAGGCGGGTCAGAAGAAGACCTCCGGTAAGAAGGTCGCAAGGGCGGCAGGGCCATCGAAAAAGTTGGTATATCAGGTTCAGAGCGGCGACACCCTCTGGGGGATTGGTCGTCAGTTTGATGTCGCAACCCCTCAGATTCGCCGCTGGAATGATCTGAGCCAAAATCATATTCTGCGCCCGGGGCAAAAGTTGACCCTGCATGTCCCAACTTCCCGCCGCAGCTGATGGTGAACTCACTGCCGACCAGGGCTCTGTCAGGTATTGATCGCCTGGTGGAGCATCGCCAGCTGCCACGTTAAAACAGTCGCCAGCTTGCTTGTTTGCTTTGACTTTTAGCGATCGGATTGTTAAGGTTTCGCACTCTGAAATAGCCCGGTGTCCGGGCTTTTTGCATAAGACCAGCAAAGGAACGTTCTGCTATGTATAACCTGCTGATTTCTTTATTTTGCTCCACCGCTGTTATGCTTGGGATGATGGAGTTTTCCGGACTGAGCCCATGGGTATCCGGGATTGCTTCACTGGTGGTCTTTTGCGCAACCTATATCCTGCTGATGCGTGCGGTCATGAAGAAATTTGGCGCCCTGATGGAAGAAGCTCAGCGCGATGTTCAGGCCAACCGGACCGATCGTGCCGTTCAGGTTATGAAAAGCGCCTTCAAATATGCCCCCTGGCAGCTCTATGTCAAACAACAGGTCAACGCGCAGATCGGGAGTATTCTTTATCTCAAACGTGATTTCAGCGAAGCCCTCCCTTATCTGGAAAAGGCCTTTGTCCGGCACTGGGTCGCTATGGCGATGCTCGCTGTCAGCTATATGAAGAAGAGCAAGCCGCAGAAGATGGCCGAGACTTTCGAAAAAGCGACTTCAGCCGCCAAAAAAGAACCATTGATCTGGGCTCTTTATGCCTTCTGTCTGGATAAGTCTGGCGAACATGCCAAGGCGATCGGGGTCATCGAAAAAGGCTTGAAGAAGAATCCCGGGAATGAGGAGCTGCTCCAGAATCTGGCACTCCTGCAGTCTGGCCACAAGATGAAGATGAAGGTTTTTGGTGACATGTGGTACCAGTTTCATCTGGAAAAGCCGGGTGCAATTATCAAAAAGCAAACCAAGGCGATGACTGGACGGCGCAAGATGGTCCGGCGCTAAACTCTGCTGATATGAGCAAGAAAAAACGCACAGAAAAGAGTTCACCCGCTAGCTATAACAACAACCCCTTCAACCAACTGAAGGGGTTTGCTGCTTCTGGGTCAGAAGAAGAGTTGCCCCTAGCCCCTGTGGTTGAGGCCATCCCTGTGGTTGAAAAGGAACGCACTTTTGCGGACGAAATGGATTTCCTCGGGGTTGATCCTTTGGACCCAGCCGCTGAGATCACCAGGGAATGTCCTTCAGTAGTGACTGTTATATTAGATGATTTGACCCTGGAGCAGAGCGATGAAAATCTGTTTCTGGAGTCTCTGGGCCAACTCGACGTACGTTTCAGCGACCATGCCCCGCAGAAAATAAAACCGGCCGCACCGCGGCGTTTGAAGCAGCTCAAACAGGGGCGATTAACCCCCGATGCGAGCCTTGATCTGCATGGCCTGCAGCGTCATCAGGTCGCGGGAAAGATTAAATATTTTTTGCAAAACGCCACCTATCATCAGTGGCAAACCGTACTGATCGTTACCGGACGCGGCTTGCATTCGCCGGATGGTGAACCGGTCTTGCGTGACGAAGCGGAAAAGGTCCTCGCGACCGCAGGTAACCCCTTGATCGCCGAATGGGGGAGGGCACCCCGCCAATATGGCGGCGAAGGGGCGTTGGTAGTCTTTCTGAAAAAATCGACTCAGGAGCATGAGTAATGGCGAATGTGTATAAAGTAAACCCTGCGTCCGCAGGCATGCGTGCCTGTGATTTTCTGCAGCGTGAAATTTCGGTAGCCCCTGCGGCCTATCTGAGTCAGCTCTTCAAGAAAGGGAAAGTTTTGCGCGCCGAGCTTCCCCTCGCTGTCGACGAGCTGCTCGGTGCCGGGGACGTCATCGCTTTGCCCGACAGCGCGCGTCTGCAGGAGTTGATCGCATTGTCGCAGCAGCAACCGTCACCACCGGTGACCCTGTTTGAAAACAGTATGCTGCTGATTGCCGACAAGCCGGCGGGCCTGGCCGTGCATTCTTCGGTGGGGCATGAAACGGTTAACCTGACCGCCTTGCTCCAGCAACAGATCGACAAGGGGGATAAGAAATTTCGGATTTCCTCGGTTCAGCGTCTGGATCTAGAAACATCGGGGGCCTGTTTGTTCGGCAAGGGGCGTAAGGCCTTGGGAGAGTTGGGCAAATTGCTGATGGAGCGTGAGTTGAAAAAAACTTACCTCGCGTTGGTTGTCGGGGAGTATCGCGGTCCGGCAGAACTGGTCTCCCAAGTCCAGTCCAAAGGGAAACTCAAGGAAGCCGGTTGCCTGGTAAAATCACTTGCCTCCAATCGCACCGCCAGCCTGCTGCAGATCGAACTGCAGAGCGGCCGTCAACACCAGATCCGCCAACAGCTGGCCCAGCAGGGCTGCCCGCTGTTCGGTGACCGGCGCTATCACGGACCCTGCCCGCCGGAGTTATCGCGGGTTTTTCTGCACAGCTACAAGCTTTCGTTTCACAGCCCCTTCGGCGGCGAGCCGATTGCGGTCACTGCTCCGCTGCCAGACGAGCTGAGCCTCTTTCTGCGCCAGACCGGGCAGGCACTGCCCGGCGGATAACTCTCTGAAACGCCTTTGCTTGGGTTGTCCCCGCGGAGGCGTTTGGATTGAGTCTCTGTCCGCCCTGCGGATAGGTGCCGGCCTTTTCATTGTTCAACCTAAGCGTTTGTGCTCAGTCCGCGTTGGTCTTTACTGCCGGCTTGCGCGGCCGGCGTTTCGGTTTCTCTTCGGTCGGAGTCGCCACTGTCGCGGAAACGACAGGCTTGTTGGCGGCTGCTTCACTGCTTGATTCTGCCGTCTTTTTTGCAGCTGGCCTGCGCGTGCTCCGCTGCGGTTTTTCTCTGGTCGGTTCGGCTGCCTCAGCAGAGACCACAGGCTTGGCAGCGGAAACTTCGCTGCCAGGTTCGGCGATCTTTTTCGCCGCCGGTTTGCGGGTACGCCGCTTCGGCTTCTCTGCGGCTGGAGCTGTTATTTCTGCGGCAACATCAGGCATGATCGCCGTTGTTTCGCTTACCGGTTCGGCGATCTTTTTTGCCACCGGTCTGCGGGTGCGGCGCTTCGG
>JBDNGT010000497.1:0-1291 GCA_041689145.1 Geopsychrobacter sp. | reverse complement strand
CGAAAAAATCGGAAGCCGTGCGCATGATCCTACCAATCATCTGCACGGCTTTTTCTGTCACCTGCCCCGAGAGAATTCAGGCTCCCGCCCCCCTTTCATAAGCGTTCTTTTACAATTTATCCAACGGACTCGTCACCGCCAGCCCCGGCCGGTTCAACACATGGGTGTAGATCATGGTCGTCGAAACGTCGCTGTGCCCCAACAGCTCCTGCACCGTGCGGATATCCGAACCGCTCTCGAGCAGGTGGGTGGCGAAGGAATGACGCAGGGTATGCGGAGTGACCGTTTTGCTCAATTCGCAGTCACGCGCCGCCTGCTTGATTGCCCGCTGCACCGCCGACTCATCAAAATGATGCCGACGGAGCTGACCGTTTTCCGGATCGACACTGACCCGCGTCGCCGGAAAGACGTACTGCCAGCGCCAATCGCGCCCCGCACCCGGATATTTTTTGCTCAGGGCATCAGGCAGCCAGACGTCACCATAGTCGCGGAGCAGATCGGTGGCATGCAGTTGGCGGACTTCCGCGATCTGAGCAACCAGCGGTTCGCGGCAGATATTCGGCAACACCGTAACCCGATCCTTGCGCCCCTTGCCGTCACGCACCAGAATCTGGCCCTGGTCAAAATCGACATCCTTAATGCGCAATCGGATCGCTTCCATCAGGCGCAGACCGGCACCGTAGAGCAGACCACCGAACAATGAAAAGGGGGGTTCTAATCTGTTGAGCAGGGCCGTAACCTCCTCGCGGGAAAGCACCACCGGTACCTTGATCGGTTTTTTTGCCCGCGCAAAATCGGAGAAGTCACCCAGGGGCCGCCCCTCCGCTTCTTGAAACAGAAAGACCAGCGCGTTCAGCGCCTGCTTCTGGGTGTTGACCGCGACATTGTGTTTTTCAGCCAGATAGGTCAGAAAGGCTTTCACCGAGGTTGTGTCCAGGTCGGCGATTTTGCGGTGCGGATAGTGATTCAAAAATCTGGTCGCCCAGTCGCAGTAAGCGATGATCGTGCGTTTGGCGTACAAACGGCCGATCAGGGTGCTACGCAATTTTTTCAAGGTCTCCTGCTGGGTTTCAGATAATGGCTGCGGTGACTCCTTGACCTTGATTACAACGGTTGTGGGTGTTAACTCACCACCAGCCCAGGATATTTTCAGATGATCGTGGAACAGAAGCCACAGAGCAGCGCGAGCCTGACTGTACTGCCAGTCTTTGACTCCCTGGCTGTCGCGCAGGTTGTCGAGAAAAGCTGAAACATGCTCCGGTTGGCATGTATCCAGAGGCATGGAACCGAT
>JBDNGT010000496.1:0-8895 GCA_041689145.1 Geopsychrobacter sp. | reverse complement strand
CGGGTTGCAGCCGAAAATATAGAACTCTAACCGTAGATGAAATTAAACCCATATCCAAAGGAAGGTAACTCTGATGCAACGCGAGCAAGTAGGCGGGCTTAAGATTGCAACCGTTCTTTATGACCTGGTAGCCAACGACATAGTGCCTGGCACCGGGATTGATCCGCATGTTTTCTGGGGCGCCATGGAGCAGATCGTCAACGATCTGGCTCCCCAAAACTGGAGTCTGCTGAAACGACGAGATGACCTGCAGGCGCAGATCGACGCCTGGCATAAGGCCTGTGCCGGCCAGTCCCACGACCCGCAGACGTATAAAAAATTCCTTATGGATATCGGCTATCTGCTGACGGAAGGTGAAGACTTTCACGTTACCACAGCGAATGTTGACCCGGAAATCACTGTGCAGGCCGGACCACAACTGGTGGTACCGGTGAGCAATGCCCGTTTCGCCTTGAACGCGGCCAATGCCCGCTGGGGCAGTCTCTACGACGCCCTATACGGCACCGATGCCATTCCCGAGAGCAAGGATGAAGAAAAGGTTCGCGGGTACAATCCGCGCCGCGGCGCCAAGGTCATTGCCTTCACCCGCAATTTTTTGGATGAATCTGCCCCGCTTGAGGCCGGCAGTCATGCGCAGGTCACCCAATACAGGGTCAAGGACGGCCAGCTGGTCGTGAGCCTGGGCAATGGCGAGCAGTGCGGCCTGGCAGAGCCGGAGAAGTTTGTCGGTTATAACGGCGAAATGGGTGCACCAGATGCCGTATTATTGAAAAACAACGGTATGCATATCGAGATTCAGATCGATCGCAACCACCTCATTGGCAAGGACGATTTGGCCGGAGTCAAGGACCTGTTGCTCGAATCGGCGGTCACGACCATTCAGGATTTCGAGGATTCGATTACAGCCGTCGATGCCGAGGACAAGGCACTGGTCTACCGCAACTGGCTCGGGCTGATCAAGGGGGATTTGAACGAGACCTTTGATAAGGGGGGCAAGCAAATGACCCGCACCCTGAACCCGGACCGCAGCTATGTCACACCGGAGGGGGGTACTCTTTCCCTGCACGGTCGCAGCCTGCTGTTCATGCGCAACGTCGGCCATCTAATGACCACCGATGCGGTACTCGACAAGGACGGCAACGAAATCCCGGAAGGTTTCCTCGATGGCATGGTCGGCTGCTTGATCAGCATCCATGATCTTAAAGGCAGTGGCAAAGGGAAAAATTCGCGGGCTGGCAGTATTTATATCGTTAAACCGAAGATGCACGGCCCGGAAGAGGTGGCCTTTACCTGCGAGCTGTTCGGACGGATCGAGGATGCTCTGGGTCTGGCGCGGAATACCATCAAAGTCGGCATCATGGATGAAGAGCGCCGCACAACCATCAATCTCAAAGAGTGTATCCGCGCGGCCCGTGAGCGGGTAGCCTTTATCAATACCGGTTTTCTGGATCGTACCGGCGACGAGATTCATACCAGCATGGCGGCCGGTGCTGTGGTGCGTAAGGGGGCGATGAAAACGGAACCCTGGATCCTTGCCTACGAGGACTGGAATGTTGATATCGGTCTGGCTGCGGGACTCAGGGGCAAAGCGCAGATCGGCAAAGGGATGTGGCCGATCCCTGAGCACATGGCCGAAATGCTGGCGAGCAAAATCGCCCATCCCCAGGCTGGCGCAAACACCGCCTGGGTGCCCTCACCGACTGCAGCAACCCTGCACGCGCTGCATTATCACAAGGTCAATGTGACGGCCCGTCAGGCTGAGCTGGCCAGTCGACAGCGGGCCAAACTGGACGATATTTTAACCCTTCCGTTGCTGGGGAGCACCCAACTCACCGCCGAAGAGATTCAGCAGGAACTGAACAACAACGTTCAAGGAATTCTCGGTTACGTGATCCGTTGGGTTGAACAGGGGATCGGTTGTTCAAAGGTTCCCGACATCAACAACGTCGGTCTCATGGAAGACCGCGCGACCCTGCGCATTTCCAGCCAGCATATCGCCAACTGGCTGCATCACGGCATCTGTAACCAGGGGCAGGTGATGGCAACCCTCCGGCGGATGGCTGCGATCGTTGACCGGCAGAACGCCGGTGATTCCAACTACCGCAACATGGCGCCGAACTTTGAAGAGAGTGTCGGCTTTCAGGCTGCCTGTGATCTGATTTTTAAGGGGCTTGAGCAGCCGAGTGGCTACACCGAACCGATTCTGCACGCGCGGCGTCGCGAAGCGAAACTCAAGTACGGTTGTTAGGTGTGGGAAGTATTTGATTTGGAGTTGGTCTTGTGGGCGAATTCGTCCTCAGGACCAGCCCTTCATAGATCGATTATGCCCGCTATTTAATCCTGGATCTAACCTGTGGATCGCCTGGAGTCTGGTCTCCATTGGGGCCTGTCCGTAGGTGTGTTTCGATTTTTCAAGCTATTTTCTCCCCGTTGCGCACTTTTGCTTGCCGAGCAAGTCTGGTTACAAAAATAAAGGATAAACAATGAACAGTCGTGCTCCGGTTTGGATGTCATGGTTGATGTGGGGAGCAGTTGCAAGCCTCTATTTGATCGGTTTTTTTCAGCGGGTCGCGCCTGCCGTGATGGCGGATGATCTGATGCGAGATTTCCACCTTGGCGCCGCCCTGCTGGGGAATCTGTCTGCCGCATATTTTTATGCTTATGCCGCGGTCCAGATTCCGAGTGGTCTGTTGGCGGACGGGATCGGGCCTCGCCGGCTGAGCACCATCGCTGCTCTGCTCGCAGCCATCGGGACCTTAATGTTCGGACTGGCAGACACCTTGTGGCTTGCCTATGCGGGCCGACTGTTAGTCGGAGCATCCGTCGGTGTCGCATTTGTAACCTGTATGAAACTTGCCGGACACTGGTTTCCTACTAACCGTTTTGCCACCGTGACGGGTGTCGCCCTGCTGTTCGGCAATCTGGGAGGAGTGCTTGCCGGATTGCCACTGTCGGAGGCTATCTTCGCTTTCGGCTGGCGGGCCAGCATGATAGCGAGCGCGGTGGTCACATTGTTGGTGGCCGGATTGATTTGGCTGTATGTCAGGGATGACCCGCATGAACGAGGTTATCAAAGTTACGCGCATGCTTCAGTTCTTGCAAACGGGACACTTGGCCCCTTCCGCGCTTTACGGCTGGTGATGACGCAGCGTGATACCTGGTTGCTGTTTTTGGCTGGCGGGTTGTCGGCGGCTCCGGTGCTGGTCTTTGCCGGATTGTGGGGGGTCCCCTATCTGGTTCAGATTTATGATTTTGATCGGAGTTATGCGGCCACCTTGACCTCGACCATGCTGATTGCCTGGGCGATTGGCGGCCCGACCCTGGGGGCCATCTCAGACCGGATGGGACGCCGCAAAAGGCCCTATCTGATTGCGAATACTATAACCGCAGGCTTGTGGGGGATATTCCTGTTTTGGAGCAGCATCCCCTCCTTGTTGCTCTTCCCTTTATTTGCTGCTATCGGGTTCAGTTCCGGTGCGCTGATTATCGGTTTCGCCTTTTCACGCGAGGTCAACCACCCGGGTGCGTCCGGTGCGGTTGGTGGTGTCGTCAATATGTCGGTTTTGGGTTTTGCGGCCATCCTGCAACAGGGGCTCGGCGGGGTCTTGGACAGTCATTGGGTCGGCAAGTTGGTTGATGGTGTCCGTGTCTATAATTTAAATGCCTACTCGTCCGCTTTTCTCTGGTTATTTCTGTGCGCCTGCGTTGCGGTGGTCGCAGTTTTTTTCACCCAGGAAACTCATTGCCGCATTCGAGAGGGGTGGGACAGGGTTGAAAGCAGAGAGGAGCTGGTCGTGAATGAGGCAGCAAATCCAAGGTTAAAATCCTCGACATAGCGCGATTTAACTATTCTTTAATGTAAATGTTCAGCACCCGATTCTTTCAACAGGAGTAACTATGAAACAGGTAAACGATTGTGCGATTGAAATGTCGGCCTCAACCCTCCGTTTCGGTCAGGGAATCACGCGCGAAGTTGGCATGGATCTGGCCGACATGGGATGTAACCGTGTTCTTGTGTTTACCGACCCGAATCTTGTCAACCTCCCCCCGGTGCAGATTGTTCGTGCATCACTTGAATCAGAAGGTGTTGCCTACGATATCTTCGATCGTGTGCGGGTAGAACCGACCGACAGATCGTTCAAAGAGGCGATAACGTTCGCCACTGAGGGGAATTATGACGCCTATCTGGCTGTCGGTGGCGGTTCGGTGATGGACACAACCAAGGCGGCCAACCTCTATGCCTGTTACCCCGATGAGTTCCTCGCTTACGTCAATGCTCCGATCGGTGCCGGCAAGCCGGTTCCAGGACCCCTCAAACCGCTGATTGCGATTCCGACAACGGCCGGAACTGGCAGTGAAACGACCGGTGTGGCCATTTTTGACCTGTTAGAGCAGCACGTCAAGACCGGCATTGCCAGCCGTTATCTCAAGCCGACGCTCGCGATTGTCGATCCCGACAACACGCGGACCATGCCCGCCATCATTGCCGCATCCAGTGGGTTGGACGTTTTGTGCCATGCCCTGGAATCGTATACGGCCCTGCCTTTCACCGAGCGTCCCATGCCGGAGCGGCCGGCCCTGCGGCCGGCCTATCAGGGCTCGAACCCGATCAGTGATGTCTGGTCTCTCAAGGCGATTGAATACGGTGCCAAATATATTGTTCGTGCCACGCAGGATCCAGACGATGCAGAGGCCCGTCAATATATGATGATTGCAGCCAGCATGGCCGGCATGGGTTTCGGCAGCGCAGGGGTCCACCTCTGCCACGGCATGTCCTATCCTGTCTCAGGGATGGTGCATGATTATAAGCCGAAGGGGATGCTTGTTGATCATAGCATTGTACCTCACGGCATGTCCGTGGCACTCAACGCACCGGCAGTCTTTCGCTTTACCGGTACGGCCTGCCCCGATCGCCACTTCAACGCCGCCCGGATCATGGGAGTCGAAATTGCGGGTGTTCCCGCTTCTGAAGCCGGCAACCTTCTTGCCGAGCGACTGGTGCAGTTGATGAAAGAGTTGAACATGCCGAACGGACTTTCTGCTGTCGGACTCAACGAGACAAATATTCCGGCGCTTGTTGCGGGAACTCTCCCTCAACATCGAGTCACCAAGCTATCACCGCGGCCAGCCACCGCGGAAGATCTCACCGGACTGTTCAAGGATTCCATGACGCTTTGGTAATTCCGCTTCCTCTGGGGAGTGGGTGAAAGATTAACCGAAGTGTGCATTGCGCCAACAACTTAAAGGGCGATAATTACGAAGATCAGATTGATTATCAACGTGAAAATGGAGATTGGGTATGCCTGAAAATCGGGTTCAAACACTTGACAGGTCCCTGGATATTCTTGAGGAACTATCTAGAAATAATAAGGCTCTTGGAGTTACTGAAATTGGGAAGAAACTTGGTTTAGGAAAAAGCACGGTGCACAGAACCTTGCAGACTCTTTGCTGGCGTGGTTACTTAACAAGAGAGAACGGGAATTATCGGTTAGGCTTGAAGATCATTGAACTCGCAAGCGTCATGTTAGGTGATTTAGACATTCGAAAGTTGGCCGAGCCTATTTTGCAAAATGTCGCAACAATACTTGACGAAACCGCTCATCTTGTCCTCCTTGATGAAGGTCAGGTTATCTATATAGATACTAAGGGGAGTTCGCAAAAAATAATCAACATGTATTCGAAAGTTGGGCGCCGAGCCCCCGTTCATGCGACTGCCGTTGGTAAGGCAATGCTTGCTTTCCTTCCTGAAAATGAAGCCAAAGCAATATTGATAAACAAAGGAATACCCAAATTGACAGAAACAACAATAACCAACTTAGATGAATTGATGGGCCAGTTAAAAGAAATACATCAAGTAAAAATAGCTCACGATGTCGAAGAAAATGAGTTTGGAATTTACTGCATCGGTACACCCATATTTGACTATTCCGGGAATGTTGCAGGGGGGGTCAGTGTTTCTGGTCCTACTAGCCGAATGAAAGAAAAAGGATTGGACTATTTAGCAACTATTGTCAAAAAAGCTGGTGAGGAGTTGTCCACTGAAATGGGTTTTGTAAAATCTCGCCAACTTTAAAAAAATGAGCGTAATCCTGAATCAGTGAGAGGGCTCTTCGCACCTCACCCAGGAGGCTGTCCGACAATCCATGACCGGCTGCAAACCCAGCTGTTTGGCTCAAACTTCTGAGTTTTCGCTTCGTTCCTTATTGTCGGACTGTTCAATTTTGAACCGCGGAAAAGTCACGAAAAAACCTCCTTGGGTGAATTTAAATGCGGTTCCAATATAGCACAAAACATGAACAAAATCATCTAGTTATGATACATATGGCATAATTTTACTTATGTAAGCTCACTGATTCAGGTAGAAACCCTGTAATACGAGAACGCCCGCCAAATTGACTTGGCGGGCGTTTTTTTGAAATAGATAACATATTCACTTACTTCAACTCGAAATAAGTTCCAGTGAATGATCGATTCTGATACACCCAGTGACACTCATCGCTGCGGGGCACTTTTCAATGTAATTTTCCATGGCCCAACGAGCATCAGATTCTTCTTCAGGACTCAAAGTTAATACATAGTGCACGCGAATCACTGTAATCTTGAGAACTCCACCTACGTTCTCAATATCACCTTCGACCTTGGCCAGGAAACGGTCAGTATGGGTTCTTATCTTTTTGGTCGCCAGCACGCTGGCGAAGGTTCCCATCATTCAAGCTGAAACTGCTCCGACAATATGGTCTAAAGTAGCAGCGTGTTCCTCAATTGGATCAACCTTGTAAAATTTCTGTATCCCTCCATGCACACCATAATAGACAGGTTCCGAAAAGCCTTCTATTTGAGCGATCCTAATTGGACCCCGGTCTCTAGTAATTTTGATTCGTGAAGTGTGAATGATCTCAGCCATAAATGTCTCCTTTCTGTAAATATCAGATATAAAACATTACCATACTACCACATTCTTCCCGAAAGTCGCAGAAACAATTTGTGGTTGTGTCCGTATAGTGCTGTAAATTCAGATCGGAAACCTGGACAATCCGCAGACTGTTCATCCCGACCGGCAAGCGCTCCGTGACAATCTCGATCTGCTCGACCCTCAGATTCCGGGCCTCGAACAGACTGTGAGGCAAAACAAAGGGAGCGCGGTATTCTGCGCTCCCTTTATTCCGGTTATTTTTCGAGCAGCACGCGGAGCATGCGGCGCAGCGGTTCGGCGGCGCCCCACAACAGCTGATCACCACAGGTGAAGGCCGACAGATACTGCGGCCCCATCCTCATCTTGCGCACGCGCCCGACCGGGGTCTTCAGCGTACCCGAGATGGCAGCCGGGGTCAGACGCGCCAGGGTATCGGCCTTGGTGTTGGGGATCAGCTCGGCCCATTCATTGTCGTTGGCCAGCATCTCCTCGATATCGGCAAGCGGCACATCCCGGGTGAGTTTGATGGTCAGCGCCTGACTGTGGCAGCGCATCGACCCAACCCGCACGCAGAGACCATCGATCGGGATCGGCTTGACCGTGCCGAGAATTTTATTGGTCTCGGCAAAGCCCTTCCACTCTTCACGGCTCTGGCCATCCTCAACCTCACGGTCGATCCAGGGGAGCACGCTGCCGGCTAACGGATAATCGAAGTTTTCGGTCGGCAGGGCACTGCCGCGCAGTTCGGCCGTGACCTTGCGGTCGATCTCAAGAATCGCCGAAGCCGGGTTTTGCAGCTCGGCCGCGACACTGCTGTGCAGGTGGCCCATCTGGCTCAGCAGTTCACGCATATTGGGCGCACCGGCGCCCGAAGCGGCCTGATAGGTCATCGCGCTCAACCACTCGACCAGGTTGTTGCGGAACAGGCCGCCCAGCGCCATCAGCATCAGGCTGACGGTACAGTTGCCGCCGATAAAATCCTTCTGTCCCGCGGCCAGCGCGGCATCGATCACGCCCCGATTGACCGGATCGAGGATGATCACCGCATCTTTTTCCATACGCAGGCTGCTCGCGGCGTCGATCCAGTAGCCTTTCCAACCGGCAGCACGCAGCTGGGGATGAATCTCCTTGGTGTAATCCCCCCCCTGACAGGTCACAATGGCGTCGAGCTTTTTCAGCTGAGCGACATCGCCGGCATCCAGCAGGGTCCCGGCATTGAAGGGCGCGGCCTGGCCGACCTGCGAGGTGGTAAAGAAGACCGGCTCAATCCCGGCGAAATCATTCTCCTGCTCCATCCGCTGCATCAGCACCGAACCGACCATGCCACGCCATCCGACGAATCCGACTTTCATCTGCGCTACTCCTTCATTCTATGTATGATGATGACAAAAATGTCTCTACTCTAAAAAGCCAGCCAATTGGCTAAGCCAATAAAAAAACGGCCACAAAACCCTGAAGGTCTGTGGCCATTTAAACACTGTCTTGGTTGTAACCTACACAGCGCTATTTTTGCCACAGGCCTCCCCGCTCGGGAACAGGATCAACTGTTTTCCGGGTGGTGATTTTCACGCTTGTGGTCGTTGTCAGCATTTGCATAGTGGACTGAGCATGCCGCAAGCTATCGAGCTTGTCAATCAGGAAAACATCAGGAAAATCACTCCCCGCTCCGTACGACTTTCAACCCCGCCGAGGCCTGGCAAACCGGCATCATCTCGATATAATTGATATTCAGGTGGGCCGGTTGATCCGTCACGTACATGACCGCGTGAGCAATATCACTGGCGGTCATCGCTTGGGTGCCCGCATAGGCCCCGGCCGCTTTTGCCGCGTCATGTTTAAATCGAACCAGCGAAAACTCGGTCTCGGCCATCCCCGGCGCGATACAGCTCACGCGCACCTGGGTCCCGAGCAGATCGGAGCGCAGGTTGGCAGAAAACTGTTTCACGAAAGCCTTGGTCGCGCCATAAACATTGGCCCCCGGG
>JBDNGT010000495.1:0-3100 GCA_041689145.1 Geopsychrobacter sp. | reverse complement strand
TGACCCCTTGAACCTGACCCCTTGAACCGTTGACCCCTTGAACCTTGCACCTCCCGGTTGCTCTTCTAACCCTCTTAGACAATGCGCGATTCTTGAATCGATATTAGGTCGTTAATCACCATCTGAACCCAAGGCAATTATTCTGTAGCGATATCGGCCAGATTATACCCTGCTGTTTTTAAGGCACTAATCTGGTATCTTACTTCTCGGAGTCAACTGCGTGTAAGAACAGATCGTGCTCCCCTAACTCCTAACCGTCAAAGTTGTGAAAGGTATTTCAGGTTTATGATTGATCAGCGTTTTCTGCAATCCGCAAAATTTGTTGATAGTGATTCGCCAACGATAAGGTCATTTGCACAGGAGTCAATGGTGGCTGGAGAATCAGCTCTGGAACGGGCCGTCGATCTCTATTATCGGGTGCGCGATGGCATTCGTTACACCCCTTATATCGATTACTCTGACCCGGAAATGTACCGTGCCAGCAGTGTGCTGCAGAAAGGCTTTGGCTTCTGCGGATCCAAGGCCTCGCTGCTTGCCGCCTGCGCGCGAGCCCTGAAGATCCCGGCACGCGTCGCTTACGGTGACGTGCAGAACCACTTGAACAGTCCGCGCCTGCGCGAAATCAACAATGGCGACATCATGCGCTGGCATGCCTTCACCGAGCTCTATCTTGAAGGTCGCTGGGTCAAGGCCACGCCGGCCTTCAATTTGGAACTCTGTACCCGGTTCCGAGTCTTGCCGCTCGAATTCAATGGACGGGAAGATTCGATTTTTCAGCCTTATGACGCCGACCAGCGTCGCCACATGGAATACCTGACCATGCGCGGCTCCTTTGCCGATGTCCCGTTAGAGGACATTCTTGCCACCTACCGCAGACACAGCCCGAAACTGCTGGGGAATAACTGTTCCGGCGACTTTGGTACGGACGCAGAAATCGTTTAACCGGGGCGATCCCTGCAAATATGTGCCCGCGCCGCCAGAATATTGGAGTTTGTCATGGAAGAAATCAGCAGTCAGTCCTGGAAAAATTTCATCAAGAATGGCTATCGCATTTTTCTCGGGACGGGCGCGGCCTGTCCACATACCTTGATTGAAATGTTTCTGAAATCTGCTAAACATTTCAGTGACTTGGAATTTACCTACCTCCTCACTCTGGGCAAGAGCCCCTGGATGAATCCAGAATATGAGCAAACCCTGCACGTCAATACCTTTTTCCTCGATCATGGAACCCGGGATGCCGTCCGTTCAGGCAGGGCCGACTATACCCCCTGCTTTCTATCGGAAATTCCCTCTCTGTTGCGGGACAATATCCTGCCCGTTGATATAGCATTCATCCAGGTAACCCCGCCTGATGCCCAGGGCTACTGTTCGCTGGGCGTCTCGGTCGATATAGTCAGGGCCGCCGCGAAATCGGCAAAGTACATCATCGCCCAGATCAATGACCAGATGCCTCGAACTTTCGGCCAATGCTATCTCCATCAGGACGAAATAGCGGCCTTCATCAGGGTTTCTGAGCCGCTGCCTGATATTCGGCCGGCCGACCTCGATGAAGCCTCCCTGCAGATCGGCAAATACGTCTCACTGTTGATAGAGGATGGCTGCACCTTGCAGGTCGGGATCGGCAAAATTCCCGATGCGGTGCTCCATCAGCTGACCGGGCACAATGACCTGGGGGTGCATACCGAAATGTTCAGCGATGGACTCCTGCAGCTGTATAACAATGGCAATATCACTAACCGGCTGAAAGGTCTCCACGAAGGCAAGACCATCACCTCTTTTTGCTTCGGCAGCCAGGAACTCTACACCTTTGTTAACAACAACCCGCACGTTGAATTTCACGAAACGGACTATGTCAACAATCCCGCGGTGATTGCGAGAAACAACAAGATGATCTCGATTACCAGTGCGACCCAAGTCGATTTGACCGGGCAGATCGTCTCCGAATCGGTCGGAGGTCAATTTTATAGCGGCATCGGCGGACAGGTCGATTTTATCCGGGGGGCTGGTTTGAGCCCGGGAGGGCGACCGATCATCGCTATGCCTGCCACCGCTAAAAACGGCACAATTTCGAGAATTGTCTCGGTTGTCAGTCAGGGGGCAGGGGTGGTTGCCACCCGCGGGGACGTACATTATGTGGTGACGGAATATGGGATAGCGACCATGCGCGGGCGCAGTATTCGCGAAAGGGTCATGGAGCTGATCCAGATTGCGCACCCGGATTTCCGGGAACAGCTGCTTGCGGACATGCATCAATCCAGCAGGGTTCCTGCCTACCAGCGGAGCACTCCCATCCCGGTCAAGGAGTTTGGCGAGACCGAAGTCATCAAACTGGATATGCAGGGTGAGGAATATTTCTTGCGCCCGCTCCATCCGTCCGACCAGCTTCGCCTGCAGAGTTTCTTTTATTCGCACGACAAGGTGACCCTGTTTCAACGCTACCGTAACGAACCGAAAAAAATGGGGACAGCCCAGGCATACCGCCTGGTCAATACTGACCTGACCAAGGATATGGCGCTCTGTATCGTTGAGCGTCAGGGTCCCAGAGAGGTCATCCTGGCCGTCGGACGCTATTATACTTTAGCGGACGGTACGCGCGCAGAAGCAGCATTTGTCGTGCATGAATCGATGCGCGGCAGAGGCTTCGCCAGCTGTCTGCTGAACAAACTCATCGATATTGCGCGGCAACGCCGGCTTCAATATCTGACCGCCAGCGTGCGTAAGGATAATCCCTCGATGCGCCGGGTGTTTGACAAAGCTCAGTTTAATTGCGAGCCGGCAGAGGATCCGCTGGAACTGGAATATCTACTCTTTCTGGGGGACTAATGAGAGATCTCGCCAGCAAGTTCCCCTTTTGCAAAGATCATTTCCAACTCTATTCCCACCCGGATTGCCTGCTGCATTCGGTCGAACCAGGGCATCCGGAAACGCCACAGAGGCTGAGTGGTCTCCTGCGTGGCTGCACACGGCTTCCGGCCCATCTTTCCCTCTCTTTTCAGATCCCACCGCCAGCTCGGGTATCACAATTGGAGTTGGTCCACGAAAAGGACTATCTGATGCGGTTGAAGATCTCCTGTCTTCAGGCGAAACCCTCCTTCATGTC
>JBDNGT010000494.1:0-3144 GCA_041689145.1 Geopsychrobacter sp. | reverse complement strand
TATCACCTACCTTGACAATGACGGGCTTCCAACTCCGTCAGTTGTATGCTTCGAGGGGATACGAAAAATAGTTGGCCATGAAGCGAAGGAGAGACTTGCCGAGGCCGGGCTTGGAATTAAAGGCAATATTGTTCGTTCCCCCAAAATGTTACTAGGTCGAGAGAGTGTTTTTGTCGAGGGGGTTGAGCGCAGTCCTGTTGACATTGTTGCCGAAGTCATCCGTTTCGTTACTCAACAAGCAGTTTCAAGCCAAAGGGTCAAAGGCCTGGAAAACATACAGCGAGCCGTTGTAACAATTCCTGTGAATATGGAAGGCTACCGTCGCGCAGCCTTGAGGGATGCGTTCCGAAAGGCCGGGATTAATATCGTACAGTTTATTCACGAACCCCTTGCGGCGCTCTATGGGTATTTTCGCTCTGAAGGCAGAGACTACTCCGATATGCTGCGCCAATATGACCGAAAATATTTGGTTGTATTTGATTGGGGCGGAGGGACTCTTGATCTAAACCTGTGCAAGCTAATTGATGGCATGTTGGTTCAGGTCAAGAATGATGGAACTGACGACGTAGGGGGGGACGCTTTTGACGACATGCTTAAAAACGAAGTCGTCCGCAGATTCATGAAAAGCATGGGCATTGAGGATTCCGCAAAGGTGCAACCAGACGCCATGATGCGTCTTTTACATCGCTGCGAACTGGCAAAAATAGATCTTTCGACCAGAAATAGCGTAGAGCTCTACGTTCCTAGTTTTTTTCATGGAATTCCAAATGATGAACTTGACTATACCTTGCGCCGCGAAGACTTGGAGGAAATGTCCAAGGCCCTTCTCGATAAAGGGTTGTCGAGAATCGACACTTTGCTGGAAGCGGCAAACATTTCTTCGGCGCAGGTCTCCCTTTGTCTTGCTACGGGGGGGATGACTAACATGCCCGCGATTAAGGCTCGTCTCCATGAGCGGTTTGGTCCTCAACGCGTACATGTTGCAGAGAGGACTGGATCATTGATTTCAGAGGGAGCAGCTTGGGTTGCAAACGATAAAGCGAAACTTGTTCTGGCCAAAAATGTAGAGCTTCTTCTTTCCAGGAACTCCCCTATGACACTGATAAAGGCTGGAACAGAAATGCCACGAGAAGGTGAAGTGCGGCAAAATCAGTTTCATCTTTACTGTAGCGACCCAAGGGATGGGTTTGCAAAACTCCAGATACAGGTCCCATTGCGGCCTGGTCTTAAAGTGCTCCCTAATGACCAGCGGAAATCACTCCATATAATGGTTGTTGAAGTGGACAGCCAGGCGCGTCCCTTCCGGGAACGTTTGGAGCTCGACATAAGTATTGATGACAATCTCATACTAAACGCGCAGGCTAGGTCGCTGAATAAGATGGCGCTGGATGAAGCAGAGGTGCACGATCTGGAGTTTGGATTGTCTCTCAAAAGGGACCATGTTGCTGGGCTGGATGGCAATATTTGCTCTGTAGAATTATCAGAGTTTACTGCCTCTCGTGATGAAGGCGAGCTAGTAATGCGCTCCAATATCACAAAAGATCACGACAAGAGGATGATTCCAGGCGAACTGCTTAATTCCTATGATCCTCATTATTTTGATGTGCGTCAGTCACCACCAGAGATCCAGGTTGAAGAATGTCTCTACTACGAACCCTGTTGCGTCTGTGGACGCGCCTCCAATGATCCTCTTTGTAGCTGTGGACCGAAATTAACTCTTCCAGACGCTCAGAGCGTCTGAGTCACATCAACGGGAATATGATACCTGCTTTTTGGAAAACCCATGACTCTTAAAACGACCCATGATGAACCTGATTGCCTCAGTCTGCCAGCAGCCGCTCTGAGACCTGAGTTAGCGAGGATAGTCGCCGAGATTTTCCTTGAATGTGGTGGCGACTGGACGCTGGCAAGAGAGAGGGTCTTAAAAGGAAATGCCCTGCAGGCCAGTAGTGCCACAAGTTCCAGGCGGACGGAAATGGAATTGCGCAAACGTTTACAGACTCTGACCCCGCGGCAAATAGCGATTCTGCCTAATGCGCCTGCTGATAGCCGAGTAGCCATTGTCTGGCTTGCGGCCTGCAAAGACAGCTCGTTTGTATTCGACTTTACTGCCGATGTATTGCGCAGCAAAATTGAGAATATGGACCCCGTTATGAGGCCATCAGACTATGAAGGCTTTCTTGCGGTTCAATGTGCCGCTCATTCTAAGGTGGCATCGCTGTCTCCGGCCACCCAGGTCAAGCTCAGGGGAGTGCTCAGGAACATGCTCCGCGAAGTAGGCATTCTTGGGCGAAAGCTCAATGATGACACAATACACCGGCCCGTTGTGCCGCCTGATGTACAAGAGGCCATTCTAGCAGATGACAGCAGCTTGCTCGCCTGTTTTCTGGTGCCTGACGACGAAATAAAAGCTTTGAGAAAGTAGCATTATGCCCACTGCCTTGGAACATTTGTTCAAGATCCTCAGCCACCCCGATTTCCTTGCTATGAAGGGCCTCAGTAATGAGGTCCCCATCTTTATCCATACGTATGAGGCGCAAAAAGAAGATGCTTTGCGGCGCATGGTTGACAGTCTCGCTGGTCGATTACGTACCCACGGAATTGATCTTGCCGTTGTCGACCTCTTTGATTTGGTTCTAGAACATCTCGAAGAAAAGGACTGGCTCGACCGTTTGATTGAAAAAGAACCGGTTATGGGCAAAGAAAAAACCTTGGGGGCGCTGAAGGATCTTTCCGATTCTAAGAGCGTAGTCGTTCCTCGCCTCGTCGAACGAATGAGCCAGGAAAACATTAAGCTCACACTGTTGACTGGGGCAGGGCGCGTCTTCCCTTTTTTGCGGACTCATAATTTCCTTGAATCACTTCAACCGGCCATGCTGCAGCATCCTGTGATTATGTTTTTTCCCGGCCAGTACACTCAAGAAGATGGTATTGGATCTCAGCTGCGTCTGTTCGGCTCAATGCCCAGCCCGTTACTGTATCGCCCCTATTATCGTGCCTTTAACCTCGATCACTACAGGCTATAAAACATGAAGATTCGTGAGTTATTTATCAAGCCCGTTGACCGCCATATTGAGGGGGTCATCAAGGCCGATGACAGTCGAGACCTGAAGACTGAGGTCGATGAATACGTCATCACAAAAG
>JBDNGT010000493.1:0-7398 GCA_041689145.1 Geopsychrobacter sp. | reverse complement strand
GCAAACTCAGCAGCGGCAGAAGCAGGATAATGACGGTCCAAACGACTTTGCTCCCGGTCGTCGCCCCGCTTTGCACGGTCATGATGATCGCCCAGGCATCGGCGATCAGAATCAGCAAGCCAAAAAGTCAACCGACTTCGATACCCATCTGATTCTCCTTTATTGACTGCGTGTTGGTCCCGGGTCAGTCCCTGTCCTGCAACAGATCGATGCCTTCTTCGGGGACTCTGGCGTGGCGTGCCTGCTTTCTGAGCTTTCCTACTCGCTGGCGAGATCCTCTTCGCCGGAAACCTTGACCCGCTCCGATTCGGTGGCGGGCTTTGGCCCGGTTGTCTGCTCAGCTTTTAACTCGTGTTCGATCATGCGGACCGGCACGCCATCAGGAAAGATCACTTCCCTGGCTTCGTCCGGCATCGAAATTTTATGTTCATCGAAGGCCCGCTTGACCAGGCGGATCACGGAGGATCTGATTTTCGGACCGTTGAATGTGGTGCCCATATACCAGAAGCAATGGGCAATAGGGATAAAATTTTCAGAGCATTACCCACTTCCTGTTGAATCTTTGACATTATCCCTAAAACCTGTTCTCGCCCCGCACCGCGTCGAGTGCTGCCATCGTGTCGGTGCTGTCCCCGCCCCCCGCCCCCCGCAGCTACAATTTTACCTGTATGAGAATCTAAAATATAATATGAAGTTCCGCCAGCACCTGCGATTTGATACCGGCTAGACGTCGCTCCTGCACCCATCAACATCATCAAAGCAACAGCAATCAACATACCCAAGAAGACCTTGAGGGGACGCTGTTATTTATTTTTCTATTGAGCTTAACATTTCACTCAACATCTCCGGATCATCCTTCAAGATTTTTTCACCTCGTCTGGATGCCAGACAAACCCCTGTCGGTCCCAGATGCAAGTATGTGCCGATTTCTTTACCGGTATATTCGAGTTCGTAAATCGCCAGAAAACACATTATCCCCCGCGCCGTTGCCGGGGCCCTGCGTTTGTTCGGCCTCCTGACCTGATCGGGGTCGAGTCTCAATATCGCTGAAACAAGCGTCAACAATTGTGGCAGAGTAACGACTTTCTTCATCTTATCCCGCAGTTTAAAGTCTTGCTTAAGAGCATCAACGAAAGCACCGCTCCCCAAAACTCTTTCATCGAAACTTTCATATTCGTGAGGCGGGCGCTCTCCCTGACTGCGTTTAAGACCGCCGCCGGCAAGGTCGTCACGCCACCCGGTTTTCATTCCGTCTGCAACAAATTGTCGATAATTCTGCCTCGCCGTGGCGGCTTTTTTGCCAAATCGCTCAAGAATGCTGTCGGTGTCCTGACCGGCAAACGTTCGGTTGTTGAGCAAGACGGCATGGCCGCTCCAGGAGTAACGATCCAGCTCTTCCAAACTTGCAACCATTCCCGCCCGTAACGGATTCAGGTGGATATATCTGATCAATTCAAGCAAGTAGGGCTCTTCCTCGCAGACAATTGACTTATAGCGATTCTGGAATAAATGCCCGGAGCGTTTGTTCCGACGATTGAAAGACACGGCATACCCGGTCAGAAGTCTGCGCATGAAGTGTGACAGCGAAGTGGAAGTAGGCATTAATAACAGGTGGAAATGATTCGATAACAGCGCCCAGGCATAACAGCGAACCCCGGTTTCGGAGAGGAGCGAAAGGAGGCGTTCAACAAAGAATTGACGATCGTGTTCGTCATTAAAAATATCGCGCCGTTCGATTCCGCGTACGATGACGTGTTGCAGAAGACCGGCGGTATCTAATCTTGCTAATCGCGGCATGTCTCAAAAGATAACAGAAGTCTATACCGAGTCAAAAGATAAATAGATAACAGCGTCCCCCTGGTTCCCTGGTTCCTGGTGGCGATCTCTGGTTCAATTTGCGGCAACTGGCTGGGCAGCGGACTTGTCATCAACAATGGTGGCAAGATCGTGGTTCCGGTGTTTCGCCTCGTCTTGACGCTGTTGATGTTGAAGTGTGGTTATGACCTTTTTTTGTCTGATCCGCATCTAGATGCTACGCCGGTCCAAGGTTTATCTGGGGAGCATTACCTCCAGGCTAATAGTCGTTCGTAATGATTACTATCTTGGGATAAAAGTCCACCTGGCTATCCGGGTGGGCTTTTATCGTTCTACATGTTGTGCTTAGCCAGACGTAACAGGCAAACTGCGTGGTTGTCTTACGCTGACCGTTATATATGGTAGTTACGCTACATGTGACGGAAGTCTTTGGTGAGTTTCTTTCTCATCCACGCTCACTCCTTCTACTTTGTCCCGTATTGTTAGAAGGTTACCTCACCATTGCCCACAGCTTTTCTATGGCATGCTGGTTGCAAGTCTGTTCTTGAACAGGACCCCTGTGTGGTGATCAGCCTGTGGGTTACTCTAACGTCCACGTTCAGCCGATCTCCGGTGATGTAACCCATCCTTTCTTAAGCAGGTACCCTGACTCAGGGCTTGATCGTCAATCAACAGGAGTTATCCCATGATCCGTTCATTCGTGTTCTTTGTCATCACGGTATTTTTTGTTTCAACTTTAGCTGGCTGCGTCCTGGTCCGTGGCCATCACCATGGGCATATCCCTCCGGGCCAGCTCAAGAAGCTTTAAAAGAGCGATTGATACAGCCTTTGATCCAGGCGAGCCCTTGCCAGGATCAAAATTTGGCTTAAAATGAGAGAAATTCATGGCCGGACGTTCGAGAAATATATTCCCTTCGCTATGGGGCAGGGTAAAGAGTAGCCGGCGCCGAATTTTTCTTGTTTTCCTGAGAATATAACCATCCATCAAGAGGAACAGAGAAATGAGCAAATTTCTAACACTGAGCGCAATGTTGCTGGCTTTGGCGATCTTCGGTTGCGAGTCATCTGAGGAATCAAAGTCGGTGCAGAGCTCCAAAGAGACAACGACAGAGACGGTGACCGAAGCAGCCAAGACAGCAGTCGGGGAAGTCAAGGACCTGGCGACGGCCGTTGCCGATAAGGCCGGCGAAATGGAAGAACAAGCCAAACCTGCGATCAAGGAGGCCGCGGCAGAGACCAAGGCGATGGCAGTTGCCGCGGCCGACAAAACCGGCGAGATGATGACCGATGCCAAGGACGCGACCATGAAAGCTGCCGATACGGCTGGCGGGACGGTAAATTCCGCCGCAGTCGCAACAACGATGGCCGCCGACAAAGTTGTCGATGCTGCAAAGCAAGCTGTCAGCCCCGAGACGATTGTACTCGAAGCCAGCTACGGCAACGTTACCTTCCCGCATGCGATGCATTCTGGCGAGTTTGATTGCAATACCTGCCACGGTGAAGACACGCCCGGATTGTTCGGCCTCGACAAGGAAAAAGCCCACGGACTCTGCAAGGATTGCCACAAGCAGAAAGGGGCCGGTCCGACTAATTGCAAGGGCTGTCACAAGAAGTAATCGATACGGTGGGATGGCTCAGCACCCGGCCGTCGTTTGACACGGTACGCTAATAAGCAAAGGCCACCGGATTGATTTTCGGTTGGTCTTTCTTTGTCGCCCCGCGGCATCAGAAGAGCTTGGCTCAGCCGCGAAGCGCAGAATTCTCCAAGTCACCAACGAACCCCAACCAATGAACGAAGTGTCAGGTTTGATTTTCTGATATTCCCTAGCATCTTCTGTCCTTCCATCCCACGCTTCTGCAGGGAAATCTCAGTATCCGTCTTTCTTGCCAGCAGGCGGGCGGCACGACCGAGGGGGGCAATCTGGCGATTCAACAAACGCCCCAATTCAGTTAATAAAAGATGTGATTAGCACGAATCTTCCGCCGACGCGAAAAGGGGTTCCCTCTCCCTGAGGGAGAGGGCCAGGGTGAGGGGGGATCGCTTGAACAATTGCCACCGGCGCCCCCTCATCCGGCCTTCAGCCACCTTCTCCCTCAGGAAAGCGGAAGATCAGTGTTAATCAGAATAAAAGATGTGGCGATTCGTGGACGAGCCAAGTGGCCAGCGCTCGCGCTTCGTTGAACGGTCGTTGTTAGCCAGGGGTTTGTATCTGTTCGTCAGTGACTCCGTAACTATGGCAAACAACCGCGACAATATCGAAGATAGAATAATCGGGGTCTCGCCGGCAATTGGCCAGCCTCAGGCCATCATCCGCAAATCGGTCGTCACCAAGGATAATCCCTGCCACAGTGCCGTCATGGTATTTCGCTTGCCTGCAACTTTCCGACTCTTGATGCACGAATTCATCATAGGCCTGTTGTGCCTTACCGACCCGGTCGGAGAACTGGGATAGAATCCAGTCGGTCGTGAGCCAGGGGATAATTTCTCTCCCGAGATAGGCGCGATGCCCGGTCCAGGGGTATAGCTCGGGCATCGCCACCATCCCGGCGCGTACGGGGTTGAGATGAACGTAGCGCACCAGTTGGAGAAGGTAGGCGTCGGCGTCCAGCAGAAGTGCTTTGTAGCGTTCTTGAAAAACATGCCCCGTACGGTTTTGCGAAAAGTTAATCCACTTGGTGAAACGCAGAGGAACGCTTTGCATGATTTGCGCTAACGGGATATCGGAAACCTGCAGGATTAATTGGATATGGTTGGTCATCAAACAGAAGCCGTGAATACGGCAGCGGAATTTCTCAGTGGCTTGTTGCAGAAAAAAATGCAACTTTGCAAGACCCCGCTGCCCGTATACGGTTTCGGAGAGGAGCGAAAGGAGGCGTTCAACAAAGAATTGACGATCGTGTTCGTCATTAAAAATATCGCGCCGTTCAATTCCGCGTACGATGACGTGTTGCAGAAAACCGGCGGTATCTAATCTTGCTAATCGCGGCATGTCTCAAAAGATAACAGGAGTCTATACCGAGTCAAAAGATAAATAGATAACAGCGTCCCCCCTGGGTCTTCTTGATCTGAAGAGCTGATTCATCAATAAAGTATTTTTCTTGGGGAATCCCGGCTCCCAAAAGGTCGTTCACCGCGTTTTTCATGGCATCTGCCGAGGCATACGTCGCCGTTACTGTCGTACTCATATTGTCCTCCTGTTCCTGGTTCGAAGGGTTCGCCAGAATAGTTAACGGCAAGCCCTCACAGGTGGTGAAAAATTAATCCTGACGATACATTTCCTGCGGGCTTGATTTTATTATAGCAGGTCTAAAAGTTTACTGAGGACGAAGATCTGCTGCCGTGCGAAAACGTGCTGATGCACTCTATGCGTGGGTATCAACGACAATGCAGGCAGAAAAACAACTTTCCATCCCTAAATTTGAGGACACCCTAATTTGAGTGCCCCCGACACAGTTCTTCTAATCATCCAAGACCGTTTCGATCTCACCGACCTTTCTCTGGCCTTTCCCGGCAACTTTTTCTGCGACGCCTTCAGCTTCCAATTTTGGATTATCGCTTACTTTTCCGGAGACCTCCTTGACCTTGCCCTTCATTTCGTGAAACGTCCCTTTTGCCTTGTTTTTGATGTCGTTTTTCATGGTGTTCTCCATTTCGCTAATAGGTCTCTGATGAATGGAACGTCTCTGAGCGAAAGCTGTGACGCTGCGTTCCTTGAGGCATCACGGCAGGTTTCGAACCCGGTCAATCCAAGCTTACTATCCGGGTCAGGGACGTGGGCTTACATGACAGTCATGTTGTTTTGCACCGATTGTACGCCGTTGACGTCTCCGGCAAGTTTGGCGGCCAGCTTCTTTTCAGCGGCGTTGGCAGCCTTGCCGGTCAAGGTCACAACGCCATCCTTGGTAGTAACCGAGGTCTTGAGGGCACTGGTCGAACGATGACTGAGCAATGTTATTTTAACCAGTGCGGAGATGGATGCGTCGTCAATTTTGTCGCCTACTTTCGTTTGCGACGCTTTAGCCGACGGGGATACTGTCATTTCATTGTTGACGTCCTTGACCCCGTCGATATCCTTGGCATACTCCGTGGTCAATTCTTTCTGTGCCTGGTTGTCGGCAAGACCATGTAGGGTGACAATGCCGTCCTTGACATCGACTTCAGTGCCGACGTTCACGCTGCGATGATACAAGAGGGTGGTTTTTACTTTGGTCAGGAGCCACGTATCGGACATTTCCGCGGGTTGTTCCCCCTTGACTTTAAGCTGGTTGTCGATACTCTTGACCTCCGACAGGTTCGCTACGGTCTCACCGGCCAATAACTTGTGGGATTCCTGGGAGACGTTCCCCGTCAGAGTGACGACGCCGTCTTTGGACTCGACCTTGATATCGTCGTCCTTGAGGTTGGTGGTAAACACATGTGATTTTTCCGCTGATGATTCGATTTTGCTGTCCATGCTCGATGCCAGCACCGGTCCACTGACGCCCAGCAGGAAAATTGCCGTTACAACCGGAATTAAACTTACCCCTTTTACTTTCATGTCTTATTTCCCTTTGATTGGTGTTGTGTTTCTGCACTTCTTCAATCCAGAGGCCTTATGCCTTTGAGTCGTGATTTATCATTTGATCCTTGATTTTGTGACCATTTTTTTTGGGGATAAAGCTACAAATTACCTTTAGTTCGAAAGCTCGACCACAAACTGACGGTCACAAATATAAAGAGTTAGCAAGGAGCGTGCCGGAAAAACTTGGCGAGGCTGTGAGCGTAAAGGGCTGGTTGTACTGGTAAAATTTGAAGCAGAAAAAACAGGCTAAAGAAAAGCCGTCAATGGGAGCTGGCAAACTTGAAGTTACCGCCAGATATGACGGCACAGGTTTTGGATAGGAGGTCTACTGTTAGTATGGACTAATTAGTGGCAAGTCGCAGTTAAATAAAAACCGCTGGACAGCATATTGCCCTCAGCAGCGGTCTATAGACAGCCTGTTGCAAAAGCACTTGCGTAAGGTCGGCGGGGTCTCGGCGGGGTCAGGCTTGCCTAGTTGCAAACTTGGTCAGCTGTCCTCTCAAGGTGTCCATATCTCTTTTGAGCCCAATATTGGTTTGTGCCTTTTCACGCAGCCGTCTGGCGGCCGAACTCAGACTACTGACATCTCGCGCCAACCAACGACTCAGTTCCGTCAGAGTGGCATCGCTACATTCGAGAACAGCCCAAGCCACAAAAGCACGCAGCTGCGAGATATTCTGCTTCTGACCGGGTAGACGCAGCTCTTCAGCATCGCGCTGAAAATATTCAGTAACCAGGGAGAGCGTAGTTTCAAGGTCTGGGCGCAGCAGCGGTACCTCTTCTGCCAGATGCAGGACCTCGTTCAAAAAACGATCTTCCCCCAAAATCCGCGCATCTTTACTGCCTGCTCCGTGGAATTCTTTCCGATGACCCAACCCTTGCTGACTTGCTACAAAATCTGCAAAAATCCTGCGGGCGGGCTTGATCGTTTTAGCCAGATGCGAAAGCACCGAATCGCAGGTCAACCAGGGGATCAGCTCTTTTCCCAGATAGGCCCGATGGCTACTCCAGCGATAATCTG
>JBDNGT010000492.1:0-6560 GCA_041689145.1 Geopsychrobacter sp. | reverse complement strand
TGGCAACGCAATTATTACGAACGGATCATTCGTGACGAAACCGAATTGCACCACATCCGACAGTACATCCGCGACAACCCGACGCGCCGGACCACCGACCAAGAAAACCCCGCCAACCATGAACCGTAGGGGCGGACCCATGTGTCCGCCCGGTTTCAGGCCCATGTGTCCGCCCGGTTTCAGGCCCCGTGTCCGCCCGGTTTCAGGCCCCGTGTCCGCCCGGTTTCAGGCCCCGTGCCAGTCCAATGATTTTGATCGGAAAATGTTTTTTGATTTTGTTGTGGAGAGTGTGACTTATTGTGTCATAGGGTGGGAGTAGGGTTGGTCGGCAGGATAAGGGCTGAAGAGGAAGGCGCTGATGGATAAATTTTACGCACATTCGACAGATAACCCGGATAAATCAGACTGGCAACCGCTTGGCGAACATCTGGAAGGGGTTGTTTGCCATGAGATCGAGGAGGTGGCATGAAATATATTGCTCATGTGAGAAAATACGATCAGAAAGAGCAATCTGTCGAGTCGCATCTTGCAGAGGTTTCGCAAATTTGTCGCGAGTTAACTGAGAAGATCAATCTGCCCGATATGGGCGAATTACTCGGCCTCTTGCACGATTTTGGAAAGTTCAGTCAGCAATTTCAAACCTACATCAAATCGGCAACCGGTATTCTCAATCCTGATATTGATGACGAGCATGTTGATTCAAGCGCCCTAAAAGGGAAGATCGATCATTCAACAGCAGGTGCTCAATGGATTTGGCAACTATTCAAACAATACGGGCCACAAGGGAAGTTGGCCGGTCAAATCCTTGCGGTTTGTCTGGCATCACACCATGGTGGATTAATCGATTGTCTGAATCCCGATGGGGGCAACAGTTTTCTCAAGCGGATCGATAAAGATGACCAAGCGACGCATTTGTCTGAGTGTGAAACGGTTGCCGCTGAAGAACTACTGAAGCAATTGAATGTGCTTGCAACGCCGCAGCTGATTCAAAATTGTCTGATCCAAATAGCAGCACTTGTAAACGCACCACCGGAACAATCAGAAACTGTAAAACACTTCAAAGTAGGCCTATGGATACGTTTTCTCTACAGCTGCTTGATAGATGCTGACCGGATTGACAGTGCGGACTTTGAGAATCCAGAAAACAAAATGTTTCGGAGGTTGGCACGACAAAACTATCAAGCAAACAAGGAGGACTTTGAGAATCCAGAAAATAAAAAGTTTCTGAGGAACGAGCCGGTCAATTGGGGAATCGCGATTGACCGTTTGGAGGAGAAACTATCGAACCTCCCGATTCGAAATGATATCGATAATATTCGTAGAGATATTTCTGACCGGTGCAGAGAGCGCTCTGTAGATTGCCAAGGCATCTACACCCTCACGGTACCAACAGGTGGTGGCAAGACCTTCGCCAGTATGCGCTATGCGCTGCATCATGCGCGCAAACACAACCTAGAGCGAATCATCTACATCATCCCCTATACCTCCATCATTGAACAAAATGCCCAGGAAATTCGTAAGCTCATCGAAAGCGAAGATGACGAGACCCCGTGGGTCCTAGAGCATCATTCCAATCTTGAGCCGGAACAACAGACCTGGCAGCACAAGTTGGTTTCGGAAAACTGGGATGCGCCAATCGTATTTACGACCATGGTTCAGTTTCTCGAAACGCTTTTTGGTGGTGGGACCAGAGGGCCAAGACGAATGCACCAGTTGGCGAACTCGGTGCTGATATTCGATGAGGTTCAGACCCTGCCGATTAAATGTGTCCATCTCTTTTGTAATTCGATCAATTTCTTGACCGAACACACCAGAACAACAGCATTGCTCTGCACCGCGACACAACCCCTGTTGAATAAATTGAAAGAATCAGACCTAGGGCAGTTGAATCTCTCCCCTAAGAATGAACTTGTTCGGGATGTAAGTACCTTGTTTGCTCAGTTGAAGAGGGTCGAGATCAATAACCAGGTCCGATCAGGAGGCTGGTCAGAATCAGAGTTAGCAGCTTTAGCAATACGCGAGTATGAAACTAAGGGCAGTTGTCTGGTTATTGTCAACACCAAGGCGTGGGCGCAACAGCTATTCAACCTTTGCAGGGATCGGGTAGGCACTGCGGGCGTTTTTCACCTCAGTACCAGTTTGTGCCCTGCTCACCGCAAAGAAATTCTGAGTGAGATAAGGCAACGGTTGGATGATGAGTTACCCGTACTCTGCGTTAGCACGCAATTAATTGAAGCGGGGGTCGATGTCGATTTCGCTTCGGTTATCCGATTTCTAGCGGGTCTGGACTCTATCGCCCAGGCTGCTGGCCGTTGTAACCGAAATGGAAATAGCCCAACCGCGACAGTGCATGTGGTGAACCCGGATCATGAATCGATAGAAATGCTGGAAGATATCAAGGAAGGCCGAGACAAAGCATTGAGGGTTATGTCGGAGCAGAATGGGGCTGACTTGCTCAACCCCGATGTGATGGAACAATATTTTTCCTATTATTTTTTTCAACGATCAGAAGAGATGGCTTATCCAGTTAGTGCCAGAGCAGCCGCACGTAACGACACTTTGTTGAATTTACTGAGTGATAACAGAAACAATGTCGGTCGCAATGGAGACACGCTCATGCTTCAACAGTCGTTCAAGACCGCTGGCCGAATTTTCAAGGCGATTGATGCACCGACCGAGGCGGTTATTGTTCCTTATGGCGCCGGTAAGGAAATAATAGCTGAACTTTGTGCCGAACAAGATCCCGGTAAGGTGCGGCAATTGATTAAACGGGCCCAAAAATATAGCGTGAACGTGTTCCCAAATATTTGGCGAAGGTTGAAAGATAAGGATGCAATCATCCCGATTCGTGGGGGTGATCTTTTTTGTGTCGATGAGCGGCACTACAGCAAGGAATTCGGTTTGTCTATTGAGGAAGTCAGCGGTTTAGAAACGCAGATAGGGTAAGGAGGAGGTCTGATGAAAAACAGTATCAGTTTCAGCTTGTGGGGTCGCTATGCTCTGTTTACCGATCCGGTGACCAAAACAGGGGGAGAAAAGTGCTCGTACCATGTGCCAACTTACGAAGCGATAAAGGGGGTCTTAAAGTCGATCTACTGGAAACCGACGATTGTTTGGCATGTTGATAAGGTGCGTGTCATGAAGCCGTTGCGAACTCAGACTAAGGGCACAAAACCATTGGTCTGGGGAGGTGGAAACAGTTTGGCAATTTACACCTTTCTACATGATGTCGAGTATCAGGTGACTGCCCACTTTGAGTGGAACAAACATCAGGAAAATTTGGAACGGGATCGTATTGAAGGCAAGCACTTCAATATTGCCAAACGTGTACTGGAAAAAGGAGGTCGGCAGGATATTTTTCTCGGAACTCGTGATTGTCAGGGTTATGTCGAACCCTGCAATTTTGGTGAAGGAGAAGGGGCTTATGACGGGATTGATGAACTTGGTTTCGATTTGATGTTTCATGGCTTCGATTATCCTGACGAGACCGGCAAGCCCGAACTGCATAGCCGTTTCTGGCATGTAACTATGCGGCACGGTGTTATTGAATTCCCGCGACCAGAAGAGTGTGAAACTCGCCGCTTCATACGCAAGATGATCCCCAAGGAGTTTGGCCTGTGCGAGAATGTCTTGCCTGTTGAGCGGGAGGAGGCGCTGTTATGAGTTGGTTAGCGAAGTTGTATGAGACGTACGAAGCGGCTGTTGGGCTCGCTCTGCCTGATGACGAGAAGTTGATGCCGATCAGCCACACTTTGCAAAATGCTCATATCAAAATCGTTATTGATGGTCATGGCAATTTCAAAAGAGCTGAGGTGCTGGAGAAAACACAAATTGTTTTGCCTGCAACGGAAAAATCAGCAGGGAGAAGCAGTGGTGAAGCTCCTCACCCTTTGGCGGATAAAATCCAATATGTTGCCAAGGATTATCCTGCATATGGTGGTAGGAAAAAATCGTATTTTTCTTCCTACGAGAAACAGCTTGCCGAATGGTGCAATTCCCCCCACGCACACGCCAAGGCTCAAGCAGTATACAAATACATCAAGAAGGGGAGATTGGTTGCAGACCTGATTGTATCTAAAATTTTACATATTGGTAGTAACGGGAATTTCCTGGCTTCTTGGCCGTTTGATTCTGGCAAGGAAAACTTGGCGCCTCTGATATTCAAAGTTCTTCCCGCACTCTCAAAAGAAAAAAGAGCAAATAAGGATAAACCCGAAATTGAACAGGGTGATGCCTTGGTTTGCTGGCAGGTAGAACAAGAGGGGTGCTTGAATGCCGAAACCTGGACAGACGTATCGCTTCAGGAAAGTTGGATTCAGTTTGACGCTAGCAAAGATGGTTTGTCTGGACTTTGTTTTGTGACTGGGGAAGAGCAGATCTTAGCGACAAATCATCCTGCCAAACTTCGCCATACTGGTGATAAAGCCAAGCTCTTGTCCGCAAATGATTCTTCAGGTTTTACATTCAGAGGTAGATTTACTGGTGGGGATGGTGGGCAAGCCGCAGGTGTGGGTTTTGATGTCACGCAAAAGGCTCATAATGCTCTCAGGTGGTTATTGAGTCGACAAGGATTTCGGAACGGCGATCAAGTGTATGTTGCCTGGGCCGTATCGGGTAAGACCATCCCTGATCCGTTGAAGGACTCCTGGGATTTGCTTGAGCAACCTGTTGCATTGCTGAAGGATGTCGTTGATGAGCCGGAGCAATCGCTTGATTATAGTATTGATCTTGGAGATTCCTTTGCCCAGAGGTTCAATTCGTACATTGCTGGATACCGTTCCAAATTAGAAGCGAATGAGCAGATAGTCATCATGGGATTGGATGCTGCAACTCCAGGCCGCATGGGCGTGACTTATTACCGTGAACTGCTGGCCAGTGAATTTTTGCAAAGAGTTGAAGATTGGCATCATCAGTTCGCCTGGCCACAACGTCATAAAATTGAAATCTCGGGTAATAAATCATTCAAGAAAACCATCTGGCCGATAAGTTCACCTATTCCAAGAACGATTGCTGAGGCGGCATATGGTGATGTCCTGAAAAGCAACAACACTCTGAAGAAAAATCTGATTGAGCGCATCATGCCTTGCATTATCGATGGCCAGCCCTTTCCCCGGGATATTGTTACGGCGGCTGTCCGCAGAGCAAGCAATCCGATGGCTTACAAAAAAGATGAAAAATGGGAATGGGAAAGAAACGTAGGTGTAGCCTGTGCTCTTTACAAAGGCTTTTATCAACGAAACTCAGACCGGAGGGAGTATGCAATGACACTCGAAGAGAGTAGAGATTCAAGGGATTATTTGTATGGACGGCTTTTAGCGATAGCTGAAAAAATAGAAGAGGTTGCATTGTCGGTGGCGGGAGAGAACCGTCCGACCACTGCTGCCAGACTGATGCAAAGGTTTGCCGATAGGCCCTTCTCGACCTGGCGAAATATTGAGTTGGGTTTGCAGCCGTACATGCAAAGATTGCAAGCTTCGCGCACCGGTTTTTTGGTGAACAGGAAAAAAGAACTCGATGCAATTATGGCGGCCTTTAAAGATGATGACTTTAGCCGTGAAGATTCTCTGACCGGGGAATTTTTATTGGGCTACCACTGTCAAAGAATGTCTTACCGTCAATTGATCGCTGATGATGCGAATGTGACCGAATAAAAGGAGAATTACTATGAACAGCCTTGAAAACAAGATTGATTTTGCCGTGATTTTTAGTGTTAAGAACGCCAACCCTAATGGTGATCCCTTAAATGGAAATCGGCCGCGGACCGATTATGACGGTTTTGGTGAAATCTCAGATGTCTGCCTCAAGAGAAAAATAAGAGATCGCTTACAAGAGGGAGGGCATGCAATTTTTGTCCAGTCCGATGAGAAGAAAATTGATGGGATGCCGAGTTTAAAAGTACGAGCTGAGTCGAGCGAGCATGGTCTGGGTAAGGACGCTTTTAATAGCAAAAAAACACCACCTGGGAAAGCTGGTAAATTGGCATGTGATAAATGGCTGGACGTTAGAACCTTTGGCCAATTGTTCGCATTTAAGGGCGATGAAAAGGAAGGTGTTTCAATCCCTATTCGTGGACCTGTTTCTATTCATTCCGCCTTCAGTGTTGAACCTGTCAGCATTACCAGCATTCAGATAACGAAAAGTGTGAGCGGTGAGGGGGATGGTACAAAAAAGAGCTCGGATACTATGGGGATGAAGCATCGCGTTGATAAGGCAATCTATGTCACCTACGGCAGTATGAATCCACAATTAGCGGAGCGCACCGGTTTCAACAACGCAGATGCTGAAACAATCAAGGCTGTTCTCCCACGACTGTTTGAAGGTGATGCATCTTCAGCTCGCCCGGAAGGCAGTATGGCTGTCGAGAAGGTTATTTGGTGGGCACACAATTGTAAGTCCGGTCAATATTCTTCAGCTAAAGTTCACAAAACTTTGTCAGTTAACCCGGATGGAAGCTTCGAACTTTCAAATTTAGATGGCTTAAAGCCTGTCGAAATTGCAGGGTTTTGATTTGTTGAAACATCCACCATAAGCGCCGAAGGACCGGCGCGCTCGTTCAAGGA
>JBDNGT010000491.1:0-3925 GCA_041689145.1 Geopsychrobacter sp. | reverse complement strand
GAGCTTGATTCTTAACTGGTTTCGAGCAAAAGAGCAGATAGCCCTCGGCGCCGTAGAGGGTCTCAACAACAAAGCGAAAGTGACCACGAAAAAAGCTTACGGTTTCAAGAACTTTGAAGTCATAAAACTAGCGCTATATCACACACTTGGAAAGCTTCCTGAGCCGGAGGCTACCCACAGATTCTGCTGAAGAGCCCCAAAGGCCTCTCCCATGCTCGCCATACCATTATTAATCAGGGGTTCCATCACCTGTGCAATTGGGGTATCGTTTTCGTGGTGGGTCATTTCAGTTCCCTTGTTAGTGGTTTAGTCGTCACCAACAAGGGAACTGAAATCCTCACTTTTTCAACACACAATTCCAGGCAGCACTGGGTGAAGAATTGATTTCACAGAAGAGAAGTTACACTGCCACAATAACGAAGGTCACTATTACTGGGGAAGACATATGGAACACCGGGAATTGAATACCAAAAAAAAATACTGATTGGCTGGATAGTTTGAAGAAACTGTTAAAGCATCATACCGAAAACCATTAACGTTCACAAAACAAACAGAGTATATAAATAATTAAGCAGAAAGGTGCTAAAACAAATGAGTCAGTACAAAAAAAATAGTTTGACATTATTAGGAGCTGTTTCATTAGGAACAGGTGTAATGATTGGAGCTGCAATCTTTGCATTACTGGGACAGGTAGCAGAGCTATCTGGTGATTTGTTCCCATATGTATTTTTAGTCGGAGCAATTTTAGTGAGTTTGAGTTCATACTCCTACATAAAAGTATCTAATGCCTACCCCTCTTCCGGGGGAATTGCCATGATTTTAATAAAAGCTTACGGTAAAACCACCATTGCAGTAGGTTCGGCCTTGTTAATGGTATTTGCCATGATCATCAACCAAAGCATGGTGGCTCGTACTTTTGGTACCTATGTTATGCAGCTTTTTGACGGAAACACAGGAAGTTTTTGGGCTCCCTTGTTAGGGGTAATATTATTAGTCGCCACATTCCTGATCAATATTGCAGGGAATAAGACCGTACAAAGAACAGCACTAATTATGGCCATTTTAAAAGTAGGTGGAATTGCGGTTTTTGCCTTGGGCGGATTATGGGTAGCTGGCTTTTCATTTCAATCAGCAATCCCTTCCGAAGTATCAGGAGAACTCAGCATCGCAAGCTATTTAGGAGCTTTTGCCCTGACCACACTGGCCTTTGCAGGCTTTACCACTATCACCAATAGCGGTGGTGAGGTAAAGAATCCTCATAAAAATGTTGGCAGAGCCATCATCATTTCTCTTTTCATATGTACCGTGGTTTATTTATTGGTCGCCTTTGCGGTATCTGCAAACCTTTCTGTGCCCAGCATTATTGAAGCTAAGGATTATTCCCTTGCTGAGGCAGCCCGCCCCTCATTTGGTAAATATGGACTTTGGTTTACAGTAGGCATTGCCATTATAGCAACTGTTTCGGGGGTTATCGCCAATGTCTTTGCTGTTTCTCGAATGTCCGCTATGTTGACTGATATGAAGCTCATTCCTCATAGCCATTTTGGTATGTCGGGTAGTATTCAAAAGCACATGTTGGTTTACACCATCGTAATTGCCATTGGTTTAACCATATTCTTCGATTTAACACGGATTGCCTCATTGGGTGCTATCTTCTACATTGTTATGGATATGGTTGTTCATTGGGGAGTGTTAACTAGGTTACGAAAAGATGTCAATGCAAACCCTGTTATTGTTAGTACCGCCTTGCTATTTGACGTGATTATCCTGGGAGCATTTCTTTGGATTAAAGTATCCTCTGACCTTTTTGTTGTGGCTTTGTCCGGTGTTATAATGGTACTGATTTTTACTGGTGAAAAATGGTTTCTAAATTCCAACAATGTCAAACTGAAAGGGTGAGAATACTTAAAATGATAGAAGAAAATTTTTTATTGCTTGTCAGACCGTATAACCAATAAATCCGCATATGGGAGCCTGTAAAGCAGTTTGCGTAAATGGGTTAGGTTTCGGATGTCAGTAAATTGGCATTCTGCCTTCGAACAGGATTGAAAGACGATTGAGTGTGGCCTTTCAGCCTCGCACCGGGCGGCTCTATTTCTTAGCGATATTGTTCAATGCCAAGTAGAGCAGCTTGAACATGGCCGAATCGTTGGGGAATGAGCCCCGATTCTTGGTGACCTTGCGCAGCGACATGTTCAGTGATTCGATGGCGTTGGTTGTGTAGATCACCTTGCGAATGTCCGCTGGTAAGCATAAGACGGGGTGATGCGCTCCCAGTTCCTCCGCCAACTCTGGCCGATAGAGGGGTGGGATTTGTCCCATTTTTCCTCGAACGCAGTCAGGTTCATTTCGGCCTGATCGGCGGTCGGTGCTTGGTAAATGTTCTTCAATTCGGCGACCATCTCTTTGCGCTGCTTCCAGGAGACATACCGGAGCGAATTGCGCACCATGTGAACAATGCAGAGTTGGACCTGGGTGCGGGGAAAGACTGTCTCGATGGCCTCAGGGAAGCCCTTGAGCCCATCCACGCAGGCGATGAAGATATCCTTGACGCCACGGTTTTTCAGTTCGGGCACCACCTGCAACCAGAACTTGGCGCCCTTGTTTTCGGCCACCCACATGTCCAGAACCTCCTTGACGCCGTCCATGTTGACGCCACCAAGGGCCAGGTAGACCGCTTTATTGATGACGTGGCCGTTGTCCCTCACCTTGACCCGGACAGCATCCATATACACGATGGGATAGAGGGCATCCAACGGGCGATTCTGCTAGATCTTGACCTCATCTGAGTTGGCATCGGTCACGCTAGAAATCAAGATGGGAGAAACATCGACGCCATAGATTTCTTCCAGATGCCCCTGGATCTCCCGCGTGGTCATCCCGCGAGCATGGTGGGAAGGATCTTGTCATCGAAGCCATCAAAGCGGGTCTGTCCCTTCGAAATAATGATTGGATCGAAAGTGCTATTCCGGTCACGCGGGACATTGATCGGCAGTTTGCCGAATTCGCCCTTGATGGTTTTTGGAAACTTACCATTGCGGGCGTTGCCGTCTTGGTTCGCTACGGGAGCATGTTTTTCGTGCCCCAGGTGGTCGGTTAGCTCTCCTTCCAGCGCTCGTTCCAGGAGGGCGTTGGTAAGTTGTTTGAGCAACCCTGTTTCCTCGATCAGATCTTCGAGTTTCTTGTAGTCGGAAAGCAGGCGGTCCAGCAGATCATTTTCGATGGCCATCGACCTGTGGCGCTTGCGAACTGGTTTGTCCAGTTTCCGCGATAAGCGAAGGAGACCCTAGTTACAACATCGACAAGGAGACCTGTACCGTGTGATGATATCTGTCCGGCCGATGCCATCAAATGGGAAGACACAGCCGACTGACGTTATTGCGACAAGCTGCTGTACAATCGGAATAGTGGACAACAGCATCTCAGGTGAGCTGCTTTGCGGAAAGGAATATCAGATGGAAAAAGATCGTTTCGAATTTGTCAGCGTCGAAGCCGAACAAGGTCGGGACATCTTTGTGCGCCATCCTGAGAACGGCGAGGAAGGGCGCGTGAAGAGTTGTTCCGGCGAACAGGTTACTTTCGAGGATCCTCAAGGGGATGCGCACATATATGATTATCGCATTCTCGAGGAACTCTCACGGAGCAAGGGGGAGTGGCCACGACGCAATTAGCACGGCATGATTGAATCTACTGCCTGATCGGCGGTATTGCTGTTGCGGTCCGGACTGGTCTTTAGAGCTTCGGGCCGTTTTTCTTTCATCTGGCCGGACCGCGGATCGTCTGTAGAGAAATCCTCGCGGATCATGAACGCTGAATTCCGCGGCAGCCTGTCCCTGCGAAGGAACGAGCCGCGTCTCTTTCAGCGTCGATAACGGTGCTGCTACCGGGCGCTTTTCGGTCCAAACAGAAACCAGAGCAGCAAACT
>JBDNGT010000490.1:0-7120 GCA_041689145.1 Geopsychrobacter sp. | reverse complement strand
AAGGAATCCTGATTATCGATACCTGCCCAATCCTCGATCCCTATACCCGCAACGCGCTCTATGCGGCTGATCGCGTGATAGTCCCAATCAAAGATGCACCTTCGCTGGAGAATTGTCAGCACCTGGCAAACTTCTTCACCGACCACGGTATTTCGCACTCCACGTTGCGGCTTCTCCCCTGCCTGATCGACTCACGGATTCACTACAGCGGACCCTTTCGCAACTCCTACCAACTGCTGAAGGCCTATGCAATCAATCGCGGTTATCGCTGCCTCGAAGGATTTATCGCCAAGAGCCCCAAGGTTGAATCACTCGCGACCAACCCCGAAGGGAAAGTGTACTCGATCTTAACCCACGGGCGCTCGACTGAGGTCCACTTGCAATTTAGCCACCTCGCCCGCCAGATCTATCTGGAATATCTCGAAAAGGGGCCGAACCGCATGAGTGAAATTTCTGAGGGGCAACGGACTCGGGTGATTAACCTCACACAGCGGGAACAGGAACGCCATCAGCGGCTCATCGGTCACTGCCTATGCTGCGGGCAGCATTTGGACCAACAACAGCGGCAAAAGGCCTTTTACGCCGAAAACTCTGACCGCGACCTCTGTGGTTTTATCGAGGAAAATTGTTTCTATGAGATGATTTTCAGCGACCTTTACGGGGAACAGAAATCTGGTTCGAGTACTGCAATCAGGGAGATCTTTCGTGAATCTGCGCAGCGCTCTTACTTTTTGCTGCAACGTCAGAGTGAACTCAAGGTCACCCTCGCACGCCTCGACAAGAACGGCGAAACCCTCTCACAGCGTGTCAGCGACATAAAAACATCGCGGGGTCCACTGCGAAGGGGCAGGCCCTTTCTGCACAATCTGCTTGAACACGCACTACCGCAAAACGATCCTAATAAACTGCTGCTGCTCAGACAGAATAGCGGCACGAACGGCCAAATTCTGACCGAAACCAGCTATGCACGGTTCCAGACCGTTTTCAGCCGGGCACGGCTCGACTTCGAATCTCCCAAAGAGGTCGACACTGCAACCAGGACTAACCCGGTATTCCCTTAAACGTAAATTCAATAACTCTTGACCACGCGCGAAGCCCGCACGAAATCGACCTTCTGCTCGCGCAACCAGTCCTTATTCTGACGCAATGCCTGAAATGTTTGGGGATAGGGGTGGCAGATAGCGATCACAACCCCCTTCTCTTCGGCAATTTCAACCATCTTGCGAATTTGTCGACTGATATATTCGACATTCTCCTCATTATCGAGAAAGATATTACGCTGAGCAGTACGCATCCCCATCCGCCGAGCTTCGTCAAAAGCAATCGAGTCTCCGATCGTTCGACTGTCAACGAAGAAGAGGCCGGAAGCCTTCAGTTCCTCCAATATGGTATGCGTCGCGTCACGATTTTCAGTAAAACCTGAGCCCATATGGTTATTTCCACCAACCGCCCCCGGCACTCTTTGCATATAAAGTTGCAAGCGCTGTTTGAGTTCCTTGGCACTTAGACTCAACAACAGGGCGTCAGGCCCGGGACTGATCAACGGATATTTCTTCGGTTCCATCGGCAGGTGAATCATGTATTCCTGTTTTTTGTCTGAGAGGACTTTTGCGCCACGGGTCGCAAAGGAGGTCTGGGGCAGAATAGCCGGCGTTATCGACAAGGAAAGCTCCAGAAGTTCGTTGAAACCGGCCAGATCACGACCCATATCATCCATAATAATCGCAACCATGGGGCGTTGTTGCAGCAGCTGTTCTGTCACCTGATAGCGTAACTCCATGCGGAGTATCCCCTGCCAGTAGACTCGCACAAGTCCTTGGCGTGGAGCCAGATCAAGTTGAGCCGGGCTATCGGTCAGCGCTATGCGGGTGGCAAGTTCCATCAGCCGCAACGATTCAGGATAATTGCCTCGCATCTGCAGGCGGACCAGATCGGCCGGGCTTTCAAGGTGTTGCCAGCCAGGCGAGTTGGTGTTGGTCAGGAGTTCGGCCTCTACCAAGCGCTTGATATCCGCATAAGTCCTAATTTGATTCTTTTCTGGCGGAGATTTTGGGGTCGATACGGGTTGAACTTGCAGGCCGAAATAGACGATCAAGCCCGCCATAATAAAACTCCCAAAAACAAGGAGAATGATTGCCAAAACAAGATTTTCCCTTGCCAAAAATTTCGATTTTTTGCCCTTCTTCCGAGCGGTTTTCTTGTTACCTGTCATAAAATCCACTTAAAAAAAAAGGGAGAATGGATCGTCCCAAATTTGATTGATTGAAAACAAAAGAGATATCAGGAAACGCTGATCGATTGAGCTTGCTGAAAGTATTCAAGCCCTTTTAAAAGATCCAAAGCGCGCATCAACTGGAAATCATGTCGCTCCTGCACATCGATCTGAGGTAATTCAGCTTTTTTTTCTTGTTCGGACTGTGCTTCAAAATGGTTATTCAGATCCTTTTCTCGATAGTGTCCCTTGCTCTTGATTTCAGGCAATTCGAGGTCAGGAACTTCAATATCCGGAGCAATTCCTCTGGCCTGTATAGAGATGCCGCTCGGGGTAAAATAACGCGCCGTCGTTAATCTCAGACCGGATTGATCACTTAATGGGATAATTGTCTGGACTGAACCTTTGCCAAAGGTTCGCTCACCAAGTAATAGCGCACGACCATGGTCGTGCAGCGCCCCCGCTACGATCTCAGAAGCACTGGCACTCCCTTCGTTGATCAGTAACACCAGAGGGTAATTCGGTTCTGTCCCTTCGTCTGAGGCCTGAAAGCGTAACTGATTCGATTCATCGCGGCCCTCAGTATAGACGATCAAGCCCTGGCTGAGGAAGAGGTCCGAAACTGCAACCGCTTGGTCAAGAAGTCCTCCCGGATTATTACGCAAGTCGAGAATCAACCCCTTGAGTTTGTCCTTATTCGCAACGCGAATTTTCGACAATAAGCTCTTCAGTTCGCTGGCCGTCCGTTCCTGAAACTGACTGATTCGGGCATAGACAAAACCAGGCTCAAGGGTTTTACCGTTCACGCTACGGATCTGGATAACTTCACGCACCAGCTCAAACTCTAAAAGTTTATCCGCCCCCTCGCGACGGATACTCAAGGTGAGTTTTTCACCATCAGGACCGCGCATCATGCGAACAGCCTTCATCAGGTCAAGGTCTTGAATCAACTTGCCGTCAATCTGCACAATCCGGTCTCTGGCACGAATGCCCGCTCGCTGGGCTGGTGTGCCTTCAATGGGTGAAACCACAGTCAGGGTGCCCTCTTCGAGGGTCACCTCAATACCAACCCCGCCAAACTCACCTTGAGTATCGGCCTGCATCTCGGCATAAAGATCAGGGGTCAAGAAGCTGCTATGCGGGTCGAGCGTCGCGAGCATCCCCCTAATCCCGCCATAGATCAGATCACGAATATCTACCTCTTCAACGTAACTCCGATGAATAATTGCCAAGACATCGGTAAATAATTCAATGTCTTCATAGGCGTTGCCAGAATCGTGCGCAATCTCGGCGGTCTGTTCCGCAAACACCACATGTGAAAGCAGCACTCCGAGCAGCAGTAGGATCAAAATGATGAAACGGATAATCGGCATATTTACCTCTTCCTGCAACGGATTAACACACTTAGACCTCATCTGGGTTGCAACCATGTTATTGGATTCACCGGAGCACCATTCTTCCGGACCTCAAAATAGATCCCCTGTTCACCGGGTAAACCGGCAACGGCTAAGGGCTCGCCTACTTCGACACGCTCACCAACTTGTTTAAGCAAGCTGTCTGCCTGGGCATACAGGGTATGATAGCCACCATCATGCGAGACAATGAGCAGGTTGCCGTAGCCCTTGAACCAGCGGGCAAAGACGACCTTGCCCGTAGCAACCGCCCGCAGCTTCATGCCCTTAGAAGCGGAAATCTGAACGCCATGACTTTCAAACAGGGTTCCTAGCTCAGAATTTTTCTGAGTACCAAAGCCAACCAATAAAGAGCCTTTAATTGGCCAGGGGAGCCTCCCCTTGAGGGTCGCGAAATTTCCATTCCCTTTTATATTTAGACGCTCAAGGTTTTTGACCAGATCTTCGAGCCGCTGCGCATTTTCCTGCAGTTTCTGCAGTTCGACACGGAGCTGCGATTTATCTAGGCGCACCTTGCTGAGAAGTTTAGCCTGAAGTTGACGTGCTGAGTGAGCGTCCTCACGTTCCGATGTCTCATTACTCAGGTGTTGCTGCTGTTTCTGCTGCAGCATTTCCAAATCAGCCAAACGCACCTGCTGTTGCCCAATAACCCCGCGGAATTCCGCCATCATTACTTTATCATTCTCTAGTATGCATGACAGGTACAGATACTGTTCAGCGAGATCCATGGGTGAATTTGATGAGAATAGAACTTTAAGAACCCCGGTATTGCCTTCTTTATAGAGTGAAACCAGACGCTTTTGCAGCTTATGTTCCTGTGCACGCAGATCCCGACGCCCCTGTTCGATTCCGACTCGCACGGTGGAAATATTTTTTTTACCGCGCTGCTGCTCCTTCTGCAAATTTTGGATACGCCGATCAGTTCCCTGCAAGCTGGTGTTAATCAGTGCAAGATCATGCAACAGAGAGAGTTCCTGTTGTTGTTGATCTTGGAGTGTTTTGCTTGTCTGTTCTATCCGCTGCCGAATTTGCTTTAAAAGGGCGCGGTTGTCCTGCTGTTCGGCACAAAATGCCGACAGAGGCAGCAGCAATAGGAGCAGAAAAACAGCAATCCGAAAAAGTAAAAAAAACATAGGATCTAAAACCGCACGAATTTACGCAGTGAAACCAAGCTCCCGAGCAAGCCGAGCAAAACACCGCATAAAACCAGGGTTAATTGTTGATTTCCATCCAGAAATACCGGATCGAATCCGACGGGGGTTAACCAGAACGATTGCAGACTCTTCTGCAGAAGCAGCTTAAAAGAGAGAATCAAAAAACCGAGAGATAACACCCCCCCGGCAAGACCCTGAAGGGCTCCTTCAAGCAGGAATGGAATTTGGATAAATCTTTTTGTAGCCCCGACCAGAGCCATAATCTCAAGTTCATCGCGTCGCGTGTACAATGTCAGCTTAATGGTATTGGAAACAATAAAAAGCGCCGCTAAAAGAAAAAAGCTGCCAAGGATTAAACCGACAAATTTAAGGAGATCAACAAAATTTTCAAACCGCTCCAACCATTCTTGCCCAAAACGTAAATCATCGAAACGGGAATCTTTTTTGAGTTCGCCAACAACCCGTGCAACCCCTTCGCGATTGTGCGACCCTGCTTTCAGAGTGACCTCGAGGGAGGCCGGTAACAGATCAGGACTGACCCCATCAAGCATTCCGGCATCATCACCCAGGCGCGCTTGAAAACGCACGAGTGCTTCGGCCTTAGAGATAAAGATTGCATGCTGGACATCAGGAAAGGCTTCAACCTGACGGATCAAAGCGGGTAACTGATTGTGTGAGGGGGGGAACTGAAAGTAAGCGACGACCTGGACCTCTTTACTCCAACTGGTCGCCAAGCCTTGGATATTGATAACAACCAGAAAAAAAGTCGCCATGGTCGCCAGAGCAACCGCCATAGTTAAAATTGCGGCCGTACAAAGTACCGGCCATTGGCGCATATTACGCAGAGCTCGACGGATAAAATAGCGAATATTTTCGAGCACAACCGGAACCTCCAAAAAAGATGGGTTCGAAGTTCGACGTTCGATGTTCGGAGCTCAAATCAACCTAGACCTCGAACCTGGAACGTCGAACCTGGAACGTCGAACCCTGCATTAAGGCTGATGGTCCATGACTAAACGGCCATCTTCCAGGCCCAGAACCCTTTTCGGGAATCGCTTGTAAAGACTGTGATCGTGGGTTGCCAGCAATACCGTGGTGCCACGAGCGTTGGCGCGTTTAAATAATTCCATAATCTCAAAGGTAACCTCTTGATCGAGATTTCCACTCGGCTCATCGGCCAGGAGAATCAGCGGCTCCACAACCAATGCGCGAGCGATAGCGATCCGCTGTTGCTCACCACCTGACAATTCGATCGGTTTGCGCTGTAAACGATGCTCCAGACCAACCTCTTTAAGGGCCTTATAAACTTTTTTGCTCACCTCGTAGCGCTTCTTGCCCTGTGCCTCAAGGGCAAACGCGACATTTTCGAAGACAGTCCGGCTACTCAGCAGCTTGAAATCCTGAAAAACAACCCCAATTTTACGCCGCAAGTAGGGGATTTGTCGGCTGGCCATGCGTGTAATGTTTATCCCATTGATCAGGATTTGACCACGAGTCGGCTTGGAAGCACCGTAGAGCATGCTCAAAAAAGTCGTTTTACCCGCGCCCGAAGGACCGGTCACATAGGTAAATTCACCTTTTTCAATATGAACCGTCATCTCCCGCAAGGCGAAATTCTCCTTACCGTACGATTTGGTGACATTGAATAATTGAATCATCTTGTCATTTCACAGGGTTGAGGATTGAAAATACGCGAGATCGCCAGACAAGCTGAAAAGGTCTTCACCATTTATTGTACGGCAGGCCATCAGTGCCGACGATATCACTACCGCTCTTTACGTCAAAACAACCCCCTTCAGACTCATCTTCGGATTGGAATAGACTCCAAGTCAAGTTTTAATGAGCCGACAAGGGCACTAAGCAGCCCTGCCGTTTGTGGCGGGACTGCGAATCTTGTGCTTTTTTTCCGTAGATCGAGCCGTTAGTTTACCGACTTAAAAGTCACTGACCACCTGCATAGCAGGTGGCCTGAGGAAAGCCCCTAAAAGGGACTAACGTTAGTAATTCAGTTCTTGTTGCTGATCCAACTCATTCTGATGCCGAACATACTCTCGGATCATCTTCTCATCCAAACCGACGGTGCTCACGCAATAACCGCGAGACCAGAAGTGTTTGCCTGTAAAGCCTCGCTTTACACCCTGATACTGACGATGTATCTGAATAGCCGACTTCCCTTTCAGATACCCGATCACCATGGAAATGCTGAACTTTGGTGGAACACTCAAAACCATGTGGATATGGTCACTTGTTGCGTTTCCTTCCACCAACTCAACACCTTTTTGACGACATAACTGACGGATAATTTGACCTATTTCCCGTCGTATGCTTCCAAAAAGAACTTT
>JBDNGT010000489.1:0-3022 GCA_041689145.1 Geopsychrobacter sp. | reverse complement strand
TTATACCCCAGCTTTTGAAGCGATTGCAAGCAAAAAATTACCGCCATTCAGGCGGGCCCTTTGATCAGCTGCGACAAGCGTCGATGTATACAGGCAGCACTAAGCATTTGTCAAGAGCTTTAAACAAGAAAAGCTAAGAAGCTTGCCGCACAACTTCAAACAGGGCAACTGCTGCGGCAACCGAGGCGTTAAGCGATTCGATCTTGCCACGCATCGGGATCGCCAGCAAACCGTCACAATGGTTGCGCACGTTGGACCGCATCCCCTTGCCTTCGCTCCCAACGATCAAGGCCAGGTTGCCGGTTAAATCGACAGAGAACAGATGCTGTGACCCCTCATCGCCGGCCAAGCCATAACACCAGACGCCGGCCTTCTTCAATCCCTCGATGGTCCGCGAAAGGTTGGTGACCTGACAGAGCAACAGATGACTTAAGGCTCCGGCCGCGGTCTTTTCCACGACCGGGGTGACTGAACAACTTCGGTCCTTGGCCACAAACACACCATGACAGCCAGCGACCTCGGCGCTTCGGAGGATTGCACCAAAGTTATGCGGATCGGTAACGCCATCCAGAATCAAAAAAAAAGCACTCCGCCCACTCGACTTCCAACAGTCAAGAAGCTGCTCAAATTCGGCGTAGACATATGGAGGAAGGCGCAACAGCACCTGCTGATGGCGATTATGCCCCGCCATGCGGTCGAATTCAGGCTTGTCGATCAGACGGATGCGGATCCCTTGTTTTTCGGCCTGTGCACGTAGCTGAGCCAAGCGCACAGGGAGTCGACCGTTTGGCAAAAACAGCTCAAGAGGCTTACGCTCACCAGCGGTGAGGGCTTCAACAACCGGATTTATTCCATGCAGCAAATCACTCATGATCCGCTTAGCGCCCCGGCAATCTCTTTCAGGATCATGCAAGCAGCCTCAGTTGGATTTTCGGCAACCGAAATTGGACGCCCAACCACCAGATGGCTGGCGCCGGCAGCAATCGCCTCAGCCGGAGTCGTGACCCGCTTCTGATCGTCCATGGCCGTAAAAGAGGGGCGCACCCCAGGAGTCACAATCGCAAAGTCTTCGCCACAAGCGGCACGAATCAAGGCGACTTCCTTTGGGGAGGCGACCACCCCATCGAAGCCGGCATCCTTGGTCAACTTTGCTAAAAGCGGGACCATCTCCGCCACCGATCGATCAATCCCCACACCCCGCAAGGTCTCTTCGGTTGAAGAAGTCAGGATCGTCACGGCCAACATGATTGGGCGCGGCTGACTCTGCTGCTTACACCAGACATCAACTTCCTCAACCGTCTTGCACATCATCTCAAGGCCGCCCAGGGCATGGACATTAAACATCCCCACGCCCAGACGACAGGCCTCAACCCCGGCCTTGGCGACGGTATTGGGGATGTCATGATATTTGAGGTCGAGAAAGACCTCCGACCCGCGCTCACGAATCATCTCTACAACCCTTGGCCCACAACGGGTAAAGAGCTGCTTGCCGACCTTGAACAGCCCAACCTGCTGATGCAGCTGCTCAACCCAGTATCGGGCTTTTTCAAAACTATCCACATCCAGCGCAAAGATCAGGCGCTTGCGGGCTTCATCCATCATAAGTCATTTCTCCCGACTAGCGCCTTGACCCGGTTGCTGATCTCTTGCACCCGCGCGATCAACAACTGGGCTTGCGCCGCCTCAAGCTCACGGCGGACCGCCAGCGATTCCATATAGACCAGTTCGCCCAGGGCATCGGCGAGTAATTTCTTTTTATCACCCTCTTCAAGCCCGGTGAGGTTCTGTACCACCCGGTGACCATCAAGGGTTCCGTCTTCCTTCAATTCAACGTCACGTAGTACGAACGAGTAAGGCTGTGGCAAGTCACGCAAGAAATGATTAATCTCTTCGGAAAATCCTTCAAACTTCTTGGTCACTCGCCCGTATATCGCCTTAAGGACGCTGTTATAAATCATCAACACCTGACCGAGATCGCCACCGATTTCAGTTGCGGCCTGTTCTTCCATCGCCAGCATGCGTTTTTCAAGTAGGCGGTAAAGAACACGCATGCCATCAAATTCACGGAGGCCACACTTGCGAAACAGATCCTGTGCTGAAATCTGGCCAGAACGGGCATAGGTGTAGAATTTCTTTTCGTCCTGCGAAAGATCGGCGGGGAGCTTCTCTGTCCCTCGCGGGAAATGCTCCAAAGAGATGATCTTGCGCATAAAGAGTGCGCCTTCGTCCTGACGCCGCAACCCCTCCATAATAATATTTTGCGTACTCATCGACAGACGAATAATCTGCTCACTATCAAGAGCCTTGGCGCGGTAGGAATAACTGCCGGTCTCCGCGGTGAACAACTGATAGACAATCCCCTCAACCTGAGTCCGGACCGTCAGCCACAGATCCTTCGGCGAGACCGCTCCGCTCTCGACCAACACCTTACCGAGAGTCGTACGCCCCGCGGAGATCTCACGGGCATGTTGCAACGCATCACGCTCAACCTTGCCCGTGGCAAAGAGCATCTCGCCGAGGTCCTCTTTGGGGAAGTTGCTGGCGGCAAAAACGATTTCGCCGTGCTGAAAATAGAGTGATTTTTCACCAGCGGCCAAATTGAAGTGCAGGATACCGGTCTTGCGGAACATATTGAAAAATGAGAGCAGGTCCGGGATAACCATATCGCCAAGAAAGCCGGCCATGACAACCTGCTCGCCCGCATCTTCACGACCGAACATCAGGTGACGTGAAGAGCAGGAAAGATTCACCAGCGGCTCTTCCCCGAGCAGCGTCTGAAGTTCCTTGGTTAAGGTGACCCGCCCTGACTTGTCAATAGTGAATTTGTCCATGTTATTCGATTCCGATATCACTTTCCCCTGTCGTTGTGTGGATCAGAGAGCCGCGTCGACTCTGAGTTTCAAGCTGACAGCTGCGTCATCCACTGACAGCATGGCAACCTCACCATCAGCCCGCACCTTAAGTTCCACCTGCGCATTTTTGAGCCCACGCGCACCGACAGTAACCCGTAGCGGGATCCCGA
>JBDNGT010000488.1:0-2532 GCA_041689145.1 Geopsychrobacter sp. | reverse complement strand
GACCTGCACCTGATATCCCTTCCCCTTATGGCCGCAATAGCCGGCATCTGGGTCAGAGGGGGTTCTGCAGTGAATCGGACGGGACCTCCTTGCTCGGCTTGATGATCACCAAGGTGTTGGTCTCGGTTGTTTCAACCACGCACTGCTCGCCAAACAGTCGAACCAGGAGCTGATAGCTCGACATCGCCACAACGATATCCTGATCTTTGAACCGTTCAATCAGAGCAAAGCAATCGTCGCCGACCTGCTGAAGAGTCCGGGATGATTCGCTCGGTTTGACGGCAAATTGACCGTCGTTTTTCTCTTCGTAGCGGCTGGTCAGTTCCCCGATGGATTGGTATAGATCAGCATGATGACGTTTGAGGTTGACCAGAAACTTCCGGATTGTTTTTACAAACAACCGGATGCGTCCTAAATGGGCCATGTTAGAGAAAATATGCACCGAATCGAGTCGTTGTTTGGAAGTGTCCATATCAAACAGTTTGATCAGTGCTTCAGAGACATTTTCAAAGAGCTCTTGATCCAGACCGAGTCGACCGACATGATCCCGCATGGTCCAGAGGGTGCGAGGCGAGACATAGGAACTGAAATCAGAGGCATCGGTGACATTGAGCGCATACTGCCAGAGAATATTAAAGGCAAACTGTTGCCCCGTCTCTTCGTCGGTCAGATCCTCCATCTGCTGCAGAAGGACCAGGCCAAGCATGGCATAGAGTTCTTTGGTCTGCCGGCCCCTAGATTCATTATACAGAGGGAAGAGCTTCTCAGCAGGGAGCCGGTGAAGAATTTCTTCACGAAACAAATGTGCCCAGGACGACTCCAGCAGGGCAAGTCGCTTCGGGCCGAGATGCTCAAACGGGTTGAACATGTCGTAGGTTTTGTGGTCCTTGACGTTGATCATATGTTCTCCGGATAACCAATTGAATTCATTACGGTTATCCTAACATAAGGCCATGCAGACAACAAGACTAAAATCAAAATTTAATCAATTAATTCAGTTAGTTATCTAAGGACAGCGTTTTTGCGAGTCCATCATTTATTGATTAAACAAGTTTTAAGTTATCTTTAAATTTTGCATCCATTCTTGTCACACGTAATTCGTTGTGAAGACGAAACCCAATGATCAGAGTTCTTTTTTGTATCAACTCCACAACCTGTTTTACCACCTTTAGTTCCTTTGTGTACTACACCTGATGGTGTATGTTTTACTGTCATAATAATTCCTCTTAGTTGATTTCATTGATATTTCTTTGAAGCACAATTGTTCGCGATCGAATCTTGCATTTTACCCGACTATATTGTAAAAAGTGGAGGTCGAGCAATTTTTGAAAAGAAATCATCTTTTCCCTCCGATACCCACATAGATCGAAACTTGTTTATTTCTGCTTCCGAGAACAAGTGGGGGTTGCCTTTAGAAATGGTAAAACCACGTTCTGATAAGCCTTTAAAGTATTTCTCATGTCTCTCAATGAAGACATATCTTTCTATAGCAGATAAAAAAGATTTTTCATCCAATAATTTGCCTGTGCATATCTTTGAGGCTTTTTGAACAATAGAATCTTCCGGAAAAAGCTTCTTTCCTCCTTCGAACATCTCATAAATTTTTTCAGATTGCTTTTTCGACTGTTTGAACAACAACTTGTGTGCAGGAAATGTCTCGATAGGATGAAACTCATAAGAATACGCTTTCTGTTCCGCAGGGCGATAAAATGGCTGTAATCCAACAATGTCGAACTTTAATTTAGCGTTTGGTTCTCGAGTAGATAGCGCCAATTGCTGGGTTTTGTAAACAACTCCAATTGATGAATCAGTTTGTGGTACATATTTATGGTCCTCGCACGAATAGGAACATGTGGCGAAGAAGGCCGCCACTAATATATCACTTGTGAGGTCAAGCAATTCCGTTTCAAGAGAATAGTGCTGTGCAAGTCCTTTAAAGTTAACATGAAGGCCACTCTTGATTATATCTATTACCGCTGGATGATCAAGAAGAACTGATTCGAATTGGATCTGTTTTATTCTTGCTATAAGAAAATCAAGTTCGGAAGGTTCATTACGGTGCAATGAGGGAAGACATTTTCCGTAATCGGCGGTTTGTCCTCGATAGAGCAATATTGAAGGCTGGTAAGGAGCAAGACGGATCTCTCCAGATGGCATTTCCAACGGGAAGAATTTTTCCGGAAAACTTCTAAATAATGCTTTATACAGCATTTTCCTTGGCTCTGGAGTTGTATCGCAAAAATCCTGCATCTTTCCATTTTGATCATTAATAATTTTGACAACTTCGAAAATGTCTGAAATTATGTTATTAGTCACCATTCTTTCGTCCTTTGCTTTACGAGTTAACCAGATCATAGCGAACGCTAAGATCACTTGCGGAGGGGATATTTATGATTGATTCTGATTGTCTGTCCCCCATACCTTTGCGCTCCCACAAACCGTCGATTGAAAGATGCACTCCCTCCGTCAAGTGCATCTTTTTGTTATGTGATCTCAAAGGCATTTCCCTTGCCATTCTCTTCATTTTTTATT
>JBDNGT010000487.1:0-5784 GCA_041689145.1 Geopsychrobacter sp. | reverse complement strand
GTGAAGCGTCCCGTCTGGTCCGCAAGATTCATCCAGTCAGCGGTATCCGTCCTTTCGAGGTGACTAACGTGGCCGATCTGGGTGACTGTCCGATCAATCCGATGAGCAAGGACAAATCGATTGCCATGATCGAGGATTTTTTCGCAACGTTCAAAGAGAACAACATTGTCCCGATTGCCATCGGCGGTGACCATACCATCCCGATGCCGATGCTGCGTTCGTTGGCTGAGGATCGCCCGGTTGGTATCCTCCATGTCGATGCTCATGCCGATGTCCTCGATACTATCTGTGATGACAAGATCAACCACGCGACCTTCATGCGGCGTGCCATGGAAGAGGGACTGGTCGATCCGAACCGTGTTGTTCAGATCGGGATGCGCGGCAGCCGCTTTGCTGTGGATGACCTGCAGTACAGCTACGATGTCGGTTACAACGTTATCACTATGGACGAATACGACGCGATGGGCCGCGAGGCGACAATTGCAAAAATCAAGGAAGTCCTTGGTGACGCGGGTCCGGTCTATATCTCTATCGATATCGATGGTCTTGAGCCCGCCTATATGCCGGGCACTGCAGTACCAGAAATCGGCGGCATTATTCCGCGTGACATGCAGGTCATACTCCGCTCTCTGCAAGGTATGGAGATTATCGGTGCCGATATCTCAGAGACCGCACCCTGCTTCGACCCGATCGGAATTACCTGTGTCACCGTTGCCAACCTGATGTTTGAAATTCTTTGTATCACTGCTGACTACATAGACAAAAATCGCAGCTAAGGAAACCTGTTGACCTTCTCCGCCTGTGGGGGTGGGCTTTTTACAAAAGAGGAATAAAAATGGATCAAGAAATCAAAGCGATTTCCGGACTAGCACAGAAATACTTCGACGCTCTCTACAACGGCGACGACGATCTGTTTGCTGAGATTTTTCACCCGCAGGCAGGCCTGTTCTGTAACAACGGTAATCAGCTTGCGACCATGTCGGTTGCCGAATATCTGGAGCTGGTTCGCGGACGGACCAACCCGGTCGACCGTAGTGATGCGCGCAAGGATGAAGTGCTGCAGGTCATCATCAGCACCCCTACAACCGCAGTGCTGCGCACTCGCGAAGTTTTTCTGCCGAAACTCTTTACCGACGATCTGACCTTGATGAAGTTCAACGGCGAGTGGAAAATCATCGCCAAGATCTGGGACTTCGAACTGATTGCCTAGGCGGACCCTCAGAATCACGAAACAGGAGTAAATTGTGTCCAACATATTGACTACCACTAGTGAAGTTTTCGACGCTTACATAGAACGATCTTGGCGCTCCAATGCCGAACGCCAGCGCAACAAAGGAGCCGAGTTTGTTATCGGCAAACGTGAAGGTGTCTACATGTGGAACCTAGAAGGGAGCCACAAAGTCATCGACTGCGGTAATGCCGGCGGTGTTCATTCTCTGGGCCATCGCAACCCGGAAGTGCTTACCGAGCTGCAGAAAGCCCTGTTCGAAGATGGCCGCGACACTGGGCTCTGGTCGGTACCAAACCTCCCATACTTGAAATTGCAAGATTTTTTGAATGAAGTCTCCCCATCTCCAGAGCTGAACCGCAGCGTCATTACCCTTTGTTCAACCCTCTCTGTCGATGTTGCAACCATGTTCTCGCTACGCTATACCGGGCGTAAAAAGATGGTCGCCTACCGTCACGGCTACCACGGCCACACCGGCTTCGCTGCTCAGGTGACCGGCTCGCCGGAAGAAGGAATCATCGATCACTTCAACCTGCCAACCGAGATGACCAAGTTCTTTGAGACCTATGGCGACCTTGATGAGTTGGACAAGCTGCTCACCGACGACGTTGCTGCTATCATCATGGAACCGATGAATTACGAGACCTTCGTCCCTGCTCCCCAGGAGTACATGGACGGGGTAACCAAACTGTGCAAGCAACGCGGTGTGCTGTTCATCATTGACGAAACCCGCACCGGCATCGGTCGTACCGGCAAGCTGTGGGCCAGCGAGCACTACGACCTGCGCCCCGACATGCTGGTCACCGGCAAAGGGCTCTCAGCCGGACTCTACCCGGTTAGTGGCTTATTGATGAAGGAAAATATCTATGAGAAATGCATGAACGAGCACAAGTTCGCTTATATTTCGAGCCTCGGCGGTAACGAGATCAGCTGTGTTGTAGGTAAAAAGGTTCTGGAGATATCGAGCCGCAAAGACACACTTGATCATGTCAACAGTATTTCAAAGTATTTCGTGGTCGAATTGGAAAAAGTTTGTGTGGATTACCCGGGACTGCTGTCGACCGTCAGTAATTTTGGCTGTGTCTTCACTGTCGGTATTAAAGACATGCAACTCTCCCGTTCCTTGTACGCCAGTCTGTTTGACAACGGCGTACTTTGTCACAGTGTGGTCGAGTTTGAACCTGCAGGCGTGAAATTTCTTCCGCCGATTGTTATTAGTGAAACGGAAGTAGATGAAGTGATTGCAGCTCTGCGCAAGTCTATTGACGAATGTACCGCTTAATGTGAGGAGGTAAGTAATGTCTTTGCAAGTCAATAAAGAACGGTTGTGGAAAAGCATTGAAGGTGTCAATCAGTTCGGCGCGACCTTGGAGGGTGGTGTCTGCCGCCTAGAATTCTCTCCGGAGAATAAACAGTCGCGCGATCTTTTTGTCCGCTGGTGTAAAGAAGCGGGATGTACTGTTCGGGTTGATAAATTCGGCAATATTTTCGCCCGCAGACACGGTAAGAACAACGAGCTGCCAGCGGTCATCACCGGTTCACATCTGGACACCCAGACCTCTGGTGGCCGTTTTGATGGAATTTACGGTGTGCTGGCCGGCCTGGAAGTGATCCGTACCCTCAACGATAATGAGATTGAGACCGAAGCACCGATTGAAGTCGCCGTCTGGACCAACGAAGAGGGTGAACTCTTCAAGCCGATGCTCGGCTCTGCTGTCTGGCTCGGCCTGGAAAATCTCGAAGAGACTCTTGATCTTGAAGAAGCTGACGGTCTGACTATCCGCCAGGGCCTGAAAAATATGGGCTATCTTGGTGATATGGAAGTCAACAGCTACCCGGTCAAGGCGTACTTCGAAGCACACATCGAGCAGGGCCCGGTGCTGGTGAATAACGATGAAGTCATCGGTGTGGTCACATCGGCTCAGAAGCAATTCTGGTATAACCTGAGCATTCAGGGACAGGAGGCACACGCGGGCCCGACACCGATGGAATCGCGCAAGGATGCCATGGTCGCTGTCTCCCGCATTGTCCTTGAATTCGACCGGATCGGTCGCAAGTACCCCAATGCTCGTTCCACCTGTGGTCACTTTGAAATTTACCCGAATTCGCGCAACACGGTTCCTGGTACCGTTAACTTCACAGGTGATCTGCGCAACCCAGATGCTGACGTTCTCGACCAGATGGACGCCGAGATGCGTAAGTCAGTCAAAGCTATTGCTGATGAGATGTGTGTCGAGATGGAATTGAGTGTTCACTCTATCATTGATTTTGTCCCTTTTAACCCAACCCTGGTCGATTGGGTCCGTGAAGCAGCTGTTGAAACCGGGCTTCCGTGGCGGGAGATGTACACCGGGGCAGGTCACGACGCGGTCAATATCGCCCAGCAAATCCCGACAACCATGATCTTTGTGCCTTGCAAAAACGGCATCAGCCACAACCCGGCCGAAGATGCAAAGTCTGAGCATCTGGCAACCGGAGCAACAGTCCTGACCAACGCCATACTCAAAGCGGCCAACTTCAAAGGCGAGCTGTAAATTTCACACGCCGGAAGTGAGTATCGTGCCTGTATCGACTCGGATTCAAAGGATGGAAAAGGGTAACCATGATGACATCAAATAAAAATATTCATAAATCGTTCGTGCATAAAGAACATGGTAATGTCTTATCTGGAGCATGAAGGAACCCCTTTGACATGGGTCAGCAGAACGGTAGTATCCTCTCCCGGGAGATCAAAGAGGCGGTTGTCGCCAAGACCTTCGGCGAAAAGAACGCTGTAAAGATCTTCGACTAGGTAATAAACCAGGCCCGCTTCAATCCTGACATAGAGAAGTATGTTCCGGATGCCTGGGAACCGTTGAGGGGGATAGCCGACGGAGCCGGGGTGGCGTTTGACGACGTTTTGCTGCTGTAAATATTTGAAGAAGTATACGAAGCCGCGCCCGTCAAGATCGGCCTTAAACGCGATGATTTTTTTCGGCAGCGGTTGTACTGCGTTTACGGTCTAGAGCACCTGCAAACGTTTTGCCGGACAGAATATGAACTATACCGGGAATTTTGTCGATAAGCGGTTGGTTGTCCGTTACCGTTCCACCAAACGCTAGGTGTTTTCTTATTAATTTTTTGGCATGCTTCCGCTGATGGGTGTTAATAGTGATGGCCTCTCCGTGTTCGTGACGACCTTGCCACAAAAGGGGAGGGGGATGGGACAATGATGGTCTTAACCCGCAGGTCAGTGTTTATGCACGACTACATCAGGATTCGGTAGGTGCGGCTATTGAGCTATTGCAACGTTTGCCCTACTTTACCACTATGAGCTATACGCTGTCTGATTTCGACAAATAAGTCGTAGTCGAGGCCTCTCTGACGGTCACCTCTGTTCTAGAATCAACCAGAGAAATGCCTGTTATTGTCGAAACAAATCACATCTGTGACCTTGAGAACCGTATAGATATTCCAACTCGCTTTGAAAATGGAGAGCCGGTTCCGGGGATGCCTTTTCTTTCTGCTGAACGTAAACTTTGTGCCGAGGTCAAATGCAGTCGAAGAGCTTGACCTTGACCTTGACGCGGTTAAGGGCGTGCTTGTGGAAACTCCGAGCAATATCTGGACACCGGGTTTCATGACCTTGCAGTCAGGCATTACTGAGTATGAAGGCCAGTCCGTCAAGTTCCACGTTTCATCTGGATATGATCCGCTGTGGCAGTGGAAAACTTTCTTGTTCACGGACTGAATGACCAGACGGTTGCGTATGTGATTTAGATCCTCTCTTTATGACCCTCCCTGGAGAGTGTTAGCGAAATTGTTTACCCGGAGAGGGTCTCGGGATATCTGAGCGGTATGGCTTGTTCTGTCACTACGATATTGGGAAGCAGTGGTAAAAGAGGGACGGTGAAGTGGAAATTAAAGTGAAACTTTTTGGGGCCTTTCGAATCGATCGTTTCAAGGAGGAAATCCAGGATTATCGCCAGGGGAGGAAAGTTCAAGAGGTCATTGATAAACTACAGCTACCCGACCATCTTCTCGGAATTGTGATTATCGGCGACGTTCATGCCAGTGCTGAAGATGTCCTGAAAGATGATGTCCTCTCTTTATTACCCCTTCTGGATGGAGGATAATGGGGGGGGTGCCCTTCTATATGGTATCCAGTGGCTCACACATCATTTTGATTTAACGATAGAGAGTACACCTTATGAAAATATTAACATCCGATCCCGTCTCTGAACCATCATCTGTCTTGTACAAACGTTGCACCGTTGATTTGAAAACCGGAGAGGTGCGTTTCGCCGATATCCCTTGTCGCAACCTTGAGGATGTCTTGGGTGGCTTCGGTCGTTCTTTTCAAGATCTGAGTGCTCGGCAGGTCGACACCGCGTATTGTGACGAAAATCCTTTGATTGTTAACACGGGACTGCTCACCGGCCAGGGTGAATTCGTCCTTACCAGCAAATCCACCAACACTGGCGGTCACATCTTTGTTCTGGTCAAACATCCAAGGATCGGGTATAAAGGAAACTCCTTCATCCACGGAGCATCCGGCATTGAGTTTAAAAGAAATC
>JBDNGT010000486.1:0-4469 GCA_041689145.1 Geopsychrobacter sp. | reverse complement strand
TCACCTTGGCCAATTCTGCACGCAATTCTTTTGCCATTTCCGCATGGGCTTTATCAAAATCAGCCAGTAGCTTTTCTATGTAGTCCCCACGCTCCTTGATCTCGGCCTGATCCGCAGCCTTCCTCTCGGATTCAGCGGCATCCAGTTCAGGCTTCACCTTGGCCAACTCAGTACGTAACTGGTCTGCCATCTCCTGATGGGCTACGCTAAACGCCCTCAACAAATTGGCCGTATCGGTTTTGATACCAACTATAGAGTTAACCCTCTCCTCGTAGGCCACGGCCATTTCTTCTGCCAATCTTCTCAAATCGTCTGTATTTGCCATGTCTTTTCCTCCATTACTAATTTAAAGACATACTTGAAATGTATTAGCAGAGGGGCTGGCTCACCACCTCTATATCCCTAAGGACGTCTTGTAAGTTTCTGATAGCGAACCTTTGCAAACACAAACTGAGCTCGCATAGATTGGCATAATTCATCACTGGTCACTGGTCATTGGTTTTGTCCACTGCCCACTGTCCACTGTCCACTAATTACTCACCCTCGACACTGCCTGCCACTGGGTTTGGACCCTATCCCTGACCACATCAAAGTCTTCCAGTATCCTGGTCAGTTTGGCATCACGATCGCTCTGCTCGGACCTGAGTGATTTGACCATGATCCTGAAGTCGTTAATTCTAACCTCTTCTCCCTTTGACAAAAGACTCTTGAGGGCAACCCTTATATCTTCCTGTTCGATCTGGAAGCGTTTGAGTGCCCGGATAATGGCCTTCTCCCTTTCTTTCTGCCGCGTCAGGATGTCTTCCCTTATGGCCCTGATATCTTCCAGACTTGCGCGGCTTCCGCTCAGGACAATCTTCCTCAACCGGCCGATCATTTCTTCTTCCTCCGCCCGGAAACGCTTGAGGATATCTTCCGCCTCTTCCTCTGTCCGGCTGCGGCGTTCAATCACACTGCTCATCATGCGATCGAAGTCCTTCTTCCTCAGGCTTTCGGTTTTTGCGAGGTTAGCCCTCAGACCGGCCATCATGTCCTCGATTTCTAATTGGAAACTTATCAGAAATTGATTGGCCTGATCCATCAAAGCGCCGACTGTTTTCACGCGCATCTCATAGGAATCGATAATACTTTCAGCCAACGCCCTTAAATCATTTCCAGCCTTCATCTGCTCACCCCGTAACTTAAAAAACCGCAAGAAAATCGGGCAATACCCGGCGATAGAGGGAGTATTGTCAGGTTTTCTTGCGGTTTTCCTGCATTACTTGATAGAGATGCCAGATATGCTCAAGCTATTATTATCCTCTTAGCAGAGGGGCACTTCCTGCGCCTCTGCAACCTCAAGGATATCTGCCAATCTCCCTCACTGGTTAAAACTTTTACGCTTCGGCGGTAAGACCAATTGCCTCGGCGTATTTCAGGAAGGTCTCAACACCGGCTACCACGACTCTCGCCTCAATAGCAAGCAGCTCGATACCGACGAGGGACACTCTGACCCACGCGTCGATGACAACACCCTTATCGAGGATCCGGTCCACCACTTCTACCAAACTTGAAGATGCGACTGCTTTTTCGACTGCCATGACTTTTCTCCTTTTGTTATGTTTCGTTATGGATTTTTGGAATGCCTTCACAGGCATTCCTCCTGTTCAGCGCCTGCTTGCAACAGTTGTACAACTGCTATCGATAGAAAGCATTTATTATGCCAAAGAAGCAGCATTCTTTCATCTACTTGAATTTATTGGCATATCTAAACATGGAAGATTAGCAGCAAGGAAAACGGTAGGCGAAATGGTATGGCAGGGCTACCCCAACTATGGCAGGGATGCCCTATTAGTCATTGGTCATTGGTCATTGGTCGGTGATCTGTGGTTAGTGGTCTGTTCGATCTGATGGAGCTTGATTTTTCTTAGAAGGGTCTTGTAATCTATCCCGAGTCTCCTGGCCGCTTCGCTCTTATTCCCCTTGGTTTGAGCTATCACCTCCTTTATGATCTTCTTCTCCAGGTCATCGCTCAAGGACCTCACTACCTCCTTGAGGGGCTTTTTGCCATCATAAACATGGTCAAAAGCGGCATGGTCCCTTGCGCTCGTCATCGAACAGGGGCTAAACATCAAGTTGTCAGGTTTTATGGGGGCATTTTCCTCGGAGAGGAGCACGGCCTGTCTTATGACGCTCCGCAATTCCCGGACGTTCCCGGGCCAATCATATGCCGTCAGGGAACCAAGGGCCTCTTTGGAGAGCCCCAGGCATTTCTTGTGGAGTTCCCCCTGTACTTCATCCATGAATCTCTTGGCAAGGTAAGGAATGTCTTCTTTTCTTTCTCTGAGCGGGGGGATTCTAACGGTAAATTCCTTTAGCCTGAAATACAGGTCGGAGCGGAAGTTTCGGATCTCTATATCCTCTTCAAGTGGCCGGTTGGTGGCTGCAATGATCCGGACCTGAACAGGACGAACCCTACTGTCGCCCAACCTCTGCACCACCCTCTCCTGCATGGACCTGAGAAGCTTCTGCTGGGCCGAATAGGGTAGATTCCCCACTTCATCTAAGAATAGGGTGCCTCCGTCCGCTAATTCAAATTGCCCCAGTTTATCTTTATGGGCGCCGGTAAAGGCCCCCTTCATATAACCGAACAGTTCGCTCTCCATCAGGGTTTCGGGAATTGCGCCACAGTCCAATGCTATAAATGGTCCTTTCTTTCTTTTACTCATATCGTGAATAGCGTGGGCCACAGCCTCTTTACCCGAACCACTCTCTCCTTCTACCAGAACGGTGAACGTGGTGGGAGCCACCTTCTCCACCAATTGGACAAGCTTCCTTATCTGGTCGCTATTTCCCATAATTTCGTACAGGGACAGGGCGGCCCTTTCATTCAATACATTCCTTAAACGTTCAACCTCACGTTCTAAATCCTGCTTTTCCAAGGCCCGTTTGACGGCAAAGATGAGGTCATCGTTGTCTATCGGCTTTGCGATGTAGTCGTATACCCCCATCTGCATTGCCCTCACCGCGAACTTGACCTCGGCATAGGCCGTGATCATGATAATAGGCACTGCCGGTATCCGCTGTCTCATATCGGCAGCAATTTCAATGCCGTCCCGCCCGGGCATCTTGTAATCCAGAAGGACCAGTTCAGGGATGTCATTCTCTAACAAACTGAGCGCCTCTTCTCCGTCCCGCGCCAGAAGGACGTTATATCCCGATGACCGGAGGAGATTGCCGGCGACCCACCGAAAATCATCATCGTCATCCACCACAAGGATATCTTTACGTTCGTTTGACTTTTCTTTTACAGTTATACCTACTTCGGCATTTTCCCGGGAAAGACCGTCAAGCTGTTTCCGGCTCTGTTTCCGGCTCTGTCCCAGGATGGCCTTGCACAGCGTGGCTCTCTTGCCGGATACTTCGATAATGTCCCCGATGGCAACCCCGATCCCCGCCAGATCCGCGCATAGGCCCGGTCCCACATCTTTTCCCAGGGCCTCTGTAACTTTCAGTCTCACCTTAGCCGATTCCATCTCTTTCACCCTTCACCCGAAAATGTACCAAAATCCCCCCTTACCCCCCTTTCGTAAAGGGGTAAGGGGGGATTTTAAGATGTCCGTTTGGCATATTTGATGCATTCGCAAATTCTCTTATTCTGGTTTTTACACTTCAATAATATCGGTAAGTTATGAAGCATAAAAAAGGCGTTTTTTGACTTTTTGCGAGTGCATCATCAATAAACTCACCCGCACGATAAAAAGAAGTTAGTGTTCGTTTATAAATTCGATCAAGTACAATTCATGAATATCATAATGTCAATTTTAAGTAAGCGATCGGGTCTGCGACAAAAAAGTAGGCGTTGAAGATAAAATATATCAGCAATTCCCGGTTCCCTCTGCATTCCCCTATTCTAGCGCATTTATAAAGTATCATTTATAAAGTATAAATATATAAAGGCTTGACAAATGAAGTTTCGGTCAGATAAAGGCTTGAGGGAAATAGGGGGAGATAGGGACACTTCCCACATTTAAATTGTTTTTCGCCGCACTTACAGCTACCTTCTTTCCATGCTCAGAATCGCACGCATCATAATAGCTCCAGGTTATGCTCATCATGTCACCCAGCGCGGCAACAACCGTGCTCAGGTCTTTATTGACGATGAAGACCGACAGGTTTACTTGAAATTGCTGGCGGGCTATACCGAAAAATACAATCTACAAATCTGGGCCTGGTGCCTGATGGATAATCACCTATTATGTTGAGCTCAACATAACTCCTGATTCGATAACAGCGCCCAGGCATAACAGCGAACCCCGGTTTCGGGGAGGAGCGAAAGCATGCGTTCAACGAAGAATTGACGATCCTGTTCGTCATTAAAAATATCGCGCCGGTCGATTCCGCGTACGATTACGTGTTGCAGAAGACCGGCGATATCTAATCTTGCTAATCGCGGCATGGCTCAAAAGATAACAGAAGTCTTTACCGAG
>JBDNGT010000485.1:0-2352 GCA_041689145.1 Geopsychrobacter sp. | reverse complement strand
ATCATCATCCCTATACTCTGCAATGTCCTTGAAGGAGTAGATGGTCTTGTGAAGCGTGTAAGCTGGCGACCTGGTTTTCGCGGCAATAACTTTTGACGCCTTTCCGGTGGGAGCCGCCAATACATAATTACGCCCGATAGAACGGAAATACTCCGTCAGCCCTTTGGTGATAAACGTTTTACCGGTACCCGCATAGCCCCGTAATAGAAAAGCACTCTCAGTCTTGCCTGACAGGAAATCCCCCAAGTGCTTTACCAGCTCGGCCTGGCCGTCATTCAGAGAATATTCGGCGAAGGCATCTTCGATGTCCAGCAGACGACGCGTACTCAGCTCATCCAGATCCATTGTGCTGAAGGCGCGGGCTGAGGCGTTCCTGAAAGCGTCCAGCCGAGTCTCGTCCAGCGACGAGCTCAGGGCGGCAATCTCTTCCTGCGCCGCTTGCTCAGCCGCCTGGACCTCAGTCAGTTCCTGCTTTGCCCGATCCAACTTGCGGGCAAGATCTTCATTTGCCTCACCAAGATGATCCTGTCTGGCTGCTTCGGGTTCAGGAACTAAAAATTCCGGGTACTCTTCGTGCACTTCGCCGCTGTACGTTTTGTACAGCCAACGCCCGAGAAGATAGGCTTCTTTTAAAAGCTGGCCTGCTTTTTCCGCACTGATCTCGCCCCCATGGGCCGCCTTGTTACCCAGGCAGCGAATAGCGTGCAGTTTCTGACGAACGGGGCTTTCAATAACGCGTTCGAAGTGCTCGGCCTTAAGCTTCTCGAAAAAACCCTCACCGGGTTCGCTGGGCAGATTCAGCTCCCTGTAGAGGTGACCTACCAGCGCCTCTGCAAAGCAGCGCAATTTGATAGTGGCTATGGTTGGCTCACTGAACGCGTAAGTTTCGGCAAAACTCGCGTGTTGATAAAGTTTAGGCCAACGACTCTGTAGTAGATCAAAATTCCTATATTTCATTTAAATCCATGCTATAAATTACTTTCGAATATAATGCGATGAGAAAGTAGAACGCTTTGTCCGGCGGTGATCTTGGAGCGGAGCGAAAAGCGCATCCGGTGAAGGCCCGCCAGGGCAGAAATGAACCGGAACAATTTGTTAGGAATTGCTTGCACGCTGCCCCGCCACTTGAAAGCGAAAAGCAACCTCCCTAACTCGTTGCTGCGCTTCTTCCTGAAGGTACTCTTCAACACACTCCTCGATCAGAATTATCGACTCACCGAGGGTCAAAAGAACCTCCTTTGAATCCACTGGCTCATCTGGGAATGCGATCTCTTCTACTTCCCCAGCATCTGACAACCGGAAGAAAGACTCAAGCTCCTGCATTCTTACATGAACGCTATCACTCAGAGCCGCATAGGCGGTATCGTAATAGTCTTTCAATCCTGCGTAAGCTGCCACTTGCTCGATAGGCATATTCCTCGCTTCGCGATCATCTATTTCTTGCTGTATCTCCCTGAGCTTTGATTCAACATCAGGGTTACCATGTGCATTTTTTATCGATTCCGGCAATTGCTTGAACCGATTGGCATGCTTCTTTCTCGTCAAAAAATCCTGATTCAGATATTGTTCAATATGACTTGGATCTTTGAGGATCGCCCTGCTTCTGAAAAGAATTTCCAGCAGTGTTCTTGAGATGACTTTTGCCTCAAACCCCCGACCATGCTCTAGCAGCAAAAGTCCCGATTCATAACAGCCCAATGCTCGAAGAAACAGACCCACTAGAATCAGTGCCTTTTTATCTTTGCTCCGCACCGCTATCAACGGAACAACTTCATTAAGAGCAGCTCGTAAAGCAATGCACTCCTTGTATACTTCGAGCGCGTGTTGATCCACCTCGTAAAGCCAATCGGGGTATTCCATTTCTGACTCCATGTACTACAGAGATTATAGTGAGCTCCTCGATACTGCGGAAAAGTGCGCTCTCGATAACACCACGTTTCTGTCACGCCACACGGGACTAAGTATTATATTTAACAATAGCTTAGCTCAATGGTTCTAGTACCACCATGTAATCGCTTGAACTCTTTGTTAGCTCGCTCGCGCCTGAGAGCCCTGAACCTTATCCGGTTTACTCCCAAGTCGACACCTCCCAACCAAAAAAGAAAATGGACAGGCGAGTGGTCCGCCTAGGACCACCCATCAAAATTTACCCAGAAGCTGTATTGGTAGGGCTCAGATCCTTCCTCAGCTTCGACACGACAGACGAGCTCCCCAGGGCCACCTCCTCTACAGCATCAGGATAAAACTCCTCAACCACCTGAGCCGCTTCATCCTCATCATACTCAAATAGTGCATTACCAAACCCCTTGGCAGCAACAGCGTCCAGTGCAGCCTGGTCAACGCCCTCCTCTT
>JBDNGT010000484.1:0-2634 GCA_041689145.1 Geopsychrobacter sp. | reverse complement strand
GCAGGCGATCAATAACCAATCGGCGCTCTTGCTCAAGGTTCATACCAGCAACTATAAAATCGTTGGATTCACCAGCTGTATTGCGGCTGCTGAACTTGTTTCTCTGGCCAGAGATGCCGGCTTGCCCTTGGTCGAAGATCTTGGGAGCGGTCTGCTCAGGCCGCTGCCGGGTGAGTCCATGCCCGAAGAACCTACGATTTCAGAGGCTGTTGCCAGTGGTATTGATCTGCTGACCTGCAGTGGTGACAAGCTGCTGGGCGGCCCGCAGGCCGGTTTGATTTTCGGCCGACGGGATCTGGTCGAAAGGTTGCGCAGCCATCCTCTGGCTCGCGCCTTAAGGATTGACAAACTGTCACTCGCCGCATTGGAGGCTACTTTGCGCCTCTATCTGACGGGCCAAGAGAGTCATATTCCGCTGATGGCCTACTTTGCTGTTTCGCAGCAAGAGCTGAAGGAGCGTTCCTGTGCCCTGCAGGGCCAGCTTGAGCAGTTTGGTCTCAAGGTTGAAATAAGGGATGACGCCGCCATGGTTGGTGGTGGTGCGATGCCCGAAGCTGAACTGCCGGGGCCAGTATTGGCAATCTCGCCGGGGCTGCTGTCGGTTGCTCAATGGGCGGTGGCGTTGCGTGGTGCAGAGCCAGCTCTGGTCGCGCGGATCCATGATGATCGGTTGTTGCTTAATCTGCGAACCGTCGATCCAGTCGAAGACCAAATAATCGTTGAGATTTTCAAGCGTCTACTTTCGGCTGGCGCTTCTGCTCCCGGTGCAGGCGCATGAATTCAGCCAACCTCAGGCCGGTGATTATCGGCACCGCCGGCCATGTCGACCATGGCAAGACCTCCCTAATTCAAGCCCTGACCGGGGTTGATACCGACCGCCTCGCGCAGGAAAAAGAACGCGGTATCTCCATCGAGCTCGGGTTCGCTCCCCTGCGGTTGCCTGACGGCCGCTTGGCCGGAGTGGTTGATGTGCCAGGGCATGAAAAGTTCATCCCGCAGATGCTGGCCGGTGCCGCAAGTATCGACCTGGTGCTGCTGGTGATTGATGCTGCTGAAGGGGTCATGCCGCAGACGCGCGAACACCTGCAGATTCTGCAACTGCTCAATATCAAACGCGGCATCCTAGTGCTGAACAAGATCGATCTGGTCGAGGAGGAATGGCTCGACATTGTTGAGGAGGAGATTCGCGAACAGGTTGCGGGGACCTTTCTTGCCGCTGCGCCCTGTTGCCGGGTCTCGGCTCGGCAGAAGCTTGGCCTCGAGTCGCTGTTGGAGACGCTGGCTGAGTCCGTCGCCCAGTTACCCGCACGTGACAGTGCGGGCCCGGTCCGCATGCCGGTGGATCGGAGCTTCAGCTTGAGCGGTTTCGGTACAGTGGTGACCGGTACGCTGGTCTCGGGGACTGTGAGGGTTGGTGAACGGCTCGAAGTTCTCCCCCTCGGTAAACAGGCACGTGTGCGCGAATTGCAGGTTCATGGGCAGAAAGTTGAAGTCGCACAGGCTGGCCAACGGCTGGCGATCAATCTCGCCGGTGCCGAACGTAGCTGGTTTACGCGTGGCTCGATCGTCGCCAGTCCCCATCGCTTTGCGGCCACAGAACGGATCGATGTGCGCCTGCAGCTGTTAGCCGAGGCCCCGCGGCCGCTTAAATTTCGCGATCCGGTTCATTTCCATCTGGGTACGGCCAGCGCGGTCGGTCGGGTTGTTCTGCTCGAAGCGGACAGTCTTGAGCCGGGCGGCACGGCTTTGGCGCAGATTGTTTTGGATCGTCCGTTAGCGGCCTGGCGGAACGACCCCTTTGTCATCCGCAGTTATTCGCCGGTGACCAGCATCGGTGGTGGTCGGGTTCTCGATGCGGCACCGGCCAAGCATCGCCGCTTTCGACCAGAGGTTCTGGGCCGCCTGCAGCAGCTCGAAGGCGGCAGCAGCGGCGCCGTCTTGCACGGTGTCGAACAACTTCGGGCCGCTCGCCTGCGCGATCTTGAGAAATTGACCGGCCTGTCACGCGACCTGCTGCAGCCGAATTTGCAAGAACTGACCACCGCGGGGGAACTTTGCCAGTTGGGCGAACAATGGCTGCTTTCGGGAGAGTGTAACGCTTGGCTCGATCTGCTGGTCGAGCGTTGTGCCGAGCTGTTGGCCTTTAATCCCTTAGCTCAAGGGATCGCGCGCGCCACCTTGAAGGTCGGATTACCGCCGGTGCTGGCGCTCAAAAGTTTTGATCTGTTGCTTGACCAGCTGTTGGCTACCGGGCGTCTCAAGGTCACTGGTGATCTCTTCTCACCGCTGGACTGGCAACCTCAGGTTACCCCTAGGCAGGAGGAGCAGCTGCAGCTGATTCTACAGCGCTTTGAAGAGCGAGGGCTTCAGGTGGCGAATCTTAATCAAACCCTTGAGGATTTGGGCCTTGATGCCGTATCAGTGGAATCCTTAATCGCTTATCTTTTGGGACAAGGGACGTTGGTTCGCTTAAGTAGCGAAAGCCTGCTGGCAAAATCGGCCTATAAGGTCGCTCTGGAGAAACTCTGTGGACATTTTGCGACAGAAGATGACCTGAGCCTTGCCGCGTACCGCGATCTGATCGGCAGCAGTCGTAAGCTGGCTCAGGCGCTGCTCGAGCAGTTTGATAGTTAT
>JBDNGT010000483.1:0-4599 GCA_041689145.1 Geopsychrobacter sp. | reverse complement strand
TGGCGGGCTAAATAAAAACTTGTTACCTATCTTGTTACCCACGAGGAAAACAAAAAGGGCTTACAGATTTTAACGTCTGTAAGCCCTTGGATTTTATGGCTCCCTTTGCAAGACTCGAACTTGCGACAAGGTGATTAACAGGCAGAAAAAACCGCCATCCTATGTTGTCCTAAAAACACATTAAACACTTGATAAAACAAAGATATTTATATATTATACTTCCTAACTTATCCCGCATTATCACAACCCATATGGTAAAAAGTGGGGACAGAGTGGGGACAACTTTTTTTGGGAGGGAAAAAATGGCTTACGAGTGGTTCAAAACTTCCTACCCTGGCGTTCGTTTTCGCAAGCATCCGACCCGCAAGCATGGCGTAAGACTCGACCAGTATTTTACGATCCGCTATCAGGCTGACGGCAAGCGACAAGAAGAGGCTTTGGGGTGGGCTACTGAGGGCTGGACTGCAGAGAAGTCTAATAGAAGGTTGTCAGAACTCAAAGAGGCTACCCGCATAGGGGAAGGCGCTCAGTCGTTGCGCGAGAAGCGCGGAATAGAAAAGGAGCGCCGACTAGTTGTAGAGCAGGAGATGCTTGCAACCCTCAAGGCCGCAACCACTTTCAGCCAGTTCTTTGAGTCAGTCTATTTCCCTCAAGCCAAGTTGGACAAGGCAGCAGGAAGCTGGGGGGCTGAGGATCGTCTGTACCGTCTTTGGATTAAGCCAGTTATCGGCAACCTGACCTTCTCTGCGATCAGCATCGAACACCTGAACAAGCTCAAGCAAAACATGACAGCGGGTAAGCGGGACAGGACCAAGAAGAACCCCCGCGACAAGTCAGAAGAGGCGCAAGGCGCACAGGAGAAGCGCACTCCCCCCCGGCCAATGTCGGCAAGGTCCATCGGTTATGCCTTGGCTGTTATCCGGCAGACATGGAATCTTGCTTGCGATGTGAAGCCCCCGCTTGCTTTTGGATCATGGCCGGGAGCTGCCAAGTCACTCAAAAAACCGAAGGCAGACAATCAACGCAAGAGATTCTTGACCAAAAATGAAGCGGCTTTGATTCTGGCGGCACTTAAGAAGAAGTCTCAGGACTTACACGATATGGCGCTTATGGCTCTGCATTGCGGTCTACGTGCTAGCGAGATCTTCGGACTGACGTGGGATAAGGTAAACTTGAAAAAGGGCAGCATGTTGCTGGTTGATACCAAAAACGGGGAGAGCCGGACAGCTTATCTGACTGACCAGACAACCGGGATGCTGCGGCAACGCTCCATCAATAGCCAGCACTCCCGCTTTGTGTTTGTCTCTGGATACGTCAAGGCAGATCCAGCGAAGGACAAGCCCGCTAAGCCGGGCAACAAATATACAGCCGTTCCCGTGACCTTTGCCCGGACGATTACGGAGCTAAAGCTGAATGAGGGGGCAGCGGATAATCGGGACAAGATTGTCTTTCATACCCTGAGGCATACCTACGCAAGCTGGCTGGTTGAGTATGGCGCGTCCTTGCCGATAGTCCGTGACCTCATGGGGCACAAGAACCTTATAATGACCAGCCGTTACTCACACGTATCAGCCGAGGCGCAGCAAGCAGCGGTTGAAGCCTTGAACCAGTCGATGAAGGTGACAGGAGAAAATGTGGTTGATATGGAGGCTAAGCGTAAAGCGGGACAACCTGAGTAAAGCTGAGATAGTCGAAGCCATTCGTTCTTATAGTCGTTACTACAAAGCTAGAAACTCTCGCTAGCTTGATTTCATTCTCTGCTGAGGAAAGGGGTGTGCTTATCATGATCTTACCTGATAAAGAATATTTACGAATTGAAGAGGTTGCGGCTAGTTTGAGGAATGAATCTGGAATGCCTGTCAGAGATATTGATATATTTGACTACATAAAGCAGGGGATCTTGCCCGCATATATTTTTCTTAAAAAGAAATATTATTTAGTGCCAAATTCCGAACTGACTGCTTTTGATGAATATATGAGAGACGGGTCGGTCGGACTTATTCGTTTCCATAAGTGCTCATTTTTGCCCCCAACTCCGAGTATATTTGATGAGACCGTCAATGCGGATGTTTCGATTAATTATCAGTATATTTATGTTAAACAAAAAGACCTGAAGGAATTTGAAGAAAACGCAAGAAATAAAAAGACCGCATCAAGCTACATCGATAAAAATTCAGAAACCCTCCCGGAAAAAGATCTCGGAGCAACAGAACGGAGGAAATTACTCCTGATAATTGCAGCTTTAGTTGATTTGGCTGGCAGCTATAATGATCCAGTAAACACCATCGCAAGTGACATTACGCAGAAAATTAAAATGTCACAGACTACGGTTGTAAAACACTTACGAGCTGCGTTTGTAGCACGAAAAAATGAGGAGAGATAAGTACGCTGATAAATATTAATACCTATATCTCAGTGTCTCAGTTGAGATGAAACCAATCTCAACTGAGGAGTTGAGATTGTCACACTGAAAGCTCTTCACTATTCTTATTCTTGCCCGGAGATTCCCGAGCACTAACCTAAGAAAATGAGGAGAAGCTATGCAAGATCAAATCACCATCGAGCGAATTTTTGAAAATCTTTCCCACCAATCCCCCGAGATCATTACCCGTAAAAAGCTCCACGAACTAACTGGTGGGCTTATATCAGAGAAGACCCTCGCCAATCTTGATAGCGAAGGTGCTGGTATTCAGCCTCGTATGCGTATCGGAAATAAGGTGGCGTACCCCAAAGATGCAGCCATTGCCTGGCTTAAAAACCGTTGTGATTTCTTTTGATCTGAGCGTTAGTTGTTTTATGTTTTTAAACCCTCGATGCAGATTTTTGGGAAAACCCCTATATCCCGCACTGCGTAAGGGTTTAGAACCAATATAGCCTTACGATAAACCGTAATGCATGTCACAGCTTTTACGTAGAAACTGTAATGTTTCACCACTTAAAATACGATATTATGGAGACATTTCTGTGGCCACAATGACAACGTTCTATGTCGGTGCTAAACCAAACAAAAAGACCACCACACTGTATCTAACTATGCAGGAAAAGAGAGAAATCATAAATGAAATAAGTGTGACAGCTCTAGTTCTATTAGAGTTCTACCTCTCAGTGGTTACAAGGAAAAGCTACATCATAACTGACACAAAAACAGCCGAAACTACAGGACTTTCCTTGAGGTCTGTCAAAGACACCCGCAGACGACTTGTCAGGCATAACCTGTTTCACGAAATCAAGACAACCAGCAGCGACACAATCATATACCTCTACTGTGCCCGAAAAGAAGGAGTTTACTGTCAGAAGTATTTTGATCGTTTGTTTGGGTGCGATAGCGTGCCAGAAGTTTACCGCAAAAATACAAGTAAAGGTGTTGCTGCTATTTTGGCAAACGCAAGTTTATCGACAATGGAAATCGACGATATCAATTGTCTATTGGATGATTACCACTCAAAAAAATCTACAAAAAAAAATAACCAGTGGTAATGCTACGATTACTGAGTAACTGCCATTCGTCACAGGCAGCCCCTGCTTACCCCTGGCGATGCAGATACCATCGAGACTGTTTAGGAGCCTGTTGGCAGGCGGATGCCTGCCGTGAGGGCGGATAAACAGGATCGATACGGTATCTGATAAGCCATGGGAGGAATATTTATAAAAAAAGCACTAGGAGCTACAAAAATGAAAACACTCACTATTAAAAGCGAGATGGTTGAGTCGTTGGACTCTGATGAAAGCAAGCTAGATTTTGCTAACTCGTTAATTGCGTTATTAACTGATCTCGAAGCAGTAAAGAAGACAACTAGTGAATCATTACAAGATGGCTTAAATGTTGATCTACCGGAGCCAATGGACGGTGCACCTGAATTTGATTCCAGCAATATGGTTGCACCCGAGTTTAAAAGATTCTCTATGGTGCAAGCTGGCTTTTTCCCTGTCCGTTTTGATTGTGGATATGCTGCCTATACGTACAAACATCGGGACGATTTCTCGGATGAGGATTTATTGGAATTGTACTCTGACATTTCCACCAAAATCCGTCGGAGTAAGGGCAGAAAAGATTTTCTGGTTTTTTTAAATTATATCCAATGCGTCTTTTGGTGGTATCACGCGAACGTTAAACGAAAAGATGATAACCACCGTTGAACCCACCAGCGACACTTTAGTTGTCAGATCCTTTATCAGAGAGATCAGTGCCGTTGCGTTGTCTGCTCCAACCTCTAGGCGAGGCATCCGCCCCGCAGCAGGTTTCCGCAGCCCCCGCCGCACTGATCTCTCCGATAAAGACAATGGTATGAGAAACATAGTTGTCGCTAGTGGTGTCAGTGATCATGGGAGCCAGGGGCGGACGGGAGGAAGGCAGACCGTGCGGCAGGCAAGCATAAGGCTGACAGTCTCCATCGTGAACCGTTGCGCAGTCTGTCGCTGTCATGCCGACCGTGGTGGGCGGGGATTGAGAAGACACAGGCGAAGCCTGAACAACAGTGGGCTTCTTGCCGCAAGGCGTGAGCGAGTTAGCGGGGCGAGAGTTTTATCAGCCATGCTTTCTCGCTGCCTTTGATTGTTCCCACATAATACGAACCGTGAGTCTGTCGGGATGGGAGACAT
>JBDNGT010000482.1:0-3748 GCA_041689145.1 Geopsychrobacter sp. | reverse complement strand
CCGAAAGGAAATCACTCACCAGGCCAAAGTGATCTGTAAGAAGTTCTCTACTGATTTTCGGCACATTCCAGCCCGGCAAATAGCAATGGATGCGGTCCATCCAGGCGGTATCGTTGCGCATTTCTTCAGGCAGCGGACCAAACAGATGGCCTATTCTTTGCTGATGATCAACATCCACTTCAAAATTACCAACGAAGACCAAAGAGCCGCTTCCACGAATACTCTCTTTACCTCGGCTAAATTCACCCGACTCCATATAGCCTTTCATAATGTTGACACCGTCTTTGGAGTCAAACGAGATACCACTCACCTCATCGAAGCAAATAACATCATATTGGCAAACCAACCCACGCTGCCCAGTCGAATTGTTCACGAACATTTTTGCAACGGTCGCTTTTCCACCGGATATCAAATGTGCGTAGGGGGAGGTCTGTTGATAGAGGTGACTTTTACCTGTTCCTCTCGGCCCCAACTCAACCATGTTGTAATTGCGTTCCACAAAAGTAACAAGGCGTAACAACATCGCGTTTCTGCCATTTTCATCTAAGTTATCTGGCTCTAATCCCACAGACCTCAATAAAAGAGACTTCCATTCATCGGTGCTGAACTGCTCCCTGGCAACTGACAATATATCCAGTACGTTTCTTTGTGATAGCTGTATAGGCCTTAGCCCTAACACACCGAACGGGTTACCTTTTGATTCCTCGGCGATCAGAGCATCATATTCCAATGTGATTTCAGCATAAAACCCGCCTGTCAAAAGACGTTCATTTTCATCAACAATTTGATCGGGAATTCGAACTTTGGTTAGTTGAAGACTGGGAAGTGTGGCCAGGTAGCCCTTGTCGGTGAAGCGCACACTTATCATATCGATTAGCTTAACACTGCCTTTTTTATAAGCGTTTGACTTAAATAATTCCTCTTCTCCTGCCTTTACTGCCCGCGATGAAAGCTGGCGTTGAACGATATCTAAACCTTCTTCTATTTCCCCTTCGTCGATAGTCGCACAATATCGACCGAGCAAAAACTCAACAACATAAGTTGGTACTGGAAACTGCTGGCTAAACGTGCGAACCAGATCCTTACGAACTAGATATCCTTCGAGTAATGAAGCTGCTTTTTTGTCGATCTTATCTAGTTCAATCACTATGTTTATCCGCCTATTATTGTTGGAGCCTGAGCAATCATTGCGCCACTTTCATCAAGCAAAACCAGCGTGGCATCTTCTCCTACTAATTCCTCATCTTCAACAATCACAGTAGCGATCCCGGTATCTTTGAAGGGCCTAATTCCTACAACGACACTCGTGGACGGTTCACCTGCTTGTTTGCGGACATCAAGATACAACCCAGAAATTTCTTCGTTTATGGCCACCGTACACCGCTGGCCTCGCCATCCAACATCTGTTATCTGAACGGCGCTCAACGATGAAGCAGAACCACCTTTAGATACCACCAATTGCAGCGTCACACATTCCTGCAAACTGAGACCACCATGCGCGTAATCCTCCCCTTTCTTAAAGCAGCTAACTCCATCTGCCAGTACGAAATGCTGATTGGGGTTCCAATACCATGGGTAAAGTCGTTCTTCGGTTGACGCCCCTAGTTTAAGCGAAGCACACCGGCCCCACTTATTCTCTGTCAAAGCACGAGGCAGTTCAATTTTGGGTAAACCTCCGGGCATAAGCAGCCAACCGTGGTCCGTCACAATACGAACTTTTTTCCAACCGGCTGCTATGAGAGAGACAACTCGGTCACGCACCTCCACCAGCAAAGGGTCAATATGTTTGGCTAATTTCCATCCACGATCATGCCCTTCATGATCAATATCCCCAAATTCGCACCATGCATTCCCATCTCCGCTGCCATTCTCCATTGATTTCAAAATAGTCCAATTGGCTGCACCTAAGAGTTTTTTCAGTTGATACCCACCTTTAAGGGTCTTTCCAGTTTCAGAAACAGCCGGTTCGAAATCTATGCTGTCGTCTCTTCCACTTATCTTTTCACTAACAGGGGTTACCGCAGCTTTTCCAGTGGCAGTTACACTTGGAAGCGCGGCCCATATTGGCTCTTCGGTAATGTCGAAATTGGCAAACTCTAACAGTTTGACTAGTTGTTTGGCCGTATCAAAGCGAAGGCCATCAACAAAAAGAACACATTCACCTTGAACATATTGTTGTTTCAGACCATAACTATGAATCCCGCCGGGATAACTTGATCCGTCTACGATATGCTGTAAATGTCGTGCGGATGCCTCAATCCAAGGTAGGTATACTGCACGTATTGCGGTGCTGACCGCCTTAAAGCTCGCCTCCCCATCAACATGTTGTAACGCACGAAGTACCGCGTGATCAGCTTTCCACCCAAAACTCAAGAAACCCTCGGTTAAGTCCTTTACAGTGCCCGCAGCAAGCGTTGATTTAGTAACATCAGCCAGCATTGCCAAATACTTTAGGGAGTTTACCAATGGTGCCTGGCCTATTTCCGCCCAAATTAAAGATCTTCTCCCATTATGAATTCTTTCCATCTCCAAAAGTCTTTTCCGGGCTTCATGGTCAGGAATATTCTCTAATGTGCACAAATCACGTTGCAGAGTTTTTTCTTGCTCCTCATTCCACTGGGGCCAACCTCCAGCGGTGTCTTCATTTGTAAACAAATCAAATACGGGGGGAGTACACTGTCTAATTCTATCCGGGATGCTGGGATACCGATTCGGTGCCTCACAAAATCTTTCCCATACTGCGCGCCAAGGGCCTTCTTGCTTGGCTAGCTTGGTGGCTCCAGCAAGCACACCCTCTTTTTGAGGATTAAAAGCAAGTTGAGATTTACAGATATCAACAAAAGCTTTCCACTCATTCTTATTTCGACCATCCTTGAAGACATCATCTTGATCTAGCCATTGCAATACATCCCGTATCGGGTCACCTCCTGTTAGCAAGGTGTTGAAGTAGTCGCTATCAAGGCGCTTGCCTTCGAGAAGCTCTATGTCCTCGTCGAGTAATTGATAGACTGCCAATTGCATTGAGTTTTTTGCATCACTGTCCTGGGCAACATCCAATCCAAGCCCGCCTTGATCTGACTTAAAATATGCCAAAATTGTCCAGTCTTTGGCATTAATTTGAGACCAAATAACACCGCGGTATTGCAATTCAGCCAATGGTTTCAGGTGCTCGGGGCAAGTTTCCACTGCACGCAGATCTTGTCGAGAAACACCGGGCAAATACAATATTGGGATTTGTCCTTCCGGGATTGTTACGCTATCTATAAGACCGCTCAAAACACAGCGTAGCCAAATAGCAGGGCCGGCTCGCTGCTCTGGCACATACTCCCCAAGAACTAGCAACTCCGGTAATTGAGCCATTAATAATGGAGTGGCGGCTTCCCATTGACGGTCACCATCAGGCCAGAGAATACATGCTGGTGCCACTTGAATTTCTGGATTGAAAGCTGCGGCACCGCGAATCGCTTTAACAAGATGATCCATTACACTCATGATTCACCCTCTGCCAGCTCAAATAGGTTCATCGCCTGATTTACAAGTTTATTAGTTCGCGAGTCAATCTGGGAAGCACTCCATTTTCTTTCGGTGACTAAATCTTCATTAAGTTTGAGTCCATTTTTGTAACCTACGAAACGACTTTGGCGATCTACTCGATCTCTTTTTTCCTCAAAACTCTTGTTACCCAAAGTGCTATTAAACCCGGATATCGTTAAATTTCCTAATTTGTGCACGTGGCTCTGCTGAATCT
>JBDNGT010000481.1:0-2128 GCA_041689145.1 Geopsychrobacter sp. | reverse complement strand
GATAGAAAGGAACCCGCTCGCCACCCCATCAAGGAGGGGGGAATTGGCAAAGAGTGCGTAGAAAACCGGTGCCAGCCACTGCAGCAGGCGCAACTTGCGCACGCAGTCGGCTTCATCCAGATAATCAAGATTCACCTGAGTTCCGGCCGTCTGCTTCATCATGCGCTGCCCCATATCGCCGGTTTTAAGCATATAGGGACCCATGATGCCGTAGCGTTTTTTCGGCAGCCAATCGATCTTATCCAGCGGCGTAAAGGGTTGAATCCCAAATCCGAGGATGCAAAGTCCCAATTCCGGAGCGACTTCGCTGATCTGTTTGACGTAGCGCTGCAGGTCACGCCGGTTGCAATGGAGATCACAGCAGAGCCGCCCGGAAAGTTCGAGCTGGCCGCCTGGCTCCAGGGTCACCGAGGAACGTTTGCCTTGCAGACCCACCAAGGCCTCGTCGTCGTAGATCCCTTGCCAGCCGGCAACCCCTTCAAGCCGTGAAAGAAGTTCACGGATTTGCGCATAACTTGCCGCTTCGCCGGTTTCGGCATTTAAAACCAGCTTTTCCGACTCAAGGCCGATTCCCCATTCTTCACGCGGCCGACCACCACCGCGCAGGCTGCTGAGCAGGTCTTCTCGTGAATTTATCGGTTGACTGGCTGCGGGCTTTTTCACGCCCATCAGTCTATCACTTTCGCGTTTTTTGCACGACGCTCACCCGAACAGAGATAATCAGTGATCGCCTTGGAGAGGGTCGCGAAGATCTGGGTAAAAACCACCTCATTCATCTCGAGCAGGGTGACGCGAAAGCCACGTTCATCGGTGCAGAAGGAGGAGATCGGCACCACGCAGATCCCGGTTGACGCGAGCAGATAGTACACAAACCGCTTATCCAGGCTGACGTCCGGGCCTAAGAGCAGTTCTTCGATCATGCTGCGCACCTCGCCATTTTCAATCGGCAGCGACTGCTTGGCATTTAGGACGTCCGGCTGAAACACCACGCTCATGTAGAATGCGCCGTTGGTCCGGTTAACCTTGATCCCCGGCACGGTCTTGAGCATCTGATAGGCGATGTTCGAATATTTTTCGTAACGGGTCCGCCGCTCTTCTAAGTAAACCGGATACTCCGGATGACTGAGGATCAGCGGGATCGCCTTTTGCGGCAGGGTGGTTGAGCAGACCTCAACCATCTTCGAATTCAGGATACTCTGGATATATTTCGCAAAGATCGGATCCTTGTCGGCATTGTAGACCTCGATCCAGCCGCAGCGCGATCCGGGCCAGGGGAGCTCCTTGCTGATCCCCTTCATCGAAATTGCCGGCAGGTCGCCGATCAGGTCCGAGATCGGTTTAGTGCTTTCTCCGTTGTAGCAGAGGTTGTGATAGATCTCGTCGCAGATCAGAAACAGGTCATACTCTTTGCAAATTGCAATAATCTCTTTGAGAATCCGTTCCGGATAGACGGCGCCGGTCGGATTGTCGGGGTTGATGATCAGGACGCCTGAAATCCCAGGGTTGTACTTAACCGACAGCCGCAGATCATCGAGATCGGGATACCAGTTGTTGTTCGGATCAAGCTTGTAGGTCACCGGTTTCTGCCCGGCGTGCGCTCCCTCGGCCGAGGAGTGGGTCGAGTAGGTCGGGGAGGGTCCGATGACGCGCGCTTCACGCCGCAGAAGACCGTAAACCTTCTGGATTGCATCGCCCAGGCCGTTGAAGAAGATGATATCTTCCGGCGTGATCTGGGCCTTGTCGCGCGCATTGGTCATGTCGGCCAGAAACTGGCGCGTTGCAAGCAGTCCCTTGGTCGCGCAATAGCCGTAGGAACAGTCCTGCATCGCCAGATCGGCAACGATCTCCTTCATCCAGAGCGGGATCTTCTCCCCCTTAGCGATCGGGTCACCGATATTCTCCATATTGGTTTTCAGTCCAAAACGGTTCATCTTCTCGGCGATCTCAACGATCGCCCGAATCTCGTAAGTCAGTTCGCCGGCCCCGATATGAACGATATTGTTGCGCATAAGATCTCTCCTGTTATCCAGATACGAAAAAACCATGAACAGTGTCTGTCCATGGCCTGATAAAAAATTGCTCGCTTGTTTCTCACAGCGGCCTAGGCTGCAGACAGGCTCCGGCGGTC
>JBDNGT010000480.1:0-5787 GCA_041689145.1 Geopsychrobacter sp. | reverse complement strand
CCTTGCCAGGGCACAATGTGAAGGCAGGATTGGGTTGCTCCTCGAGGGCGGTTATTCGATGTCCGTCTTGGAGCGCCTGGTTCCAGCCATTATCACGGATCTCGCTGAGGCGCACAGCCTGAGAACTAGATTCCCCGAACAGCCGGCCGCTTCGATTGCAGAACGCCCCGTTGCGCCTAACCGGAGATGAGGACCGGAACGGTCATGAAGTCGAGCAGGTGCCTGCCAACCGGACCAAGCCTGATCCTTCCCGTCCGACTGTGGGAGAAGATACCAAGCACCAGCAGGTCGGCCCCCAGATCACAGGCCTGGTTAAGCAGAACGTTTCCCGTGCTCAATTCCTCGGCAACGACCCGATTCCAGGTGGCGACAATAGCGTTGTGCGCCAGATAGGACCTGAGGTTTTCAGCTTCGATCAGAAAAGTTCCCGCCGGATTCACCATCACCAGATCGACGTGCTGCGCCTTGCATAGCACGGGGATGGCGTCATGGAGAGCACGCGAAGAGAGCCGCCCGCCATGCCAAGTGACCATCACCCGCTCACCCAGACTGGAAAATTCCCCCCGCCTGGGGATCACCAGAACAGGACGACCTGAGAACATAGCGATCCGTTCCGGGAAATCCGCCGGCAGACCCAAGCTGCCGCTGCCGGTCTCGAGTTGCCCGACAACCACCAGGTCGGCATAATAGGTATGCAGAATGAGCTTATCGACGTTCGGGATCGTCAGCGGGTCAGTCTTGCTTCCGTCGATCCAGTCGGCGGAAATGCCCGCCTGTGCGGTCTTTTGCTGGAAGAGAGCCTGCATCTTCACTGCGGAGAACTCACCCGCAGTCGCCGAAATATTGTACTCGGGGTTGCCGGTCACGAAGAAGCCACTGAGATGGGCCTGATGCTTGCTCGCCAGGGCGATTGCAAGATCGAGTCGCTGCGTGGAGCGCACCGTGTGGTCAAGATGAACCAAGATCGTTTTTAGTGACATGCGGGACCCCCGGTCTTATACCCCAAGATGCTGCTGATGGATCGCAGGATTTGCGGCCAATTCTTGCGAAGTTCCTTCATGAACGATTCGCCCCTTGTTGAGAATGATGCTGCGGTCGGCTACGGCCAGCAGCGCCTTGATATCCTTGTCCACGATGACTGCGGAAATTCCGCTCTGCTTAATTTTTAGGATGACAGACCAGATCTCCTTGCGCATGAGTGGCGACAGGCCCTCGGTGGCCTCATCCAATAGGATCAGGTCGGGATTGGTCATGAGCGCGCGACCCACAGTTAACATCTGCTGTTCGCCCCCCGACAGGTGATTCCCCATGTGGGTCAAGCGCTGCCCGAGGCGCGGAAAGGTATTAAGCACCCGTTGCAGATCCCATTCATCACGTCCTTTAGGCCCCCGGCGGGATGACATCACCAGATTCTCCCGAACCGTCAGGTTGGGGAAAATTCCACGATCTTCAGGCACAAAGGCGATTCCCTGACGAACAATCTTCTGCGCGGCCATGCCGGTCATGTCCTGACCATAGATTTTAACCATTCCGCGAGTGGGCGGGGTCAGTCCGAGTAAAGAACGCAGCAGGGTGGTTTTTCCCATCCCGTTTCGGCCCATCAAACCCAGGGTCTCCCCTGGTGAGATGGCCAGGCTGATGCCGTGCAGAATATGACTTGCACCGTAATAGGTGTGCAAACCTTGAGCTTCGATGATCGGCGCGGTCCCTTGTCCTGCCATCAACTGACCTCCTCGTCCACACCCAGGTAGGCTTCCTGTACCGCCTGGCTGGATCTGATTTGCGCGACGGTCCCGGTCTCCAGAACCTGTCCGTTGACCATGACCGTCAAGCGATCAGCAATCGAGAAGACCGCGTCCATATCATGTTCGATCAGGATCAGGGTGTGCGCTGCAGACAGGCGCCGCAGCAGTTCGATCACCTGCAATGACTCCTCGCTGCCCATCCCGGCTAAGGGTTCATCGAGCTGCAGCAGTTCGGGCTCGGTCGCCAACATCATGCCGATTTCAAGCTGGCGCTGTTCACCGTAGCTCATGGCCGCTGCCCGGGTGCTAGAACGCTGATCTAGACCGCAGAGGTCGAGGGCCCACTCCGTCCGTTCGCGAACGGAACTTAGGACCTGGGCAGACCGAAAAAACCGCATCGACGTATTGAGCCGTGATTGCGCGGCAATCCAGCAATTCTCAAAGCAGGTAAAGGTCGGGAAAATATTGGTTTTCTGATAGCTGCGGCCGATGCCAAGTTGTGAAATCTGATGAGGGGGCAGGCGCGTGATGTCCTGTCCGTTAAAAATAATCTTGCCGGCATTCGGCTGCAAATCACCAGACAGTTGGTTGATGAGGGTTGTTTTCCCTGCGCCGTTCGGGCCGATGATCGCATGCACCTGGAGACGCTCGAACGCAAGCGAGACATTGTCGGTCGCAGTTAATCCCCCGAAATTTTTACATAATCTATCTGTCTGCAGAATTGTGTCAGTCATCGACAACCTCATCGGTCAAATCAGAGAGAACGTCCCTCTTACGGCGACAGAGCACAAGTACCTTGTGCGGAAGACTGACTGCCCCGTGGGGTAGAAATAACACCACAGCAATCACAATTCCCCCGAACAGCAATTGCCAGTGTTCGATGAACTCAGGTAGGAAATTTTGCAGCATGACGACAATGAAAGCGCCGAGAATCGGCCCGTAAAGGGTCCCCATCCCCCCCAGAATAACGATGGCGATGACGATGCCCGACTCGTGCCAACTCAGGTAGGCCGGATTGATGTAGCCGGTATGGGCCCCTTCGAGAAAACCGGCCAGCCCGGCCAGGACTCCGGCGAAGACGAAACTTACCAATTTGTAACGATCGGTCGCATAGCCCAGCGCGCGCATCCGATGTTCATTGGCCTTGATCGCGATGAGAACCTTGCCGAACGGGGCCCTCAGGATCATCGTGAGGAACAGATAGCCAACCACCAGGCAACTCAAGGCGAAATAATAGAAATTATTCTCGTGCCCAAGGTTCATGATATCCGTTGAGCCGACCATCAACACCGGCTTTAAAAACAGGAAGATCCCATCATCTCCACCAAAACGCGGCGACTCGAAGAAATAGTAGAAAAACATCTGGGAGAAGGCCAGGGTGATCATTATGAAATAGATGCCGTTAGTGCGGATACTGATCCAGCCGACCACCAGGGCGGCTACTGCCGCCGCCGCAAGCGAGAGCGGTAACGCCTGCCAGATATGAATGACGGCAGCATCCTGAAATGCGATAGCCAGGGCATAACCGCCAATGCCGAAAAAAGCGGCATGCCCGAAACTGACCAGGCCGGTATAGCCGATCAACAGATCCAGACTCATGGCAAAAAGGGCCAAGATGACGATACGGCTCAGCATCCCGACGTAATAACTTGAGCCGAACAGCGGAAAAATCAAGAGGACCAGCAGCGTTGCCAGCAGCAACAGGGAACGGGTGCGTGATGACATCTTAAGAGGCCCTCCCGAACAATCCCTGAGGTCGCCATAATAAGATAAGCGCCATCAGCGCGTAGACCATAATACTGGCCATCTCGGGGACCAAAACCTTGCCGAAGGTGCTGGCGAGGCCGATCAGCATGGCACCGACGAAGGCCCCCTTGATGGAGCCCGTGCCACCGATCACCACGACAACAAAGGAGATAATCAGAACGTTTTCACCCATCCCGGGGTACACCGAACTCACCGGTGCGGCCAACATACCGGCGAATCCGGCCAAGGCAACCCCCAGGCTGAAAACGAAAGCAAAAAGCCGATTTATATTGATGCCGAGGGCTTGCACCATCTCGCGATTACTGGCCCCTGCCCTGATAATCATCCCCAGTCGGGTCTTTTGAATCAACCAGTACATCGCACAAGCGATGGCGATGCAGGCGGCTGAAATAAACAGACGATAAACCGGATAGCTCTGATTCTCCGTGAGTTGAATCGATCCCGCCAGTAGCGAAGGGATCGCCACTCCGTGGACATCGGTTCCCCAGAGGATCTGCTGTAGATCATTGAAAATGAGAATTAAGGCAAAGGTCAACAGAACCTGGTAGAGGTGGTCCCGCTTGTAGAGAAAGGAGATGGCAATCCGCTCGACCAGATAACCCACGGCCATGGCAATAGGCAACCCAAGCAGTATGCTGAGCCAGAGACTACCGGTCAGGTCTGTCAGCCAGTAGGTCAGATAAGCCCCGAGCATATAAAAGGAGCCATGGGCCAGGTTGATAATTCCCATGATCCCGAACAGCAGGGTTAACCCGCTGGCGACAAGGAACAACAGAAACCCATACTGGACGGCGTTAAGGAGTTGAACCAGGTAATAAGATACTTCCATTTTCGACTCGTCTGCAAAGATTGTGACGCAGTCCAGCGCAGGCGCTGGACTGCGTCGGGCAGAAACCTTACATGGAACAGCCTTCAGCTGGATCGTCCTGATCTTTGGCGGCCACCCGAACGACTTTATTCTCCCCTTTGATGACTTCACGCAGGTAGATATCGTGGATTGGATTGTGGGACTTGGAGAAGCGCAGCCTGCCACGGGGACTGTCGATTTCGGCGGTCTCCATGGCCCTGATCATCTCGACGCGGGCGCCGGTGTCGCCCTTGACCGCGTTCATGCCGCGGATAATAAGCTCTCCAGCGTCATAACCCTGTACGGCGTAGACATCGGCATCCGCCCCCGTCGCCTGCTTGAACGCCGCCCGAAAGCGATGGTTGGCTGGATTATCCAGGGTGTCTGCATAGTGCAGGATGGTGCGGACCCCTTCGGCCGCATTGCCCTGTGCCGCCCCCAGACCCTCGGTCAGGAAACCGGCACCATAGAGCTTGATACTGTCCTTTAATCCGGCGGCAGCAAAGTCCTTGACGAATTTTACGGCGCCGCCGCCAGCATAAAAGGTATAGACTGCATCCGGTTTCAGCGCTGCCAATTCGGTCAGATAGGCCTGAAAGTCGACCTGGGGAAACGGAGTGGGGATCTCCTTGACAATGGTCCCTCCGGCGGGCACGAAAGACTTTTTAAACGCGGCCGCGACTTGCTTGCCAAACCCATAATTCCAGTACATCAGCACGACGCGTTTGTGGCCATCTTCGAGCATCGCTGGCCCCCCGGGATAACCCATCTGGTAACTGGAAAAGGAGGTTCTGAAAATGTTGGGCGCGCAAAGCGCACCGGTTAGCTGGTCAGCACCTGCGTTGGGAATAACCGTAATGGGACCATCGCCTCTGGCTATTTTGACCATTGCCATGCCGACCACCGAATGCACCGGACCGACCAGAAAATCGACATTTTCCTTTTTGGTCAACTTGTCGGTTAACTGCTGTGCCTTGGCGGGTTTTGCTTCACTGTCGATGTCCACAAATTCGATGGACCGACCACCGAGCTTGTTAACGTTTTCCGAAAAACGCAACATCATGGCGTCACGGATATTGGTGCCTAATTTGGCGTAAGTCCCGGTATAAGGCAGGAGCAGGCCGACTTTGACCTTGGCCTGCCCGCCAATGGCGAAGCTCTGCGGGACTAACAAAGATGCCGAGGCCAACCCGGCCGTGACAACCGTGCCGTTGATAATGAAACTGCGTCTGGTGATTCCTTTTTTCTCGTTTTCACTCATCGCGTCTTCTCCCTTTTCGGTTGTTGCCAGACGGACCGCGCGACAGATGGCCAACGCGGTCACCGGCATCTTCAAGTTCAGTAGGGTCGAAACTCAGCATATGATAACGGACAGGGCGGACTCGTGTTTAACAGATCGGTACCCTTCACACCAGGGTCCGCAACCTG
>JBDNGT010000479.1:0-4720 GCA_041689145.1 Geopsychrobacter sp. | reverse complement strand
CATGAAACGAAAGTTTGTAGTTGATGGCCTCGATTATATTTTGGTCATCGACGAAGGTGGATCAGGCAAACAAGGAAGCAAAAGCGCAAGGCAACTCAGAAATGGTTACCTTCATACATTGTCTAAAACTGACAAAGATGAGATTACTAAAAAGGGGTTAAGATTGACAAAAGCAATGAAACAATTTTTGGTGTTGCGCATCAATTTATAAGGGGCATAAAATGTACACATGGGAAAAATTCTACCGAGCATCAAAGGGCTTAAAGCAAACAAAATTGAATCCTCGTAAAGCATTGGAATATGCATATACCAGTCATTTAATCATGCTGAGAGAAGACGACTTTCCAGAGGAGTTAGTAGAGGATTTTCGGAAAATAGAAAATGCTGTTAATTTGCCACCAGAAGTAACACCAATTGGAAAGCACAGTGGTTGCTCACGTGCCATATCTGGCTTGAGTGAGGAAGAAGTTCAGGAAACTATTTCTTTAATTCACGAAGTTTATGACAGACTTGAGTCAATAAAGGGCAATAACGCATAACAATTGCAAAGTAATGGTCACCAGTGCTTACGCCCTCAACTCAATCCGCAGTCCAAGCTGATCCATCCGAGAAAACCTGTGCAGGTTTTATAACCGCTACCGCTTTAGGTATTTATTGAACGCCCCAAGTTGGAAATTAATTGGCGTTCACTAAAGAATATTCTTTGACTTAAAACATTATAAATTCTCTAGGCATCTTCATTACAGAGTAAAAAGACTTGTTCTAATCACTGGCCTTCTGTTGTACATAGGCGCATTGCCACACCCCAAGCGGTGGTAACGGTCACACCAAAATTATTTGATTGATTAAGCCGTTTTTTCTCCCATTCAGAAGGGGTATTGCCTTGGAGCATTTTGTCATCCATTACCAATTCTTCGATTCTTATTAAGTCTTCGAGGACTTCTGAGTCGTCCAGTTCAGATGTGCTATACGCCACTTTCTTGTACACGCAATCACATGGGTTCGCGTTCCGTAGTTCCTGCAATTCATCTTCGGTTGGTATACTCCCCATTGCTTTGCCTGTCACTAATAAGAAGTCGACCATATCATCATAATTTGTATTGCATAACGCACGCGCTTCAGACCATTTCTCCGAATCTGCCATCACATTCATAACTTGCTCTGCTTGGGGTTGGACTTTAGCGGGTGTAGAAGTAGCAGCCACAGGAACCTGTCCTCCTAAAGCAGCACGCACGACCAATATCACAAACGCCAGTACCAACCAAATCACAAACGCCAGTGCCAACGGTTTTCCCCAGCCTTTTTTGGTAATGGCGTCACCATGGGTTTCTTTGACGTATTTGCTTTGTTTTCTGCCCGAAAATACATACCAGATGATTAAATACCAGAATGCAAACCCCAGCAAATATTGGGTATTAGACAACATGAAGAAAGCAATGGTAGCCAGAAGACTAACGAAGAACCAAGCCATCGAGGCTGTAGCCTTGCTTGGCTGATTCAGTTCCTTCCAATTTTGCGCCTGAATAAATGACCCGAAAGCAGGTGTGAATAACAGACTCCAGTTCCCGGCTGCATCTGGGTTCCAAATCTCGGGAATGCTATTTGAACTCTTTGGAGATGCCTTTTCGTTGGTGCTTTCCACAGAATTTGGGCTCCCGCAGCCTTTGCAGAATATTGAATCATCTTTGTTTTCTGTGCCACATTTCGAACAATACATAAATTCTCCTCATAGTTTCTTTTCAAAATTAGTCAGCCATTAACACAAGCACTACAGCCCACTGCAACGTACAAATCGCGCAAAAGTTAGAATAACGAAATCAGGGTTCAGAGGTCATCCAATCCATCATCGGTTACTTTTGACTGGGTTCGGTATTCTGACTCGTATAGGGCATTCCACTTTTCGTAATAAGAGGCCGGTAAATTGTAAAACACATCCAAAACACCGGAGATTGAGGGTGCTTTAGAATATACCGGTGATGTGGAATTCTTATAGCCATATATCTTGAGTGGTAACTCCTTATTCGGGTCGCAGAAATGCACTTCCGCATTTCGCATATCTCGATCACCGGCAACAGGCTTATTTAAGTAATACACACCCCTTTTTATGCGAGCATCTATCTCAGAACGTTGAAGCTGGTCTTCGACACTTATCCCGGATCGTTCATACATAGCGCGGCGTTCACGGACATTCTCTGCCCTATAACAGTCATTCGATTTCTTGGCGGAAGGCAAATGAGCGTATTTCTTGACGATTGAAGCATTTACCTTTTGAATGACGGCTTCTTGTTCTCCTGAGGTCAGACCCTTGTTTCCTTGTGCGTGTAAAATAATCTGGGTTAACGGCAAAGCTGCTCTGAATGGAACATCAAATGCAACTTTGCTTGGCAAATTCTCAGAAGCTGTTTCTTCCAAGGGGTCTACCCAAACCACTTGGGGCGATTCATCAGCGGCATCAATTTTTGAAAGACAGCCTTGCATTGAACTTCCATATACAATTAATGCTTGTTCGCCAATATTCAACTTCATTATTAACACTTGCCTAATAACATCTCCCAAATAATCAGGAGCAGAAGAAAACTGTTCTTTCTTGAGGTATCTTTCAATGGTAGAAAAATCCTCCCTTGCACCTGAATTGTTGGCAAATTGCGACCTGGCAATCGAGTCGTAGGTGCAGTTACAGACCGCATTCATTGCATTGGTCATTTTCTCATAGGATGATTCTTCGATTTCGTTACCCATTGAAGTTGCGACACTTGCCATAGTCGCAACTTTAGTTTCTGTTCTGTTATGACAGGCAGATATTGGTTCACCAAACTCAGCAGAGGCCAAAGCAGACGGTTGACTGAAATCGTTTGATAGTTCTGGGAGCCAATCTGAACGATACAAAATCAACGAAGATTCATTAGGCGTTTCTGAACGCTGTGTCATGTAAAAACCATAAGACTCAGCCAGCTTAAGCCCGAATGAAAATTTGATAACAAAATCCATCCCAGCGACGCTAACACTTTTCGCTATTATGGTTATCGGACTTTTCTCTATTATGCCTCTCGGAGGGGCACTGTAAAGTAACCCGCCGTCTTTTAATCTTGCTACACTCATGATGGACTTGCGATAAAAGCGACCGGGGAATGCATTTCGGATGAAAAAATTATCATTACATGCAACTTCTTTGGTAATAAAGAAGCCGTTCTCATATCCCACATATCCTACATATTGCGTAGTTTCAACTTCTTGAAGTTGTGATTTCAGCCCATCGCTTAACCACCATTCTTCTGTATCTATCGCAATCGAATGTATGGAGTCAATCTCGCAAATCTTTTTAAGCACAGAGAAATAGTCGTCGCCCCAAGTAAATTGGCCGTACGCTTCAAAATCAATATTGTCGGTTTCCAACCCATCAGAACGTTCATTTGAATCCGCCATCACATTCATAGATGTCGCAAGGGCTATTGCGAGAAGGAAAAGATTCTTGCTACTCACTTATTTGCTACTCCATTTATTAACTTCTTAAGGACGACAGTAGTTAGGTAAATACTGTGGTTCGCCGTTAGAGGAACATTCCCAATCATAGCGTCCGCTTTCATCAGGTCTGCCGGTGTATACAGCTTCAAGCGCAGAAGTTCCTGTTTCTTTTGTGGTGATAACTGTGACAACTATTTCATCACATGAACCGGAGACTCGGATGTCGCTTGCGTATTCGGTCGGATCGAACTCATATTCGATGACTTCATTATTCAGCGTGGAAATAGAGGGATTTACGCTGCAGAGTTCTTGGGAATAAAATCTAGGGACTGCGGCGGAATCTATCACCTCTGTCACATTGGATAGTATTAACTCATCCACTTTGACGATTGTTTTTCTTAATAGGCCAAGTGCTTTGTTGGCATCAACTGACGCCTGTGTTTGAGGGTACTTTTCTACTAATTTCTCATACACCGCTACAGCTTCTCGAAGGTTGCTTCCTTGTTCCAGCGTTAACGCCTCATTTTGAAGTATCCTAGCTTCTTCTTCTGGATTGCTACAACCGAAAGCCGTCAAAGCCAAAAGCAGGATAATAATTACTATCACATGTTCATACACAGATTTCATAAGTGTTCTCGTTTTTGAATTGAAAGGCTGACGCGGGAACCAATACACAATTTCACTGGGTGAAGTTTTCAAGTTATTCCCCTAAGACACGAGTTGAGTTGCCACACAAAAAGCATTTTCGATTTTGGTTTTATGTAAGCCTCGAAACCCGAACAATTTGTGAACCAACAACATGAGTATACCCGTACTATAGTTCGTGTTCAATTTTCCACCTGCGCCGCATAGTCAGTGCATGGACGAAAAGGAGTTCAATAAAAAACTTAGCGAGAAAGTTCGTGAGGTATTCGGTAAAGAGTTACGTGATGCCAGAAAGATTTCCGGCTTGACCCAAGAAAAGATGTCGGAGATTACAGGGCTTGATTCCGACTACATCTCTATGCTGGAAAGAGGTATACGCCAACCATCTTTAACGACAGTCATTCTTCTTTGTTCCGCACTCGGAATTAGTGGTGCAGCTTTAATTACAAGAGTCCAAGCACAATTGGATTAGTTTCAACTGGTATCTATCTATTCACAGCAACGAAAGAATTTATAGGTGAGAATGAACCATATTCAGGTAATAACCCAAAGATATTTAAGTATCGTCTTCGTTACGAGGAACCAGAACAGTTCTTTGCCTTGGAAATGCAGT
>JBDNGT010000478.1:0-3004 GCA_041689145.1 Geopsychrobacter sp. | reverse complement strand
CGGAAATACTGTTTTCTGAAATTTGTAACTCACTGTTTTTCGGACATTTTACACTTTCGAAGCGCTTTGCTTGTCACTTTACTAACCTATTGATTTTACGATAGAAACATGGTCGAGATATATTTGTGGGTAAAGGGCAGCGCTAGCCTTACTTGCCGAGTTGCCGCACGTATAACCACGCAACCGGCGGTAAAACCAAAGCAAACGCATAGCAGAGCAGCAGAAACGTTTGCTGCACGCCAACCGCATCGGCAAGTATTCCAATCAACGGGCCGGTACACACAAAACTGAGGCGGAAACAGAGCGACTGCAGCGAGAGGATACCGGCGCGGTTGGCGGACGGGATCTGCTGCTGGGCGTGATTGAGCAGCATCGGGCCGCGCAAGCCACGCATGCAGGTCAGCAGGTAGTAGAACAGAAATCCCCCGAGCCCGCCGACCAACCCCAACCCCAGATAACCGGCGAGGACCAGTATCCCAAACGCGAGGATCATCGACCGATCGCCGAGACGTAGATGACTGCGGTGACTGATCAGCGCGAACAGAGCGACGCTCAGGTTGGCACCGGCCCAGATCGGACCGAACCAGGCCAACGGCACGCCGCCGTCCTGCATGTAGGGCTGAATCAGCCAGATCGGGTAATAAGAAGCGAGCCCCAGCACCAGATTGAGAAGAATGAGATAACGCAGCCGCTTGTTCTCGACCAGCGCATAGCGGGTCGAATGCCAGGCCTCTAACAGATGGCTGGTGGTGGGTTTAATCTCCCGCGTGGGCTCGACCAGACTGCGGGTCACCAGCAGCACCAGCACCCAGACCCCGACCTGGATGAAAAACGGCAGCAGAGGCGCCGCCGCGTAGAGCAGGCCAGCGAAGATCGCGCCGCAGGACTCACCGATCTGGCCGAATCCGGTCATGCGCCCCTGGTGACGGGCATAATGTTCTTCGTTACCGCTCGCCTTCAAACTTTCGAACAAGAGCGCGCTGTCGGAGCCGCTAATGAACGAGATCGAGAATCCAAGGATAATCTCGGCGATCAGCACCTGGGTAAAGCTGGTGGCGACGGCATAGAGCCCCCAGCCAGCGATGCCCAAGAGTGCGGCCAGGTTGAGCGCGGCACGGTAACCGATGCGGTCGCTTAAGTAACCGGAGGGGTACTCCATGATCACCATCGCGACCGAGAAGATCCCCTGCAGCAAGAGGATTTCGGTTAGGGAGAGTCCGATCTGGTCCTTCCAGAACAGGGTGATGATCGCCATCGGGAAGAGGCTCATCTGGAGGAAGGAGAAGAGATAGAGTTTTTTGATGTTGGTTTTAATTGTGGGCATTATGGCAGGATAGCTTGAAATGTGGTTGATAGCCATGGACTTAACTTCTACAGAAACAGGCTCGGCGGGTTGTGCCTCGCCAGACGTCCGGCTGTTTGAAGAGAGGAGCTGCGAGCCGTGTTATCCGGTGCAGGCTGCGCGACGCTGGCTGGAAGATCCAATACCTCCCCGCCGGGACGGTCTATCACGCCCATCGCAGTCGCCCCTGGCCGTTCATGAAACGCCGCTTCGATTACGGCACCTCCGAAGGGCTGCTCCAGCAACTCCATCCGGTGCGTGGCAAGAAGATGCTGCTCCCGCCGATGCTGAGCGCGATCCTGTTGCTGCTGGTGACGGCGCTAGTCAGCCTCTCCCTGCCGCCGCTGGCGGTTGCGGCGCTCTTGCTGCTGATCGACAGCGGCCTAACCCGGCGCAGATTGACACGACAAAACCTGCGCCTCTCTCTGGCCAAGATCCTGGCCGCGCGCGGCCGCGCAGTCGGTAGCCTCGCCTATTATCTCGGCTATCACCTGCTGCGCTACTACCTGGTTCCGCTGCTGCTCGCAAGCCTGTTTTTTCCGCCCTGCGGGCTGCTCGCCCTGGCTCTGCTGCTCGGGGTTGGCCTGGTCGACTATCGCGTGCGTGCACCGAAGATGACCCTGCCCGCTTTCTATCTCTACTACCTGCTCGAACAGCTCGCCTACGGCAGCGGCGCCTTCTGGGGCTGCTGCAGGATGAAGAGCTTTGCCAGCTACCGGCTTGACCTGAAAGGGGTTTAGCGGCGGTCGGCGTGCTGTTTTTTTACTCGGCGGCCCCAAACTCAAGGGTCTGTGCCAGTTCTTCTGCGGTGAGATCAAAGACCGCAGCTTTTGAACCCAGCGCCTCGTCGTACATGAATTGCGGCAAGCGGTCATCCTGCTCGGTAAAACCGGCCGCCTGGTTGAACTGCTTCTCGGTGATCAGTGTTTGTACGCCAAGCCCCATGAGACGGTTTACATCCCAAGTGCCGCCGAACTTGGTGGCCGCCATCTCGATCAGCTGGCCAAGAGCCTGCGGATCTTCACAGCAGAATCCGGAAAATATGCACATCCCCAGAGAATCAAAGACGGCCATGAGGATCTGCATATTGCGCGACAGTTCGACCTGGCCGACCTTGCTGCTACCATCGAGGCTGTGGTCGCCGACGGTACAGCCAGCCGTGTGGTCGGCACCCATCGGGCTGGTCGCGTAGGTTACCCCAACCCCTTTGAGTCCCCGGGGGTCATAGGCTGCCATCGCCTGCCCCTTGACCGTGGGAATGCGTTTTACCCCGAGGTGACGACCGGCAGCTTCGGTGCCATTGCCGAGAATGCGTCCCAATTCGGTGCCTTCGACCATCTGCTGCGCGAGACTCAAGGCGCCTGCGGCGTCGCCAAATTCAATCAGACCGGCTTCCATGCACATCCCGATCGCACAGCCGGTGTCCATGGTGTCGACCCCCAGATCGTCACAGAGCTTATCCAGCTGGGCAATGACATCGATGTCGCGAATCCCGCAATTAGGGCCGAACAACCCGATGGTCTCGTACTCGAACCCCGAGGTCAGATACTTGCCATCCTTGTCATTATAGATCTGCGAGCACCTGATCACGCAGCCCGGATGACAGGCATGGGACATCTTTCCGCCCCGTTCGGCCTGAAGTTCAGCGATCCGCTCCCCACT
>JBDNGT010000477.1:0-3252 GCA_041689145.1 Geopsychrobacter sp. | reverse complement strand
CTAACTTCTACGGAAGAGTTAATATTGAAAATTCAGACTGCTCCTACTTCGAAGTAGACATCCTTTCCTGATTTTCAAAAGCAAAATCTGGGGAAAAGTCCAGCCCTGTAAGGGCTTCAATATGTCGAACAGAGACAAAATAGTCTTCGGGATCTCCGTGCTTTTTTTGATGGTGGGGAATCAGATATGCCTCCCATTGCGGCACGCCATTATCACCTTTCCAAGCAACAATCTGAAAGAACAGTGGAGCGACGTGTACATCGCTGCCTACAATGTCGTAGTTCCCCGGTCCAAAAATGGGGCCAGCGAAAACCCAAATATCACTATGCGTGTTTTGCTGAATAGGGCTCCCATTCTGAATCAAATACCGCCCACCTCTCTACAAAATATAGCAGCCCTGTTGCGTCCAGAACTGTTCCAGCCGTCTTTTGCTTGGCTTGCGTCCTTGCAGGCTGCTATCTCGCGTTGAGATTTACTTCTCTCTGTAGGTCAGGTAGCAATGCTTACCCTGCTAAGGGTTTGTGTGGTCCGTACGATGAGAACGCTAGCGACATACCCAGCCCATTCCTTTCTGTATCAGAACAATTGAACATCGGGATTCAATCAGGGGAGATACAGGACGCTCACCTCAAGGAGATCTGAGGGGCGATTGAGTCAACTGCTCTGTGGTAGACCATTGTCTGTGTTTAAAGATTCGTTCCACTGACTGCCGCGCCACTATTGGGCAGTGTACGAACGCACAGCAGATGTTTACTTTCCGACAGAAATATCCTAAATTACATATGTTTTTCGATTATATCGATGAGATTAGTGCACAGTATAGGGGCTCGCTTAGAGACTTGATCACCTTCTGTGCCGGTGCGTGCCGAACTGGCGGTTTTTTTGTGGAAAATGGTGGTACTAAGCGGACAGCATTTGTAGCGAATGGTGTTTATGCAGATGTTTTTTACATCTTAGCAAACCTGATTCCATTAGCCATAATTGTGATTTTGGTTTCCCCCTGTGAATATTGAGATCTGACTACTCTTGGTTGAAATGCTTCAATATAGCAATGTGTGACCTGACTCACCTGTATTGAGATTTTAAATTAATGGTCCGGGTCGACGATTAAAAATTGTAGTTGGATTGATCTAATAGTACTTGATGTTGTTAGGTTTTCTAAAGAAAACTTTAGCTAGCTCACTGCCAGTTGTTTGGCTTAACTATTCGGGGGGTATAGATGGGTTTTTGGCATACAGGATATATCGAGTTTCATGAGGAGGTCGGACTGGGCGAGGGTTTTATCCCTAAGCCCATCATTCATTCCTGCCTTCTTTGCGAAAAAACCTTCCCTAACCTGGAAGCTCTACGATCTCATAGGTTTGAATGCCATCCCTACAATAGACCAATATTGTTGCTGCAGGGGATGGAGGTCGGGAGTACAACTCTCCAGATAGTCAAAAGCATAAATCCAAATGATATTGAGACCATAAATTGCACCAATGCGAGGGTTAACGGAGTTGCTGTTGACTTGTGTGAACTCGGGAAAAAACTTGCACAAAAAAGCAATGAAACCGTTGTTGTTGAACTCAATAACGAAGGGGTAGAAAGTGAATTTAGACTTCAGTTTTTAATAGCAAGCGATTCAGACCTGAAAGGTGTCGATAACTGTTTTTATGAGGTGGCACGCAGGGGTCGACTTGATATGCGTGCAATCGAATACTTCATCACCACCGCAGCTCATTACCCCAGCGCTATAGAATATTATGATGGTATTTGCGAGTATTTTTATGGGGTTCTTGCAAAAGAAAAAACCTTACAGTCAGCTCTTCCATATGATGCCTATCATGACAAGTTTAGTCGCGCGATGGAGAAGTTGAAAGAATTTAGACGACCACTATCAAATACCATCTGTGCCTTAATCGCATTTCATTTTAACCATTTTCGTGAGGCGATCCAACTTGCCGGTGGTTATAACTCAAGGGTCAGCATTGCTGCCGAACGTTACGCGCTATGGGTTTCTGGCGATCCAGCGGCAAACGTGCTTTTATCACGGAAATGGGACGAGCAATTAGAGCAGCTTTTGACAGATTTTGAGACGGAGAGACTTGTGTCATGGAGCGTGGCGAACTCTAAAAAAATATCCAAGTACCTTGGTGATATTGAAGCTCTTCTCCAAAAGGAAATGCCAGAGTTTGATCGTGCAAAACTTCGCATCTTACTAACTGAAACCTATGCTCTTAAAGGGAACACTTTAGATGCCAAGCGTCATGCTCGTGAGTTGATTAATAATCCTGGGTTTGCGGTGTGGTCAGAAAACTTGATCCAGCGCTTGTCGGTAAAGGGATAATCCAAATGCCAGAGTTTAATAACGATAATAATAAAAATATGCCGCCTAATCAAAAATGGGGAAGTCGATCTCGGGCCATGGAAGACAAAGATATGGACAATGGCAAGAAGTCATCATTATTGAAAGCTGAAGAGAGCAGGTTTACAGAGTTGGAAAGTATTGAACTGGGGGCACCAGTTGGCGACTCAAAAGAATTGAGTGTGACTGGACCGCAGGAAGGCCCGGGGGGAAAGGTTCCCACAAAGAAGGCACTTAGTGAGAAACCGGAAAGAAAAATCGACAATTTAGAGCAGCTTATTGCTTATGCCTATTCCAGAAAAGGTAAACGCATATCCCTGCAACCTGCTGAGGAGAAGCGCATTTGCAGCCAACCTCAATTGTCGATTGATGCACGGAACCGCCTTTTCGCTCTCGCCCAAGCAGATTACTTATTAGCCGTTCCTCGCCAGTTGCTTCTGATTATGCGCGATATTGTTGGCTATACCTCATTGCGGAATGAACTGAAGGACTTCGTCGGAGTCGTCCTGAAAAGGCATCCAATATTTTCTCTTGAAGAATTGCAGGCTGTTATTTGTGGTCGGGAGGATGCCATAGGCACTAGGCATGCTCTCGAAATGGTTGCCACTCAAGATCTATTAAATCTATCCCTGGATACAGAGATGGCTCCTTCGAAGTTCAAGACTTTGGGCAATAATGCGGTTTATTGCCTTGCTTTATGGTTGGCCGAGGCCAGGGATCTATCCCCTTGGGAATTAAGTCGGACCCTGTTTGATGCTTTCTGGTATGCAGAGGGTAAAAAGGTGACGGACAGTACAAAACAGCTTCGCCTGATCACAGAAATAAAAGACCTGACAGGGGTGGGACTCGTATGTCGGGCATTTATTGAAAGAGTTGATAAAGAGACAAGGCTTGCAGTGATTGCT
>JBDNGT010000476.1:0-2751 GCA_041689145.1 Geopsychrobacter sp. | reverse complement strand
GCAATCTATCCTTATTCGTTGGGTGGGTTCAAACTTCGTCGGCGGTAACAATTTTGGTCTTGTTCGGTCATCTTTGGTTCTCCTCGCTTAAAACAAAAAGAACCGCCCAACGGCAGTGCCGAGTGAGCGGTTCTGATTCAAAGTCTATTTACGTACGATGAATTTCTTCATCATTCCCCTATTGGTCATTTTATACATTAAAAAGGCAGTGCCCCCTAGGATTAAGGCGCAGAACTGTCAAGAAATTCGGCGGGTTGCGCCTCGAACTGCTTGCTGCTGTTGACAGCGGTCACTCGCTTCGCGTAGATTGGTCCTACCATTCACCGGCTTAGATTCCATTCTCGGGCCTTTGTTAGCCGTTAATGGCTAAGGCGTAGTGCATGGAGCGGGATTTTGGTAGGACCAAATAGAGAGGTTTAACTTATGGATACCAGCTTTTTATTTCATCCGGCCCAAGCTGGCCGCGCTGGTGAAGATATCGCGCTGCAGATTGAAGCGGCAATTCTTAACGAGACATTTCAGCCTGGAGAACGCCTACCTAGTGAGCGCGAATTACAGACCCAGTTTCAAACCGGCCGAGGGGTGATCCGCGAAGCCATCCAGGCGCTCAAACAAAAGGGGCTGATCGAAATCCGCAAGGGCGCCAGTGGTGGTGCCAACGTCAAAAAGGTCGACGTCGCCAACGCCGGTGAGTCGCTCAGCCTGTTTTTGAAACAGAATCACATCGACGCAGGCCATGTCGCCGAATTTCGTGAGAGCGTCGATCGGACCATCGTGACCCTGGCAATCGCGCGGGCCGATGAAACTGAAAAATTAGGCCTGGTCGCCGAGGTTGAAAAGCTGCGGACTTTTTTAGACCAGGCTGAACCGGACATGGAAGCGCTGGGCGAGCTTGACCGAGAGCTGAATATCCGGCTGGCGAAAATGACCGGCAACCCGATCTTTGAATGGGTCATGCGCGCACTGCAGCACGGGTTCAGCTCTAAGGACTATGCGCTTTACGAAGACCTGGCGTATCGGGAGAAAACGATTATTAACTGGTGTGAAACCGCCCAGCACATCGCGGCGAACGAGCCTTTAAAGGTTTCGTCGTCGATCGGGGCGCATTACGCCTTGCTGCTGCAATGCGTTGCCAAGGGTGCGGGACCCGAAGCGACCACATCCGCAGAAGAAACCTGATCAATGCCTGGGACGAGCCCGTCCCGCGTTTATTATCTGAAGATAGAAAGCAGACCTCATGAAGAAGCAAAAGTACGATTATATTATTGTTGGCGGTGGCTCGGCAGGCAGTGTTCTGGCCAACCGCTTGAGCGCCAACCCAAAACATAATGTCCTGGTGTTAGAGGCGGGCAAACCGGATTATAAGTGGGATTTCCGGATCCATATGCCGGCTGCGCTGACCTACCTGCTCACCGACAAGACCTACAACTGGTTGTATGAGTCGGCCCCCGAACCACAGATGAATGACCGGCGCATCGCCCAGCCGCGCGGCAAGGTGCTTGGCGGGTCGAGTTGCATCAATGGCATGATCTACATCCGCGGCAATGCCCTGGATTATGAAAAATGGGCATCCAATGATGGGCTAGAGCAGTGGGATTATGCCCACTGTCTGCCGTATTTTCGCAAATTTGAAAACCGAATGCAGGGCGTGGATCAATATCACGGCTCAAATGGTCTCTTAAATATTACGACGCCAGATTGTGACAACGTCCTGTTTAAGACCTTTTTCAAGTCGACTCAGCAAGCAGGCCATCCCCTCACCGAGGACGTCAACGGTTTCCAGCAGGAAGGCTTTGGCAAGTTTGATCAGACCATCTACCGAGGTCGGCGCTTAAGCGCAGCGCGGGCCTACATCCATCCGGTCAAGAACCGCTCGAACCTGACGATCAAGTGCAATGCGCTGACGACCAAGATTCTGTTTGAAGGCAAAAAGGCGGTTGGGGTGGAATACCTCAAGGGCAAGAAAACCTGTCAGGCCTACGGCGGCGAAATTATATCTTGCGGCGGCGCAATCAATTCTCCGCAACTGTTGCAGCTTTCAGGGGTCGGCAACACGGCTGAACTCGCTAAACTCGGAATCGAGGCAGTGCATGATCTGCCCGGCGTCGGTGAGAACCTGCAGGACCACCTGGAGCTGTATGTCCAGTATGCCTGCGATAAACCGGTGAGCATGTATCCGGCTCTGAAGTGGTACAACCAGCCGAAAATTGGCTTCGATTGGCTGTTTCGGCGTAAAGGCGCGGCGGCGACCAATCATTTCGAGGCCGGTGGATTCATCCGTGGCAACGACCGGGTTGAGTATCCCAACCTGCAGTTTCATTTCCTACCGATCGCCATCCGTTACGATGGCTCGGCCCCGGCTCAGGGACACGGCTTTCAGCTGCATGTCGGGCCGATGAATACCGACGTCCGTGGTCATGTCAAAATCAAGACTGCCCAGGCCAGCGATCACCCGGAAATTTGCTTCAACTACCTGTCTACCGAACAGGAGCGGCGCGAATGGGTCGAGGCGATCCGCTGTTCGCGTAACATCATCAATCAGCCCGCCTTCGACGGTTTGCGCGGCAAAGAATTGTCACCGGGGAAAAAAGCCCAGACCGACGAAGAAATCCTTGATTTTGTCGCCCGCGAAGGAGAGAGCGCCTATCACCCCAGCTGTACCTGCAAGATGGGTTATGACGCGATGGCGGTGGTTGACCAGGAGCTGAGGGTGCATGGCATCGAAAATCTGCGCGTGGTCGATGCCTCGGT
>JBDNGT010000475.1:0-2034 GCA_041689145.1 Geopsychrobacter sp. | reverse complement strand
AGTGTCAAGGTGGGAAGCCTGCCCCCAGGCTTCGTGGTGCGCCGACATCTGTCAACATTAAAGATTTGACCCCACAGATAAGCTTGATCAAACCCGACAAAACATTCTCTTTGGGGAATATTTATAAAAATTTATTTTGCCGGATTCCCCAAGGCCAAACGCCTCCCTGAATAGATCCATAAGTGGTCTGTGATAATGCATTTCAAGAACGGTCTCATTTATCATTGTAGCCCTCCAAGTTTTTGTGATTTTTAAGCCTAACGGTGTGGGAGATCACCTGACGGGGTTTTGGTCAGGTGCCTCTTCCTGGTTGAATATTTCTGTTCTTTTCAGGCTTAACGCTTATAGTAACATTTTGGTCTTAGAAGGCATTGGCTGCAATTTGGTGAGGTTTCGAGGCATATTCCTTGATTTAATCCGATATCAAGGTCATCTTCAATATGTCCTAATTTTGCAAGTACGATGTCGATGTATCGGTGACTCAGTCCTGTCTCTTCGACAAAACGGTTGCAGACCATTCTGGCAGGTTCAATACAATTTTCATTCTCGACGAGTCTCAAGCGGCTAAAAACTCGCATGATGACACGATCTGGCTTGATAGTCTTCGCGCCAACGTCCGTAAGGAAATGGTGAACTGTCACTTCCCCCATATATGCGAACATTTTTCTCAAAATGGTGGCGGCTCTTTCAAGATCGTCTGTGCTTCTGTTGAAATTTAGAGAAGTTAGGTATTTCTTGAAGGAACCATGACGTTTCACAAGTTCTTTAACAGTCCTAGCGTTTTTAACTGCTGCTCTAATTTTGCCTTCGTGCTTTATCATTTTAGGATCTGACATCATTCTTTTGATAAAGGGTTCATCGTAGGCTGACACGGATTCATAGTTTGGGAAATAACTCTTGATGGTGTCAATTTTACTAGTCACGGTTTTGCTTTTCATGCCTGCATAAAACGGTATGTAGGCTAGTACTTGATACAAATACTGGTCATCGAACGCTTCAAAGTCAAAGTTCTTGAATCTGTCGAACCTACTGAGAACCTTCTCTCTCGAATAGACAGAGTTTTGAATGATGGTATCAAACGCCGAATCGAATATTTTCTTATAATCAGTCATTGCAGTTATCTCCTTGTTCAACGCGAAGCACAGCGGCGGCCCGTCAGGGACGTCCGGCGGCCGCAGGCCGCAGGCCGCGTACTGCTGCGACTGGTTAAATGGCGGAAAGCGCCGCTCTACGGATCTCGCCTCTCCAGAGTTTGAGACAGACCTCGGCCAACTCCAGTGCATCATAACTCACACCGTTGTGATCAATTTCGTACCGGCAGAAAAACGTGATTGGCTTTTTCATCTCCGGCTTGTAGGTAGCAATCATCCAACTTCTATTCGCGATATCAGGCTGGAAGCCACTTCTTAGACGACTGATTCGGCAGTGCTTCTTACCATTACAGAAATCAGCACAGATCCTGAGCTCAACGTGTTGATTGATGAATTTCTGCAGTGCCTGCCGCTGATACTTCGTCGGGTACGTCTCCCGTAGCCAGTCTGCGAGATGATGGCAGTGAATAAAGAAAGACACGACATCATCTTCATAATACTCAACTCGCTTGAACCTGTGGGGACAACCGGCATAAATAGCCCTTATTCGGTCAAGATACCGTTGTACTCTGTGAAGTTGCTCCATGATTCATCGAGCCTTTTAACGATTTAAGAGTTTTTACGGCGTTACACAGCCGTCAAAAGCCCGTTGAACCGGGAAAAGGACTTGGGGTCAGGTCTTGTTTCTTGCATAAAATCAAGATTAAAGACCTGACCCCAAGCACAAACCGATCTGGAACCGATGAAGAAAGTGGCGCGGATGTTACGCAAACACAAACCGCTGATCATGAACTGGTTCAAGGCCAAAGGCCGACTTTCCAGCGGCGCCGTGGAGGGTCTAAACCTCAAGGCAAAACTCACTATGAGAAAAGCGTTCGGTTTCAGAACCCTGAAATGCCTACAAATCGCCTTATATCATGAACTTGGCAAGTTGCCGGAACCT
>JBDNGT010000474.1:0-3403 GCA_041689145.1 Geopsychrobacter sp. | reverse complement strand
GGAAACTACTCAATACGCATTACGAGATATTTGAGCGGGATTACGAACAGAAGTTTTTTAAGACCTACGGGTACCGGCGCGCGGTTGTCGATAATGTGGTTCGAGATTACCTGAAATGTGGCGACCTGCGCGAAGGGTTCGCCCGGGTGCGCTGCCCTGATTGTTGTCACGAGTACCTGCTTTCTTTCAGCTGTAAGGGGCGCTGGTTTTGCCCGAGCTGTCACGCCAAGAAGGTCGTCCAGTTCGGCGAATTGCTGAGCAGCAATATTCTCTCTCCCGTTCCCCATCGTCAGTATGTTTTTACCCTGCCGAAGATCCTGCGTATCTACTTCAAATATGATCGCAAACTGCTTTCCAAGCTCTGTCATTATGCCAACCGCAGCCTGAACACCTTTTTCAAAACTGTCCTCAATACCAAAACCGGAAAGCTTGGCACTGTCACCGCGATCCAGACCTTTGGTGATTATGGCCGCTGGCACCCGCATCTGCATTTGCTCGTGGCTGATGGCTTGTTTATACCAAATGGCAGTTTCTATGTGATGCCTGATATCGACCTGAAGCCGTTACAGGAACTGTTCCGTGCAGCTGTATTGAAGATGCTCAAGAAAGAAGGCAAAATCGACGATGATTTTATTAGCATGCTGATGAAGTGGCGGTATGTCTCAGGATTTAATCTCCACAATGGCGTCAAGATCGACAGGAAAGATGAAAAGGGCAGGGAAGCGTTGGCCCAGTACATTATTCGCAATCCTTTTTCGCTGGAGAAGATTCGTTACGTTGAGAAGTCAGGTACCGTCATTTACCGTTCGGGAATGGGTCACGGCAAGAGCAAGAAGAACTTCGAGATCTTCGATGCCGAAGAATTTATTGCCACCATCACCCAACACATCCCTGATAAATCATTTCAACTTGTACGATACTACGGTTGGTACTCAAACAGATCAAGGGGCGATCGGCGCAAACAGGGTCTTTTAAATCAGGAGGATACAGCAAAGATTCCCTCCAAAACCTGGCGAGAGTGCATCAAGAAGGTCTGGGAAGTCGATCCACTGGAATGTCCAAAATGCGGCAGCGAGATGAGTTGATTTTGAGCGATTTTGTGGGTTTAAGAGGTTTTCCACGCCGGGTTTTGCGTTTGACAAGGTTTTCGACATGAGGTAGAAGTGAGAAACGGTCAATTTGGGGCCGCATTTTCCTTGGGAGGGTCTTTCATGACAAGGTTGCGTCAACTCTTTAAAAGCAAATTCCTATCATTTAATGGTACAAAGCCCTTCATTGAGGTTGTTTATGGTGAGGGGCGATGGTTGTAAGCAAAAGCCGCAGCATTCACCAGTAGGTGAGCACTGCGGCTTTTGTTGTGTTCTCAAAAGGGGGAGATATTGTCGGTGTCTGAATTATTAACTTTGTTTGGGACCATAGTTACCTGTCTAGGTACTTGGGCCACTCTATGGCAAGCTAAAAAGGTTGAGCGCTATAAAGAGCAGGTTGCATTTGATTTGCGGAAAATATCCATTTCTGAGGCATCCGAGAACTTAAGACGCGCTCAAGAAGATTGCAGAAAAATACTAAACCCTTATGGAAGGGGTCAAAGCCTGAATCCCGCGTACAATTCGATTCAAGAACGAATTGATATTGCTTTAGGTAAATTTGGCCACTCTGGCCCGGACTCTGACATTAGAGAAAAAACCTTTGAGGCACATGAGTTATTAACTCAACTTAGAAGTGCTGATTCAGCAGCAAGTTCTGCTAATGACCTTCATGTTTGCATCCAATATTGCATTTCTATGTGTAATGAAAGAATTTCTCAAATATCTTAAAATGAGGAAATTATGAAAGAAATACTACAAGAAATAGAGAAACTGAAATATCAAATTCAACAAATAGGTGAGACATTAGACAGCAAGAAGCACCCTATCCCGTCTTTGATAATTAGTTTTGATTGGGACGAAAGAAAACTAAATAAAGCTCATGACATTTTTGAAAAATTTCACAACTTATTGGAAGGTGGCACAGATCCAAGCTGGCCTGATTTTGAAAACAGGTTCAGGTTTGAATTAAGTGTCGACTATCAAAGACTGAAATTTATTGTAATTTCTTTTCATAGAAATTTTCAGTGGACTAATGTTTGCGAAGCCTATGCGAAAAAAAATAAATGCATAGAATTTCATGAGATAATGAAAAATCAAAATCCGTAACTTGCAATTCCATGGGCCAGAGAGATAAAGACCACTCTGCTGGTTGTTACCAGGGCAATGTGTTGTTTCTCGGGGCCGGGGACAGTATATCCAATTCGCGTAATCTGCCAACCTTGAGTAAGCTGCCCCCGGAACCCTATGGAGATAAAATGAATTTTTTAAGAATTTTTTCGATTACTTTTTATGTTGCGGTCATGTTTTCGTTGAGTGGGTGTGGCGGATCAGGCGATTCTGGGCATAGTAATATTCCCGGTAACACAACATCTTTAGCCCATGCGGGAGAAGATCAAGAAGTACAAGTGAATACTCTTGTTGTTTTAGATGGGACTGGTAGTGCAGATGCGGATGGCGATAATATTTTTTATGAATGGTCTATAGCGGAGTCTCCAGTTGGTAGTTCTACCACTTTAAGTAACTCTACAAGTTCTTCGCCTGAATTTTCCGCTGATATCGCGGGGCAATACACTATTAATTTAATCATTAATGACGGAAATATATCAAGCAATGAAGATGAAGTTATAATTATGGCAACCCCCCTACCATTATCTTCAATCAACTCAGGCTACCCTTCTGCACTTTACAATCATATAGATGATTATGATTCAAGAATAATATTGAGAAATTTGACATCACCTCTTGATGGTAAGGAAACAACACAGATAGTGATAAGTTCATATGAAGGGTCTTTTAATATTAATTGCGAAGAAGGTAATTTTGTTAGTTATTATATTTCAACTGATAATATTACGGGGAGTGGTTTGCTTAGTTACAGGATTGGTGCTAGCCCGGAAGTAACTACAGAACATTGGATGGAAACAAGTTCCTATAAAGTTCTTGTCCCTAATAGTTATAGTTTAGAGCTATTACAAAAATTATATCAAAATTGGGATGCTGTTTTTGATTATGATACATATATCAGCGGTTCTGGTGTTATGAATCTTAACCTTAGCGGGTTGCCTATATTATTCGATAAAACAAGGGAGCAATGCGGTTGGTCAAGAGATCTTTTCCCTGAAGACAATGGATGGGGCAAAGAAATTCCTAATTTACCACCAAGTAACTATCTTGAAGCTGCATTCACAACAGACTACAAACCATTTAGAACAATAGCTTGGAGAGATAAAGATTCTAGCGATAATGTAAAATTATTAGTCAGAGTTGGCGATTATGAAAGCGAAGGTACTTGTAACGGTTCTTTTACAATCACT
>JBDNGT010000473.1:0-6991 GCA_041689145.1 Geopsychrobacter sp. | reverse complement strand
TTGCCTATGCGATCAGCGATAATGAAGCAGCAAAAAAACTGCAAGAGGCTAGACACCAACTCTTTGAATTTATCGATGAACGTTTACTTGCCGGTTGATTCAGACCCACCCTTCAGACTCATCTTCGGATTGGAATAGACTAGCCTCTATCTTTTTGGCTCTGTTAGCGAATGAGGTTGTTTTCTCCACTTCGCTACAATTGCCTTAACCAGATTTGGCCTAATATAATAACAACGCCCCCATATGCGCAAAGACACATGGGGGCGTTCATCAAAACCGTAGTTTTTAAATCAAAGGGAGTTCGGCCAGAGCTGGGAACTATGCAAGATGCGAAAGACTTGGATTCTATTTCCTTTTATGCGGTAGGTGGCAATATAGGTGGTCCTGACGATAACTAACTCGAAGGTGCCCTGCACACGGCCTCGCCTGCCTTTTTCTGGAAAGCAAGCCCCATAACCTGCTCATATATCTCATCACCCTGTTGTACTGCCGCAGTCGGACTGTCTACAGCAATATAATCAACGATAGCATCAAGGTCGCGCTCAGCTTTGGGCCGCCAATCAATTTTCACTGTGCGTTCTCTCGATTTGCATCTTTAAGCAAGGCCTCACGCTTCTTTGCCCAGCGACTACCAACCTCTTCGTGCGAGACAAATTCTGCACCAGGCTTGTCAGCCTCTTCTAATTCGGCGGCCACCTGCTCCCTAAACCACCTATCGTGCTCTGCGGCTTCGTTATCAGGCAGTTTAATGTCGAAAGGGAGTCCCTTTTCAAGGACAACCTGATGAAGAAACAATCGTATGGCGTCACTCATGGTAAGACCGAATCTATTTAATAGGACTTGAGCTTCCTGTTTGGTATCAAGGTCAATTCTTGAACGAACAGTTGTTTGTTTCATAATAATACTGGCTCCATTGTGGGCTATTTGTGGTTCCATTGCAGGCCAGAGTTGGCCTTTTGTCAACGAAAGTCTGTATCCCACTTCTGGGGGGTGCTTCAAAAATGAAAAACAACCCTACTCGCTAACAGAGCCATCTTTTTTGGGTTGCATTGTAATTTCAGCAAAAAGCTCTCTTTTCCGATCAAATCTCTTTAGCAAGGCGAGGGCTCTTTGGTAATAGAAAGCTGTTTCACAAGAAGTTGGCCGTCTAGGTCGCACGGCATAAGGGATCTTGAGTTGCCTTTTTTATTTCTGTGCTTTTTCCAGTTCTATCGCTTGCTCTGATCGCCGGCTTCAGCCCTCAACTGACATACAATTACTCTTTAGGGCTGTAACAGAAGTTTTCTTTGTCTGGCCGGGGCCTGCAGGGTAGAAGGACAGAAAAGTTCTCTTCCGCTGATGTCTAACCGTATTAAGCAGGACATTTGTCTCAGGCTGTAGCACCTGTCTCACTGAACATCTCATTGTTTTGAAGGTAGAACAACATTTGTCCGTCGTCTCAGTTGGCCAAGATGATCCGAGACAAAATAAAAAACCAAAGATATAGAACAGTTGAGAAAGCATCTCCGCTCTTGATATGAAATCTATGAGGAGAGTGGCATATAGCTTGCATTTGTCATTACTTGAAAACAGAAAGCCGTTTGTCATAGCTTGGATGTTTAACCTTGATTGTCTTGAATAAAGGCCTCCGATCGTATAGACACAAATCTGGTGAAAAAGATGTCGATCAAGCGACTACGATCCATATGAATCTTTGAACCGGTTATCGAGCATTTAACATTCTCCAACTTTTTATCTCGGTGGATTGACAGATTAAGTCTAAAGACGAGGATGCCGTAACCGGTTTAACCGTGCCTGACTCCAGGAATGAAACCGCTCTTAGTCTTGATTTGATGGTTCATCTCACGGATAAAATTTCATTTACCTGGAGATACACAAAATCCGTTGATGGCAAGAACACTACGGCCACCAATGGTTTTTACGGAAAGTTCGCTTATGTCTGGTAGATCCCATTTTCTTAAGTGAATATCTACTTTATGCGAAGTTGGTCTGCCAGGAGGGGTACTTCTCTTTGAAATTTGACTGGGTTGATATTTCCGGGAGAACAGGTCGATGTGTTTAATTACGGATGGTTTCAGTGTTTTAGAAAGGAGCAGCTATGTCAAAGTCAGCCGAGACAACCTGTGTAGGCACCGTTGTCGGCGCGAAGCCATTCGGCTTGCAGTTAGGCGCGGTAGGTTTTGCAGTCGCAAGTTTTATCGTTATTCACGGAATAAGTTTTGGTGTATGGAGATTGTTTGCGGACCCACAGGTTGGTATCTGGAAGTATTATCCCCAGCCTTTTGGTGTCTATCTGTTCTGGGCGATTCTGGTGGTTGTTTTTATCGGTTTCAACCTCGGGATGCATGGTTTTAGCCAGCTAAGCCAACCAATGGGCGGCATTGTTGCCACTACGGTCACCCTGGCCTTTGCTATCGCGATACCAATGCTCCTGATCTTCGGTTACGGTCAGCTGGACCCTGCTTCAGCCCGACCAAGTACGCCGGGCACGGCGCAGCAGGTCTCTTTGTTCTGATTGGTTTTTACGGCTTCGGCGTGGTTGCGAACAGCATGGATGGCTGGCCGTGGACCGATGCGGGGATGAAGCAACCCATGGTCGGTTTCGCGCAAATTCTTACCGGATTCGTTCTGAGTGTTGTCGGTTACGCTGTCTTGATCTACCCGTGCCTGGCAAGCTGGACCGCTCCGGACAGGGTTGTCATGGCTCTTCCCACGGCAATCGGTTGGTTTTATTCGGTCATTACCGTCTGGTTGACCACAGTCTTGGTTCTTGATCTTTGGCCGTATAGTGCACTGAAAACCCGTGCAGGAAGAGCCCTCGCTGCGTTCTTGGGCAACTTCGTGTTGGGCACGGTTCTCTACTTTATCCTGCTGGCTCTTCTGAAGAAGGTTCTGATACCGGCGGAGGCCCTTGAGAAAATCGGATCTGCTATCACTCTCTGGCCCGCACAACTCGGAGTATGGATTGTCAATATCCTGCTTTTCTGGGCGTTGTGCGGTGGTAATGCGCCTACTTCCCTGAGTCCGACAATGAACCGTGTTGGAAGATTCATCATTACTTGGGGCTTGGGGATCGGCGCTTTTGTCGTCTATACGAAATGGTTTGCTATAGAAGTTTTGCATGAAGCGGCAATCGTTCCCGGATTTGGCGGCGATCCTTTGACCTGGGTCGACCTTTTGAACCTTATTCTTTTAATATATGTCGTGTATTTCGGTAGTTATGGGTTAACAAAAAAAGAAGCTTAGAATTTTTCAAGTTTGCGTATGTCTGATAGCAGATCAGAAAAATAATGTCGTAGGAATTTTAATCCTCAAGATGTCTTGAGAGGATCGCTAGTAGCGTACACACTCTAATAAAAAGGAGAAACAAGATGAAAGCAGCGGTATGGCACGGCAGAAAAGACGTCAGAGTTGAAGATGTACCTGAACCACCGACTCCTCAACAAGGTTGGGTGAAAGTTAAGGTCCATTGGTGTGGAATTTGTGGTTCAGATCTTCATGAGTATCTGGCCGGTCCAATTTTTATTCCAACATCGGCACATCCACTCACCGGGCACGAAGGGCCTGTTATCCTCGGCCATGAATTCTCAGGTGAAATTGTAGAAATAGGTCGTGGTGTCAACAACTTGAAAGTTGGTGACCGAGTAGCTCCGGATGCCTGCCAACACTGTGGCGAATGTAAATTCTGCCAGATAGGGCGCTATAACATCTGTGAGAAACTGGCCTTCACAGGCCTGATGACCAACGGCGCTTTTGCTGAATACGTCAATGTTCCAGCCGAACTCTGTTACGTTCTCCCTGCAGGAGTTGGTTCTGAAGCCGGTGCCCTCATAGAGCCTTTGGCCGTCGGCTTCCATGCGGTCAAGCAGGCCGGCGATATCCTTGGCGACACCGTGGTGATTCTGGGCGGAGGCACCATCGGCCTGTCCACTCTGCAGTCAGTAAAAGCGGCCGGCGCAGCAAGGGCCATCGTGATCGAAATGTCCGCGGCCCGCAAAGAGAAGGCCAAAGAATGCGGCGCAGATATTGTTTTGGATCCCACTGAAAGTGACGTAGTCGCCAAAGTGAAGGAATTGACGGATGGCTACGGCGCCGATGTGGTAATCGAATGCATCGGTCATAAGGCAACTGGCCCGTTGGCCGTTGACTTGGTCCGCAAGGCTGGTACCGTTGTGATGGTTGGGATATTTGAAGAAGACAGCTCCTTCAATTTTTTTGGCTTGACTGCGACCGAGAAGAAAATTATCGGCTCCCTTGCATATACCATTAGCGATTACAAAGGCGTAGCCGCATGTCTAGCTGACGGTCGGATGGTGGCAGAGCCGATGGTCACCGGCAAGATAACGCTGCCCGACATCGTGACGAAAGGATTCGAAGAACTGGTCAACAATAAGGATTCGAATATTAAAATCATCGTCAGTCCTTTTTAAAGCAACAGTTTTTGTTTCCTGAGCCCCAATTAAGCTTCCGGCTCAGGATTTTTCAGCGGCGTTGGCCCTATTCGGAAAGGCGATATTATGGCGCAGGTTTCGATGAATACCTGTCTAAGTGCCCCGGCAGAGGATGTTTGGAAAGTTGTTCGCGATTTTAACGGCCTCACTAAATTCATCTCGGCCATTGTCAGTAGCAGCACTGAAGGCTCCGGTATAGGCGCCGTGCGAACTCTCACCCTGGAGGATGGGGCACAGATTATTGAAAGATTGGAGAGCCTTGACGACAAGAATAATAGACTAAGCTATTCGATCGTAACCTCACCTCTTCCTCTTAAGGATTACCTTGCTATCATGAAAGTTTCGGCACTCGATGATTCTCGGTGCCAGGTGGACTGGTCGAGCTCTTTCCAACCCAATGGCGCCCCGGAAGACGAAGTTGAAAATATCCTGAAGGGTATTTATTCCATGGGGTTTGAAGGTCTCCAAAAATTGTTCGAGTCCTGATTGAGAAATGAACGGGTCTTCGATGTTCAAGAAACTCCGGTCGAATTCGACATATATGGGAGGTATTTAAACATGAAACTTAAAGGCAGAGTCGCCCTGGTAACGGGTGGAGGTCGAGGCATTGGCCGTGGAATCGTGATGAGCCTGGCGCAAGAGGGTTGTGATGTGGCGGTGGTGGACCTCAATTTGGAGAATGCTCAACGGGTGGCAGAAGAGGTTAAGGGACTTGGACAGCAGGCCGTGGCTCTTAAAGCTGACGTTAGTAAGTGGGATCAGGTTCAGAGCATGGTAACTCAGACCGTCGACCAACTTGGCAAGATTGATATTGCCGTGAACAATGCGGGTGTCATCAGTATTAAGTCGGTCGAAGAACTTTCGGAGGAGGACTGGGATTATGTAAACGATATTAACATCAAAGGTGTTTTCCTCTGCTGTAAAGCTCAAATGCAGGCCATGAAAGGAAATGGTTGGGGGAGGATCATCAATATGGCCTCTATCGCCGGGAAGGAGGGATTCCCGGATCTTGCTCATTATTCCGCTTCCAAGTTCGCGGTCGTCGGATTCACCAACGCGCTGGCAAAAGAATTGAAACGTACCGGGATTACGGTTAACGCCATCTGTCCGGGGATTGTTCCCACTGACATGTGGTACGGGCCAAACGGCTTAGCTGAAAAATGGAAACTACCTGGTGAAACAATGGATGAGTCGTGGAAGCGTCATCAGGACATCCTGATCCCCCAGGGGGAGGGGCAGACCCCTGAAGACATGGGACAGCTTGCCATTTACTTTGCCACTGCAGCCCACGTGACGGGCCAGGCCGTTAATGTCGATGGTGGTTTTACATTCCACTGAGGGTGAGGGTCGGGGTGCCCCTTGTCGGGAACCTTCTTTTTAATTTATAGGCCCTAAATGCGATTTGGGCCTGAAAATTTCTCATCTAAACTTTACGAGCAACCTATGGTCGCCATTTCTGGAGGCATGATCTCACTCAGAGAAAATGTTTTCGATTAATCATATAAGGACTTTACCATGAACAATAATAGCAAACCCAATAGCAGCGTTGGATCAATTAATGACACTGCTGTGAAGCCGTTCCTGAATTCTCGCAAGGTCTATGTCGAAGGTTCCCGGCCTGATATCCGGGTGCCGATGCGTGAAATCTATCAAAGTGATACGCCTGCTGCGTCTGGTGCTATTAAAAACCCCCCGATTCCCGTTTACGATACTTCCGGTCCCTATAGTGATCCCGAATCTTCGATTGATATCCATTCAGGCCTGCCCAGAATGCGTGAGAAATGGATTAAAGAGCGGGACGACAGCGAAAGGCTTCCAGGCTCTAACCCGCGCTGCGAAAAAAAAGATGATCCGGATTTGGCTGAAATTGAGGTTAAGAAGGGTTGTCAAGCGCGTCGAGCCGGTGCGGGGAAAAATGTTACACAGATGCACTATGCCCGCCGGGGTATTGTAACTCCGGAAATGGAATTCGTTGCGATCCGTGAGAATCAACAACGCGGACTCCTCGCCGATGCTATTCTTCACCAACATGCAGGGCAGGATTATGGTGCCTCAATTCCTGCAATAGTGACCTCCGAATTTGTTCGCTCTGAGATAGCTCGGGGGCGCGCAATAATCCCTTGTAATATTAACCATCCTGAAATCGAACCGATGATTATCGGGCGCAATTTCCTGGTAAAAATCAACGCCAATATCGGCAACTTCTCGACCTCCTCTTCGATCAAAGAGGAGGTCGAGAAGTTGCTCTGGGCCACGCGTTGGGGCGCTGATACCGTCATGGATCTTTCCACCGGAGAAAACATTACAGAAGTCTTTTTTTTCGGTCATAAGTTTTTCACAAACCTCACCTTGACAACAGGTAAAGCATGTAAAAAAGGCATGGCAATGTGAAGGATGGCTACTCGTACTCTAACAGAAGAAGGGAGAAAGAAATGAACGTACAACAGTCGAAAGAAGATCTTCTCAAGGCATATCGCACAATGCGGGAGATTCGTGAATTCGAGGAGCGCCTGCATATTGAGTTCGCGACAGGAGATATC
>JBDNGT010000472.1:0-21645 GCA_041689145.1 Geopsychrobacter sp. | reverse complement strand
CCCTGGAGCATGCGGCCGAAGCAGCCGATCAGTGGTGGCAGCAGCAGAGTTGATCGGCCGCCCCTTGACCGAGAGTCGCACTAAAAGTCCTCCTTCAATGCGTTGGCTGGCCGGAGGGTTGAAAAATCGTCGTTAACAGGAGTTGTTATGAAGATTACGCGTGAAGAGGTTGTACATGTTGCTCGCCTGTCGCGGTTGGCGCTCGAACCAGCCGAGATTGATGCGCTGACCGGTCAGATGGATCAGCTACTAGCCTATGTTGAAAAGTTGAATGAACTCGATACCGAAGGGATTGTGCCGACTGCCCATGCTGTGCCGATGGAGAACGCTTTTCGCGCCGACGAAGTCAAACCATCGATTGGGCTGGTGCGGGCGCTGCAAAACGCCCCCCAGAGCGAAGATGGGTGTTTTGTGGTGCCGAAGGTGATTGAATAATAAACATTAGATTAGCCACCAAGGCACCAAGGCACCAAGAAAAGTATTTTAACGCAGAAAAAACTGAAGTCTTTTTGGTTTTGAGACCAGACCAAGAATTCAAGCTCTTTTCAGCGGTCTCTGCCGTTAATGAGCCTTCGATTGCTAAGATTTTCTTGGTGTCCTTCGTGTCTTGGTGGCGAATTCTGCTTCAGCATTCAGTTTATAACGGGAGTTACCATGTCTTTTTTTCAAATGAGCATTCGTCAGTTGCAGCAGGCTTTGCGCGACGGCAAAACCAGTTCGGTCGAACTGACCCGCGCCTGCCTTGCGCGGATCGCCGCGACCGATGAGCGGGTCAATGCCTTCGTCACGGTTTGTGCTGAGACGGCGTTGGCCGCGGCGGCCGAGGCCGATCGTAAGCTTGCGGCCGGTAGCGGGGGGCCGTTGACCGGAATTCCGATCGCGGTCAAGGATATCTTCAATACAGCCGGGGTGCGGACCAGCTGCGGTTCGCGTATCCTGGAAAATTATATCGCGCCCTACGATGCGACCGCTTTCGCCAAGCTGCAGGAGCAGGGCGCCATCCTGCTCGGCAAACTGAATATGGATGAGTTCGCCATGGGCAGCTCCAACGAGAACAGCGCCTACGGGCAGGTGCACAACCCCTGGGATCTGGCGCGCGTCCCCGGCGGTTCTTCGGGCGGCAGTGCGGCCGCCTTGGCCGCTGGCCAGGCCTTTGCGACCCTCGGCACCGATACTGGTGGCTCCATCCGCCAGCCGGCTTCTTTCTGCGGGGTGGTCGGGGTCAAACCGACCTATGGCCGGGTGTCGCGCTACGGGGTGATCGCCTACGCTTCGAGTCTGGATCAGGTCGGTCCGCTGGCCAACTCGGTCGAGGATGCGGCGCTTCTGCTGGGAGCCATCGCGGGCTATGATTCCGCCGACTCGACCAGCGTCGATTGCCCGGTCCCCGATTATCTGTCTGGCCTTGATGGCGGGGTCAAGGGGCTGAAAATCGGACTACCGCGCGAATATTTTATTGCCGGGCTCGATCCTGCCGTCAAACAGGCGGTCGAGGCGGCGATCGAGGTCTATCGTGGTCTGGGGGCCGAGATTGTCGAGGTCAGCCTGCCGCACACCGACTATGCGGTGGCCTGTTATTACTTGATTGCCACAGCTGAAGCCTCAAGTAATATGGCGCGCTACGACGGGGTTCGTTACGGCCTGCGCCGGCAGGGGGGAGGTGGCTTGAGCGGGATGTACGAGCAGACCCGCGCCTCAGGCTTCGGTGACGAGGTCAAGCGGCGCATCATGCTCGGCACCTACGCTCTCTCTTCGGGCTACTACGATGCCTATTACCTCAAGGCACAAAAGGTGCGGACCCTGATCCGCGAGGATTTCTTCAAAGCCTTTGAACAGGTTGATCTGCTCTTGACGCCGGTCGCCCCGACCGCCGCCTTCAGGCTCGGCGAGAAGACCGCCGACCCGCTGCAGATGTATCTGTCGGATATCTTCACCATTCCGGTCAATCTGGCCGGGACCTGTGCGCTGAGTCTCCCCTGTGGCATGGACGGACAGCTGCCGATCGGCCTGCAGTTGATCGGACAGCCGTTCGAAGAGGCGAGTCTCCTGCAAGTAGCCAAGGCCTTCGAAGCGGCAACCGACTGGCACCAGCAACGCGCCCCACTCGACTAAAGACAAAGATAAGGCAGGGAGTTTTTCATGCATTCAAGATATGAGGTCGTCATCGGGCTTGAGGTTCATGTTCAGCTGACCACCAAGACCAAGATTTTTTGTGGCTGTTCCACCGCCTTCGGCCAGCAGCCGAACTCACAGACCTGCCCAGTTTGCCTCGGTCTGCCCGGCGCGCTGCCGGTCTTAAACCGACAGGTGGTCGAGTATGCGATCCGTGCTGGCTTGGCGACCAATTGCCGGATTAACCCGCGTTCGATCTTTGCGCGCAAAAACTATTTCTACCCGGACCTGCCCAAGGGCTATCAGATTTCGCAGTTTGAATTGCCGATCACCGAACACGGTTGGCTCGATATCGCGGATGCAACTGGCGGGGGAAAGCGGATTGGTATTACCCGCATCCATATGGAAGAGGATGCCGGCAAGCTGCTCCACGGCGGCAACAGTGGCAGCCGGGTCGACCTGAATCGTGCCTGCACCCCGCTGCTCGAGGTGGTCTCCGAGCCGGATATGCGCAGCGCCGATGAGGCGATCGAGTACCTCAAGCAACTGCACCAGATCGTGGTTTATCTCGGCATCTGCGACGGCAATCTCGAAGAGGGCTCCTTTCGTTGTGACGCCAATGTGTCGCTGCGTCCCTTCGGTCAGGCCGAACTCGGGATCCGTGCCGAGTTGAAGAACATCAACTCCTTCCGCTTTATCAAACAGGCGATCGAGTATGAGGTTGAGCGTCAGTCTGAACTGCTCGATGAAGGGGGGAAGGTCGTGCAGGAGACCCGCCTGTTCGACGCGGATAGCGGGACCTCGCGTTCGATGCGCAGCAAGGAAGAGGCGCATGATTATCGCTATTTTCCCGACCCGGATCTGGTCCCTCTGGTGGTCGATGAGGCCTGGATTGAGCGGGTGCGCGCTGATCTGCCGGAGCTTCCCGAGGTGAAACGGCGGCGTTATGTCGCGCAGTTCGAACTGCCTGAATACGATGCGGGCGTGCTCGCGGCGGAGCGTGCGGTGGCGGAGTATTTTGAGGCGCTGGTCGCTCTGTACCCCCAACCGAAGGTCTGCTCCAATTGGGTGATGGGCGAGGTGCTGCGCGCGCTCAAGGAGAACGAGGGGAATATCGCAGCCTGCCCGGTTTCCCCTGAATTGCTGGCCGACCTGCTTAAGCGGATCGACGATAACACCATTTCGAACAAGATCGCCAAGACCGTCTTTGATGCGATCTGGCGTTCGGGTAAAACTGCCGACCAGATCATCGAAGAGCAGGGCCTGAAGCAGGTCACTGATACCGGCGAGATCGAGGCGATTCTGGATGAGATCATTGCCGCCAATCTTGGACAATTCGCAGAGCTCAAGGGGGGCAAGGATAAACTGACCGGCTTCTTCGTTGGCCAGGTGATGAAGCTTAGTAAGGGGAAAGCTAATCCTGGTATGGTCAACCAGCTGATCCAGCAAAAACTTTCGGAGTAGCGGGCTCTGCAAATGCACATCTGCAGCGTTATGCTTGAGCTCCAGCGTTCGACGTAGTTTCTCTACGCCTCAGGCTGTCGCTCTGCGCAAGCCTTGCAGCTGAAACATTTTCAAAGCCCGTAGGGATATTCTAAATATATTTTGAGGAATTAAAGATATGTCCGGTTGTCAGATTGATAAAAACGTCATTCGTCCGATCCGTTTTTTTAATGGGGCTTGCCAGATGCTCGATCAGCGGCGTCTGCCCGTCGAAGAGATCTGGCTCGATTATACCGATTACCAGGGTGTGGCTGAAGCGATTCGCAGCATGGTGGTGCGTGGTGCCCCTGCGATCGGTGTCGCCGCGGCAATCGGGGCCTGGTTCGGGGCGCGAGATATTGAAACCGAGTCGAGCGCGGAGTTTTTTACGGCGTTTGAAAGGGTGTGTGAGGTTCTGGCCGCCACCCGCCCGACTGCGGTCAACCTGTGCTGGGCCCTGGAGCGGATGAAGTCGTTCGCGCATGCGAATCTGGATCGCAGTGTGATGGAGTTGAAGATCGGTCTGGAATACGAAGCGTTGGCGATCACCCAGGAGGACGAGCAGCTCTGCATTAAGTTAGGGCGTACGGGGGCCCATCTGATTCCAGATGGCGCGCGGGTTTTAACCCACTGTAACGCCGGTGCACTGGCGACCGCAGGCTACGGGACTGCCCTCGGGGTGCTGCGCGCAGCGGTCGCCTCCGGGAAGAAGATCTCGGTGCTGGCGGATGAAACTCGACCCTTTCTGCAGGGCGCACGCCTGACCGCCTGGGAGCTGCAGAAGGATAATATCCCGGTGACCCTGATCTGCGACAATATGGCCGGTTACCTGATGAGTCTGGGGGAGATCGATTGCGTGATTGTCGGCGCCGACCGCATTGCCGCAAACGGCGATGTCGCCAATAAGATCGGCACCTACACCGTTGCTGTTCTGGCCAAAGAACATAAGATCCCCTTCTATGTGGCGGCCCCCTTGTCGACACTTGACATGAGCCTCAGCGACGGCTCGCTGATCCCGATCGAAGAGCGCGCTGCGCGGGAAATCACGCATATCGGCGACATTCAAGTGGCTCCAACCGGCGTACCGGTCCGCAATCCGGCCTTCGATATCACGCCGGCGCGCTTGGTCACGGCGATCATTACCGAAGCCGGCGTAGTTGAAGGCAACTACCCACAAGGGCTGGCTGCTCTTTTTGCGCGCTGATTCCAGCCCGAAGCAAAGCAGGGGATTCTTTGAGTATAAAACGGATCGATATAGCTGCGGGATTGTTCAACGGGGACCATTCAGAAGAACTTGCTCGCCAACTCGAGCCTCTGGGGCTTGACGAGCCGCAGCGCAGTGTCATCAATCTGGAGTTGTTGTTTGCGGCCTGGCCGCGCCCAGATTTAATCTGTCTCATCCTGGCCGACTCTCTTGTTGCGGCCGACCCTGATCTGGCCCTCAACTATCTGGAACGCTTGTTGTCCGTCGTGGCGCGCGGCCAGATGCTGCAGATCCTCGAGGATGACGACCGCCGCAGACAGCTGCTGGTGATGCTGGGGGGCTCCCCCTTTCTCGGCACGCTATTTTGTCGCGGCGCGATCTTTTTTGAACAACTCTTTATCGATGGGGAGTTCGATCAGACGGTCGGGGAAGCACAGATGCTCGCCGAACTGCGTGCCCTGATCCCGCGGAACACCAACGCCGATGACTGCGACCGCTTACTGCGCCGCTATAAGGCACGGCAGTTTCTGCGCATCGGTGGACGCGATCTCTGCGGATTGGCTGAGCTCGAGGCAGTCACCGCTGAACTCTCCGCCCTGGCCGCCGCGGCGCTGCAGGTTGCAATTGAGTTCTGCACCTACCAGCTGCAGCAGGAATATGGCCAGCCGATTGCTGAGGATGGCAGTGAGGCAGAGTTCACCGTCCTGGGCATGGGCAAGTTCGGCGGGCACGAGCTCAACTTTTCCTCTGATATCGATCTGATCTACTGTTATTCGACCATGAGCGGGCAGACCAGCGGCGGGAGTCGCGGCGAACAGATTGAGCTGCGGCGTTATTTTATCAAGCTCGCCGAGATGGTCAGCCGTGCGCTCCATCAGCCGACCGCCGATGGGTTCGTGTTCCGGGTCGATACCCGGTTGCGCCCGGATGGCAACAGTGGCGATCTGGCCATCTCGCTCAATGCCGCTGAGACCTATTACGAGTCCTGGGGGCAGAGCTGGGAACGAGCTGCGATGATCAAGGCCCGGCCGGTGGCGGGCAGCATGGCGCTGGGGGAAGAACTTTTGGGGCGCTTGGAACCCTTTATCTATCGCCGCTATCTCGATTTCGGCATGATCGAGGACATCATGCTGATGAAGCAGAAGATCGACGCCAGCCTGAGCCGTACCGATGAGAGGGAGTTGAATCTCAAGCTTGGGCGAGGCGGCATTCGTGAGATCGAGTTCTTCATTCAAGCCCTGCAGTTGGTGAACGGCGGAAAGAATCGACAGCTCCGCGAGCGGAATTCGCTCAAGGCCCTAGCGCTGTTGGGAGAGCAGGGCTTGATTGACGCGCCGGAAGTCGTTTCCCTCCAGTGCGCCTACCGTTTTTTGCGCACGGTTGAACACCGGATCCAGATTGTTCAAGAGCGCCAAACCCACTCGCTGCCAATTCGTGAGGATGAGATGCTGGCCCTCGCCCGGCGTAGCGGCTTCGCGGATATCGCTAGTTTCGACCTTACAATGAAAGACCATCGCGCCGAAGTCTGCCGGGTTTATCGTGGCCTTTTCCATTCCGCTGAACCGGCCGAGGTGATCCGCCCAGAGGTGAGCCTGCTTTTCGATCCGGCGGCTGATCCCGATCTGGTCAAGGATCTGCTGGAGGAGAAGGGCTTCAGCAACCCTGACGCTGCCTATATCAGTCTGCACGCCCTGCACGGAGATCTGCCGGAGCGGCGTTTGACCGAACGGGGCCAGCGCTACCTGGAACAACTGATTCCGTTGTTGTTGACGGAACTGCTCGATTCGCCCAATCCCGATCAGGCGCTGAATAATCTTGAAGCCTTTCTCAATCGTCTCCACAGCCGGACTTCTTTTTTCGCCTTACTGGTGGAAAATCCGGAAATTGTCAAAGTTCTGGTCTCGCTCTTCGGTTCAAGTCAGATGTTGTCGCGCATATTCATCCAGCGTCCCGAACTGCTCGACACCATGGTCGCGAGGGCTTACGCGGTCAGTATCAAGCCTCAGCAGCAGATGGCCGACGAACTGACCGATCAGTTGCAAGCCGTTGAGAGCTATGAAGATCAGCTCGATATCTTGCGCCGTTTCCGCAATGAAGAATTTCTGCGAATTGCGTTGAACGATCTGCATGGGGAGATCGGTCAGAGTGAGATCACACACCAACTTTCCTGGCTGGCCGAGGTCTGCCTGGGTCGGGCCATCCAAATGGCGCGGCGTGAGCTTGTCCCGCGTTTCGGGGTTCCTTTTCTGGAGACTGATCCAGAGTCTGAGGTGGCCTTTGCGGTCATCGGGATGGGGAAGCTGGGCGGCTATGAGCTCAACTATCACTCGGATCTGGACATTATTTTCCTCCACGCCGGCGCGGGCATGACCCGTCCGGTTGCCGGCACCGATCCTGGGCGCTTTCGCGAACTGAACAGTCAGGAGTATTTTACCCGCCTGGCGCAGCGGATTATCAGCGCTCTGACCCTGGTGACGCGCGAGGGGATTGTGTACAAGATCGACACTGATCTGCGCCCTTCGGGCAATCAGGGGCCTTTGGTGACCGGTCTTGACGTCTTCGAAGTTTATCATCGTGAATCTGCTCAGCCCTGGGAGCGCCAATCGATGACCAAGGCCCGCATGATTTGCGGGCCGCCAGAGTTTATGCAGCGCTGTCAGTTGCTGATTGAAGAGCTGACCTTTTGTCGTGGGTTGCCGGAGAACCTCGTGCCAGAAATCTGCCGTCTGCGCCAGCGGATGGAGAAAGAGATTGCGCGCGAGAATAATGAGCGGGTCAATATCAAGACGGGGCGTGGCGGGATGGTCGATGTTGAATTCTTGACCCAGTACCTGCAATTGGTCCACGCTCACGAACACAAGGAGTTGTACAATCAAAATACTGTCCAATTACTTAAGGCGTTGGTCGATTTGCAGCTGCTTGACGCCGTGGATGGTGCTATTCTGTTGAAAGGTTATAAGGCGCTAAGGCGGCTGGAAAATAAATTGAGATTGCTCTATGACCAGTCGATGAACGATTTAAGCGTGAGTGGCACCGGTTTGCGCCGGATTGCCCGTAGCCTCGGGTACGAGAAGGGGGTTAGCTCGCCAGAGGAGCAGCTCCTTAGTGACTATCACCGGATTACCGAGAATATCCGCGCCGTGTTTGAACGCAGACTCTGTTCGGTGACGACAGATACTGAGGTAAGAGGCTGAAATAGATGACAAAGAGAATCATGGTCATAGATGACGATCGGGGTATCCGCTCCTTTCTACAGAAATCCCTGTACATTAAGGGCTACGAGGTTGCGGTTGCCGAGCGGGGCGCGCCCGGTCTGCAGCAACTTCTGGTGGGGGCATTTGATCTGATTTTTCTTGATCTGAATATGCCCGAGATCTCGGGGCAGGCCATCTGCGCAGCGCTGCGTAAGCATGAAAAGACCAAAAAGTTGCCGGTGGTTATGATGACCGCTATGCATAAAACCGCTCAGCAGAGGGAAGATGCCCTGAAGGAATATGGTGCCAGTGCTTTTTTGCTCAAACCCTTTACACCAGCTGTGTTATTTGAACGGGTGGAGGCGTTGATTGGTCCTGCTGAAAACCCCATTACCTCCTCTTATCCGCCCACTGTACAGTCTGACAACCCGTCGACCGAGGTAGCAGATGCTCCCTTCGTAAAGTCGAGCGCTTCCCCAACACAAGGGGTAATCGACCCATTGGCGGGAAGCCTGAACAGGATCGAATTTCCTCAACTGCTTCATCGTCTCTACCAGCAAAAGCTGACAGGGCTATTGCATATTCAAAAAAATACAGCCAAGAAGGTTGTTTATATCAAAAAAGGTTACCCGATCTTTGTACGGTCCAATATCCTGGGAGAATGTCTGGGCCGGATGTTGGTCAAGGATGACGTGATCACCCAGGTTGACTGCGGTCATTCGATTGAGAACAGCAAAACTTCCGGCCGACTCCAGGGGACCGTGCTGATTGAAATGGGTCTGTTGACGCCTGAGGATTTGCATAAGGTTCTGACACAGCAGGTCACCGAAAAGTTACTGAATGTCTTCGCCTGGTCCGAGGGGCTGTTTCGGTTCGTACCCCAGGATGATTTCAGGAAGAATGTTACGAACATAGAGCTTTCACCTGCGGCATTGGTGCTTGAAGGGATCAGGCGCTACTGGGATAAAGAGCGGGTTGAGGAGTATCTCAGTCCTTTCCTGACCGATTATCTTAAGCAGGCTGAAAACCCGGTCTATCTGTTTCAGGAGATGGGGCTTTCGCGACGCGGAGAAGAGGTCTTTGCTGAATGTCTGGGTGATTTGACCCTTGAATCGATTCTGGCGCGGCACCCCCTGTCTAAATATGAAGTGCAGCAGGTTCTGGCTGCGCTGGTGATTGTCGGGATGGTGGTCCCCCAGACCACGGCCAGTCGGATCGATGATGATGCGCGGGCAAGGCGCAAAGCCGATCGGCCAATCGACAGCGAGTTGCGTAAGCAGATTCTGGAAGACTATAAGCGGATTATGCCGGCTGATTATTTTGCTGCGCTCAATATTGGCCATCAGTCCGATCGCGCCACCGTGCGGCGTGCTTATTACAAGCTGGCCAAACAGTATCACCCCGATCGCTTTTTGGGGCGCGGCCTCTCAAGCGATATGGAGAACAAGGTCAATGAAATTTTCGGTCATATTACACAGGCCTATACCCGCCTTAGTGACCCGACCACGCGCGATGCATACCGGGCCGAATTAGAGCATGGCCCAAAGTCGCGATTCGATGTCAACCAGGTGATCGAAGCGGAAACGGCTTTTCAGCAGGGGAGGTCTTTGCTCAAGGTCAGGCAGTATCGGGATGCCGCGGCTAAGTTTAAAATATCGATCGAATTGAGCCCGGAGGAGCCTGAATATCTGACCAGTTATGCCTGGGCGCTCTTTAAATCCTCTCCTGAGAATGTTGGTTTTCAGAACCAGGCCCTCGAAATCCTGCAGGCTTCGCGTGAACTGAATCCCGATCTTGAGGAGACGCATCTCTTCCTCGGGTATGTCTATCAGACGCTCGACAAGGAGAGACAGGCTGAAAAATCTTTCGAAATGGCGGTCAAGGCGAACCCGGGTAGTAACGAGGCGTTGCGTGAACTGCGATTGATTAATCTGAGGCGTAGACAATCAGAGCCATCGCGTGGGATGTTTAAAAACTTTCGCAGTAAGGAGAAATGACCCATGAAATTTATTATTTTGTTGTTGAGCGTGCTTTTTCTCGCCGGTTGTCTCCCCTGTGTCCCCTGTCTTTAATCCTGACAATCTGAGGTCGTAATGATCTCTGCTATGCGCGTTAAACTGAGCTGATGCATGGCTTCGGCGAACAGGTTGCAGCCGAGAACTGGCTGGACCCGTTTCAGATAATTACCGATAATTCGACTGTGGAGGCTGTCGCGCACCTCTTTTGACTGTGGGGTGCAGACAGCCCCCACTTCAATGGTATCTCCCCGCCCGATCTCTTTCCCAATAATTGAATAGACCGCTTTGGCATGCAGGTCATAGGTCTCATCCTCACGTTCGATGTGGATCTCCATCTCTTCGGCATGTGCCAGTTCAAAAAGCGAGAGAAAGCGGATGCCACGATCCGCCACTGTGGTGGCTTGGGTGTCGATTTGCTGACCCCGCACCCTGACCCGGATCGGCCAGTCGACACAGATGCGGATGTGATTCCGCGGGGTACGGTGGAAATGGGTTCCAAGCGCAAGGTAAAGGGCCTCTCTCGATAGTCTGTGGAATTTCGAGACGATGCCGGTCCTGGTAGTGGGAGGAGCTGAAAACCAGCGTATGGTTGAAGCCTGGAGGCTGGGTCAGGCCCTTGCTGATCAGGAGCAGTGGATCCTCAGCTGGATCATCTGTTAGTCGGTAGCCCCACTCCAGCACCAGGGCCTTAATGAGTTCATGGAGGGGACCGTTATCAATGATCAGGTGAATATTCTTCACCATAGGGGAACGCGAAGGTTTACCAAGCATAGGTCATTTCGTGGCTCCAAGTCGTGGTCAGTGAAAGTCGAGAACGATCGTCAACGCTAAACGCGAACACCCCATGCTTAAATTTCAGGTTCATTGCATAACCCGTGGGCTGGTGCATTGGTTGTGATCGGCGTGATGATCGCGCAGGCCGATCAAGCGGCGGATATCCTCGAGGATCATGTAGAGGCTGGGGATCAAGAGCAAGGTTATGCCGGTGGCGAAGAGGATGCCGAAGGCCAGGCTGATCGCCATCGGGATCAAAAACTGCGCCTGGACGCTGGTCTCGAGAATGATCGGCATCAGTCCGCAGAAGGTGGTCAGCGAGGTCAGGATGATCGGCCGAAAACGCCTGGTGCCGGCTGCAATCAGACTTTCACGGAGTTCCATCCCTGCGCGGCGATTCTGGTTCGCGCGGTCGATCAGCAGCAGGGAATCGTTGACCACCACCCCCGATAGGGCAACCAGACCGAACATGCTCAACAGACTGAGATCGAAGCCCATCAGAATATGACCCAGCACGGCGCCGACCATGCCGAAGGGGATCGCTGCCATGATCAGCAACGGCTGGCTGTAGCTGCGGAAGGGGATCGCCAGCAGGGCAAAGATCATCAGGAGGGCCAGTTTGAACCCGTCGAGCATGCTCCCCATCGATTCGACGCGTTCCTTCTCTTCCCCTTCCATGTCGAAACTCAGGCCGGGATAATCGGCGACCAACTGCGGTAAAATCTTGGTGCTCAACTCGGTGAGAATGTCCTGCGCGCTGTTCTTGCGGCTATCGACACTGGCGGTGACATTGATCACCCGCTTGCGGTCGGTCCGGTTGATCTGGGAAAAGCCGAAACCCTGACTGACGCTGGCCGCGACATTTAAGGGGACCTCTGCACCCGAAGGGGTGCGGATCCGCAGATTTTCAAGATCGGCCAGCGCACGCCGGTTCTCTTCCGGGTAGCGCACCATTACCTTGATTTCATTCCGTCCACGTTGCAGGCGCAATGCCTCGGCGCCGTAGAAGGCATCGCGTACCTGGCGACCCAGATCACGTTCAGTAACGCCGAGGGTCTGGGCGGCCGGTTTAAGACGCAGCTTGATCTCACGCTTGCCGCGGGCATAGGTGTCTTCAATATCACCGACCCCGGGGTATTGGGCTAGTGCGCTGCGCAGCCGGTCCGAGGCCTGTTCCAACACCTCGAACTGTTCATGGGCGAGGCGCACATCGATATTCGCCCCCATACGAACCAGGCTTGAGGCGAAGGAGAGTGATTCGACGCCCGCCATTTCCCCCATCCTCTCACGCCAGATTGCGGAGATTTCGGTTGCTGGAATACCGCGCTTTTCACTCTCGGTCAGAAACAGGGCGACATTGGCCAGGTGGGTGCCGTTATTGGTCAGACCGCCGCCCGGTCCGCCACCAGCAATGGTGCCGCCGACCACCGAATAGATGTTGCGCAGGATGGTATCACCCGGTGCGCGTTGTTGATCATATTCGGCAACCGTTGCCAGGGCGGTTTCGACCAGACGTTGTTGAACGCGCATCGTCTCTTCGGCGGGCAGGCCACGCGTCATCTGGACTGAGGCGGTAATCCGATCGCCGTCGACATCCGGCATAAAACGAAATTTCACCACCCCCCCCTTGACGATCCCGATGGTCAGGATCAGCGCACCAAGGCCGAGTGCCAGCGAGGCGTAGCGGAAGTTGATGTTCAGTTCGAGGGTGCGGAGATAGGGACCGGCGACGAACCGGTCGAGTAGGGTGCCGAAGCTGCGCCGCACTCGATCGATTGCGCCAAGCAGACCCTGGCTCTCACCCCGGCGTTTGCCGAGTGCCAGGTGGGCAGGCAATACCAGCAGCGATTCGACCAGCGAGACCATCAGCAGGGTAATGACAATGACCGGGATGACCTTGATTAACTTGCCCATCATGCCGGAGACGAAGATCAGCGGCATGAAGGCGGCAACCGTGGTCAGGATCGAAAAGGTGACCGGGATGGCAACCTCGAGCGCACCATCAATCGCCGCCTGGGCAAAGGGCTTTCCGGTTTGGCGGTGCTCATAGATGTTTTCACCGATCACGATGGCATCATCAACCAGAATCCCCAGGGCGAGGATAAAGGCGAAGAGCGAGATCATATTGATTGAGACCCCGATAAACGGCATCAGAAAGAGGGTGCCGAAGAAGGAGATCGGAATGCCGAGCATGACCCACATGGCCAGGCGGATTTCGAGGAACAGCCCGAGGATAATAATGACCAGACCGAGTCCGTAAAGCGCATTCCTCTGCAATAGCGACATGCGGCTGGCGAAGACCTCTGAGGTGTCATTCCAGTAGGCGAGCTGGATGCTCGCGGGCAACTGCCCGCGTTTAGTTTCGATGTAGTCTTGGACCTGTTTGGATATTTCGGTCGGTTTCTGGTCGCCGATGCGGAAGATATTCACCATCGCCGCAGGTTGGCCATCGAAGCGTGCGAATTCGTCGGTGTCGGCAAAGCCGTCGACCACGCGCGCGATCTGACTCAATTTAACCTGAGTGCCGTCGGGGTTGCTGAGGATAATAATATCGGCATATTCGGGGCCGAAGTAGCGCCTCTCTTTAGTGCGCAGCAAAATTTCACCGCCGGCAGTTTTAATCGAACCACCCGGCAGGTCGAGGGAGGCGCTGCGGATGCGGGCGGCCACCTGCTCAAGGGTCAGATGATATTGGCGCAGACGATCTTCGGTGATTTCAACGGAAATCTCAAAGGGGCGCACCCCGCCCAATTCGACCTGGGTGATCCCTGGCAGTTCAAGCAGTTCGTTGCGGATGGTTTCGGCCTGCTGCCGCAGACTGCGTTCGCCGACCTCACCATAAACCACCAGCGAGATGACCTCGCGGCGATTGAGCAACTGACTGACCACCGGTTTTTCGGCGTCCGTGGGGAAGGTGGTGATCCGGTCGACCTCACTTTTAATATCCTGCAGAACCTGATCGGGGTCCTGATCAGAATAGACCTCGGCGATGACGCTCCCAGACCCTTCACCAGCGATCGATTTGAGCTGTTTGATACCGTCGACGCCGGTCAGCGCCTCTTCGACCTTGAGCAGGATCCCCTCTTCGACCTCTTCGGGACCGGCACCCGGGTAGGCGACCGAGACCGAGATGCGATCGAGCGAAACCTCGGGAAAGACCTCTTGCTTGATCTCCGGCGCCTTGATGATGCCACCCAGAATCAGGACCAGCATCAACAGGTTGGCCGCGACATGGTTGGAGGTCATCCAGCGGATCGCCGCCTTCATTGCCGCTGCTCCCTGGCCTGCGGACGGAGCTTCAGCCCCTTGGCCGAGCCTGAGATGTTGGTCAGGATCAGCCGTTCTCCGCCGTTCAACCCTTGATCAATCAGCAGGCTCAGCCCCTGGCGGCGCAGGACGCGAACCGGGCGTATTTCAAGCTGGTCATTGCTGTCCGCCAGCCAGACGACATCCCCTTCGCGCAGCGCATTGCGCGGAATGCTGACCACCTGCTCGAGACTCTCCCCCTCAATTTCAATATCGACAAACAGGCCATTGCTGAGGGAGATCCCCTGATCCGCATCTTTCTGCATGAGGCGGTAAGGGTCATCGACGCTGATGGCGATTTTGGCCATCCGACTGGTGCTGTCGATCTCGCCGAAGGAGCGGTTAATGGTGCCCTGCCAGGTGTAGCGCTCGGAGCCGATCAGTGCGGATACCCTGCTCAGTGAACCCTTTTGAGCACTGCCGGCGGTAGGAATCTTAAGCCAGCGCAGATCGGCAAGCGGCAGGGGGACGATGATCTCAGTTCGATCCGTTCCGGCGAACACCGCCAGCGAATCGCCACTCCGAATATATTCACCCAGATCGACCTTCTTGCTGCGAACCCGGCCGTTGAATGGCGCGTAAAGGCTGGTGCGTTGTAAGTTCAGGTTGGCCAGATCGAGGGCGGCCTGGGCTGCGGCGAGAGCGGCCTTGGCGCTCTTGAGTTGTGGCTTTCGCAACACCAGTGCCCCCGGGGTTCCTTTGTCGGACAGGACCAGCTGCTGCCATTCACGTTGGGCGATGCTGGCTAGCTCCTCTTCGGTTTGCAGCCCCGAGCTGGCGTGTGCCAGATCAGCTGTGGCCTTCTCGATCGCCAGGCGGGAGTCGCGCGGATCGATGGCGAGCAGTTTTTCTCCCTTGCGGAAAAATCCGCCTTCTACAAACACAGGTGAAAGCCATGTCAGTTTTCCGCTGACCTCTGCAACCACTGAGATCTCCTGGAGAGGCTCTGCGATGCCGGTCGCATGGACGATGGCACGCTCGGTCTGACGAACCACCTGGAGCGTTTCAACCAGAATCCCCGCGTTGATCTGCGGTTTCTTTTCCGGCGCCCGGTGTGATTTGACCAGTGTCCTGGCACCGAATGCTGCGATCAGCAGAATCAGGATTGGCAGGACCCACTTGAGATGATTTCTTTTCGAGGTAATTTCGTTCATGGTCGCTGCCCCTGTTCGGCTGGTAGTTGATGATCGGTTTTCAGTTGCGCGGCCATCTAGCTGCCACCAAGGGCGCGGGCCAGTGAAATCCGCTGAGACAGCAGCTGTCTTTTTGCCGCCAACAGTTGGCTCTGGGAATTAAAATTGAAAATTTGCGCTGTGAGTACCGGCAGATAATCGGTCAAGCCATTCAGGTAGCGGTCGAGAGTCAGCCGTTGTGCAGCAGCAGTCGCACTCTCCTGCTCCTGCAGGCGGATAATCTGAGCCGCCATTGTGCGATTGCCGATCAGGGCATCTTCAATCTCTTGGAAGCTGCGCAGCACGGTTTGCCGGTAGCCAGCGACCACTTCGGCAAGCTGAGCCTGGTTGCGCGCAACCTCGGCATCCTTCGCCTCGACCCGCAAGAAGGCCGCTCGAATGTCGGGTCGGTTGGTCAAGAGTTCAGCCGGTAGGGCGGCGGGGAGTTGCTTTGGTTCGGCCGTCTGTTTGACATGCGGCGCACAGGCGCACAGGCGCACAGGCGCACAGGAGCAACAGGAATGGGATGATGTGGGTGATGGTGGTGCTCCGAAGCCTCAACATGGAGCCTCCATTCCGGCAGTGACAAAGTTGATCAGGTTGTTCGTCATGCTATCGTCATCCTCGGGGCTAGCATCGGAATTCTCCTTAAAAATTTGGGCGATTCCTGAAAAACAGATGCAATGGCCCATCGCTCCCATCATGAAGAAAAGCCGGGTGAAGATAAGTTGTGGAGGTAACTGAGGCAGGGCTAGACACAGCGCTTGATGGAATTTGTTGAAGAGCGGCTTGACCAGCGCAAGAAAGAGATTGCGCACCACGGGGTCGGCCGAGGTCATCGAACGCCCGATAATGCTGATAAATTTATTTGAACCATTTTTGTCGCGCCGGAATGCGAAGGTCGGTTCGATGAATGCCCGGATCAGTGCCTCTGTCTCTGGAGCGATCCCTATGACTGCCGCGGCAGTCAAGACCTGGTCGATTCGGTCACTGCGTTGCTGATTCAGGGGGTGAAGCCTGCGTTTCAGTACTGCACCGAGGAGGGCCTCTTTCGAACCGAAGTGATAATTAGCTGCCGCCAGGTTCGCCCTGGCCTCGGTCGTGATTGCACGCAGGGAGGTATTGGCAAAACCCTGTCGCGAAAAGAGCATTTCTGCCGCATCTAGCAAGCGGGTTTTTGTGTCAGTTTGGATCATCCGATGCTCCGCTAATGAAACAGACATTTAAAACGATCGTTTTAAATCTGTCAAGGGTAATTTGACAGATGCGGTTTTAGTGACTATAAATGAGCAGAACTTACTGTTTTTATTGAATAAGATGATCGATTCTTGGCGACCATGGAGAGTTCTCTTTGGATTTTGCGTTCCCCCGACTTTTATCGATGGTCAGGCTGTTACTGCTGGGAGCTCTGCTGCTGGCCGAAGGTTGTCTCTCCCCAAACCCCCGACCCGTTTTTTATCAGCTGACGGTGCTGCCGCATGAGCAGATCGCCGTGCGTTCTTCCGTTATGCTGGAGATACCCTCCGGGGGCAGGAGCGCAGCTGGCGCTCACGCAGCGACTGGCACCGTACCACGGCAACATTGATCCAGTCCCGTTGCCGGCGCTGGCCCTTGAACTCGATGCAATGCCTTCAGCTTTACGTGAGATGCCGAAGAAGCAGTTCTTCAGACGGACTCAACGTGCGTTCAGTTCAGGCTGTATTCGACTCTCTCAACCTCAAAAGCTCGCAAGTTGGTTGCTGGGGCGGAGCGATTGGGACTCGGCAGAGATTGAAGAGTTATTCGCTTCAAACAGTTCGCGCATGATCCAGCTCGACCCGCCGGTCGAGCTGACCATCGGTTACTGGACGGCGTGGGTCGATGATGTCGGCCGGCTGAACTTCCGTGATGACATCTATGGCCGGGATCAGCAGTTGGCGAGAGAGCTGCGACAGCGAAGAGGAAGAGATGCTCGGCTGTGATGTGACCGAAATCGGAATGGAAGCTTATCCCGATTTCCTCAAGCAATCCTAAAAAAATAACTAAAGCTTAAAATGTAACGGCCGCCATCCTGTTGAGGATGGCGGCCGTTTTTTGGTTCAGCGGGAAGAAGCGGGTCAGAACCCATCTTCCTGATAGTTTTCAGGAATGCGCACCACCATCACCGGAATCGTCGAACGATGCAAGACCTTAAGGGTGGTGGTGCCGAGCATCGCATCGGCCAGCACCGAATGACGATGCGAACCCATGACGATCAGATCGGCATTGCAGTCTTTGGCTGCTTCCATAATCGCATTTTTGGGCGGGAGTTTGGCGACTGTAATGCTGGCGACCCGCTCACGTCCCTTAGGATCGCCGGCGGTTTCCTTGGCGCAGAGTCGCTCGAGCCGCTCAATGATACTCTTCTCGGTATCGGCGACAGCCTTCTCGAAGATGTCTTCGGATTTCTCCTGAAACATGTAGAGGTCGGCCATGCTCTGGGCAGCCACGGGCAAGGGTTCATGGCCATGAATGATATGGATTTTGGCATCGTACTTTTGGGCGAGGCTCAGGGCGTAACGAAAGACATAGGGGGTGCCACTTCCCAGGCCAGTGGTGTAGAGAATATTTTCAATTTTTGGGATCATCTGTCGCTCCTTTGCTGCGTGGGTCTACTTGACTTGAACGGAGATTTATTATGCCGACTATCCGTCGACTATAAGTATGCCGCAGATTCTGAGAAAGAAAAGAGCGGTCAGTCGTTTTTGAACGGAAGTGGTAGCGGAATTTCGGAACCGAGCAGTAACGCCAGCCAGCGTGTCTCGGGTTTAACCTCAAGGGCAATTTTAACGATCATCGTCAGCGGCACCGAGAGCAGCATGCCGACCGGACCAAGTGCCCAGCCCCAGAAGACCAACGATAAAAAAACCACCAACGTCGACAGCCCGAGCTTGCGTCCCATCAGCTTGGGCTCAAGCGCGCTCCCCATCAGCAGGTTGACCGCCAGATAACCACCGGCAACCATCAGGCTTGAGCCGGGACCGAGCTGGACCACCGCGAGTAAGACCGCTGGGACAGCCGCGATGATTGAGCCGATGTTCGGTATGTAGTTGAGCAAAAAGGCCACCAGCCCCCAAAGCAGCGGATAATCAAGGCCGAGAAACAGTAGCCAGAGGGTGATCAGAATTCCAGTTGCAAGGGAGACCAGGGTCTTGATCGCGAGATACTGCTGGACTCCGGTGTTGAACCGTTCAAAGGAGTTGAGGGATGCGTCCGCATTGTCGAGGCCGGCCCGCAGCTTGTCGGGCAGTCCCGCGGCTTCAAGGAGAATGAATACGACGGTCAGCAGGATCATGAAGGCGTTAGCCAGCACGCCACTGGTTCGGGCCAGCATATTTCCGGCAATCTGGAGCGCTTTTGCCGGATCGAAGTAATCGGTGATCAGGCTGGTCGAAACTCTCAGCCCCATCCCCTGTAGCCAGGTGATCAGGGAGAGGGTATGGGTGCGCAGGCCCTGCTGATATTCGGGCAGGGCATTGGTGAAGTCGTTGACCGAGGTGCCGATCAGAATCAGGAGCGTCAGACTTGAACCGATAACCGTCAGAATGACTAGGAGAATAGCGAGGCCGGTTGGAACCTTGCGTTTTTGCAGCCAGTGCATCGGCCCGGCACAGAGGATGGCGATAAAACTGGCGAGCAGAAATGGCACCAGCAGGTCCTGGGCTGCGCGCATCCCGGCCACGACAATGACGAAGGAGGCCAGAGTCAGAAGCAGTCCGGGGCGGTAGGAGCGGACAGGGTGCATGGCACTCTCAGGAATCAATGAGGATAAATTTACTGCGCAACAGATACCTGTCTTTGACTCTTGCTGTCAAGCTTGTCAGGAAAGCCTGCTTTGGTAATTTCTTAAAATGTGGTTTAATTCGGGGAACCCACCCTTTATCGGCGAGGATTTAAATCAATGGCAATAATGATCTGGAATGAAACTTATAGCGTTGACGTGCGCGAACTTGACGATCAACACAAATCGTTGATCCACATGATCAACGAGATGCACTACGCGATGAACAACGACAAGGGACAAGAGGCCATCTCGTCTATCGTCGAGCAGATGTTTGACTACATGGAGCTCCACTTTACCTTTGAAGAGGGTTTGCTGCGACAGTATGGTTATCTCGGGCTGCAGGCCCATCAGCAGAAGCATGAAGAGTTTCGCAGTAAGGCGCGGGACCTGCGCGAGCGGAACAGCAAGGGGGAGTTTGTGTTGTCGTTCGAGATTGTGCAGTTCCTCTCTGACTGGTTACAGACACACATTATGGTTACAGATAAGAAATACTCAGCTTTTTTTGTAAAAAAAGGGTTGCACTGAATCTGGATCACTTCCGCAGTCTGAGGCGGGGCCGGCACTCAAATGCCTACCCCGCCCCACTGTTTCAGTATGACTTGCGAAAAGTCGTTTTGTGGCAGGACGTGCATGGTGGGATGCGGACCGTGGCCTTAAGGTTCATCTCCTTGCCGCACTCCTTGCAGGTCAGGGTGCCCGGACTGGTTACTTCCCCGGTATGGAATTCCAGGATCTTCTCTGAACGATCCGCTATGCCACTCAGCGCATCCGCTGCCGTATTCAGCAATCTTGCGAGTCCGCTCTGTACTCCAGCCGCCAAACGGTGAGGTTCGGCCGCAGTGATGACCGTGTCACGCGATTGTTTAAGTTTGCGCCCGACTTCGCTGAGATCTCGTCGAATGTAGTTGCCGATTTTTTCAGCTTGCTCGCGGGTAAAATCCCCCCCGGCCGCAATTTCGTCCCCCGCCTTCTTCAGGGCCTCATCGACCGATTTGCGTCCATCTTGAAGAATTTCTGCCGCGCGGTCGGCCAGCTTTTGGTATAAACGGACATCCTCGTTCTCTTCTGGATCTAACTTTTTCTCGGTCATCGCATCTCTCCTATGTGATTCAGTTCAACGTTCTCCAACTTTAAGTGTATCAAAGTCTCCGGGATATTTCTTGCTGTCCCACCTATTCCCCCTGTCCTTTCTCTCCCCACTCGCGAAAAAGTGGCTGGCTAGAAGTTCGTTGCTCGCTCAGAGCATATCATGCTTGACGCCGATTTCACGGGTGGTTGCAGAGAGGTGGTCCTGCTGGAAAATTATTAAAGCAGAAGTAAGGGTGCCTCGATCATGCCTTGGTTTGCGAACGCATCTGGTGTCGCTATAATTAAAGCGGCAACGGAGCTCCCGGCGTTCGAGCGCAATTCAAGGTTCTGTTTATTGAATATCCACTTCTCAATAGGAGACGGATTTATGCACGAGGCGATGTTCTATTCTCCACTCTCCGCCGAACAGGTTCAATGCCATCTGTGTCACCATTTTTGCACGATTGACCCTGGGCAACGCGGGCTCTGCAGGGTGCGCGAAAACAGTGATGGGACCCTTTATGCCCTGAATTTTGGCAAATCGATTTCAGCCGCTATCGATCCGATCGAAAAAAAACCGCTTTTTCATTTGCATCCCGGTTCGGCTTCATTTTCCATCGCCACGGTCGGCTGTAACTTCAAGTGTCGCCATTGCCAAAATTGGGAAATTGCCCAATATCCCCGAATGCATGCGGGTGCGATCCCTGGCAATGAGATGTCGCCAGAGGCAGTCGTCAGTCAGGCCAAGCAGGCCGGCTGCACCTCAATATCTTACACCTACACGGAACCGACTATTTTTTTCGAGTATGCCTACGAGACCGCAAAGCTGGCAAAGCAGGCAGGACTCAAAAATGTCTTTGTTACCAACGGCTACACCAGCGCCGAGGCGTTGGAGGCGATCTCGCCTTACCTGGATGCAGCTAATGTCGATCTGAAAGCCTTTAGCGAGGATTTTTATCATAAAATCTGTGGGGCGAAACTCCGGCCGGTTTTGGATACGATCCGTCTTTACCGGCAACTGGGGATCTGGCTCGAGGTGACGACGCTTATTATTTTGGGCTACAACGACAGCGAGGAGAAATTGAAGGAGATTGCCGATTTTATTGTGAACGTCGGTGCTGAAATCCCCTGGCATGTGACTGCCTTCTATCCGACCTATGAATTACGTGACGCGCCGCGCACCTCGGCCAAAATTTTACATCGGGCCCGACAGATCGGCATCGCCGCCGGGTTGCGCTATGTTTATGCGGGGAATATCCCTGGCGAAGGGGGCGAGAACACCTACTGCTATGGTTGTGGGGAACTACTGGTCGAACGTTTCGGCTACGCGATTCGGGAAAACCGGATTGAACAAGGGTGTTGTCAATCCTGTTCCGTTAAGGTCGACGGGGTCGGGATGTCATCGCAGTAATGAGGGTTACAGATAGAAGAAAGCAAGGATCAGCCAGCGCCAGGTATCTGGTAACTTCCCTGGTGGTGTAATACAAAAAGGGCTTACAGATTTTACATCTGT
>JBDNGT010000471.1:0-3492 GCA_041689145.1 Geopsychrobacter sp. | reverse complement strand
GCTTCTTGCTCCAACAAGAGCAGCTCTGCCGCCATAAATAGTAAATTATGATAGCCGAGTCCGTGCAACTTCCGGTCTTCTGTGAGAGCCAAACTTAGTCCCTCAAGGACTGTCCGAAGATGCCTACGCTTCGCATTATCTGGAAGAGTATCCAGCCCTTTAGTTGTCACCCCTGCGATGTCGATAAAAACACCAAGTTTTTCTTTGTCTTCTTCAAAGATGAGGCCGTGAAGATATTTTTCTTGAATGTTTTCAGCTGCCTTCTTGAGCGCAGTATCATCCGCCAAGAGTTGCTCGTTCGCTTTAGCTATGATGCTTAGTATATCGTTAGCTCCTTCACGAACCTCCTTTGAAGAGCACAATATCTGTGATAGACGAGAAGCTCGTCCAGACGAAAGCTCGCCTTCTGCATCCCTCAATGGTTTGAGATATGTTGTGGCTAGGAAATCACGAATTTCCGTTTCAATGGGTAGACCATTCCCATCTTTTCCCGAGCGAACGTCCGATTGGATGTACGGATATCCCCGACGTTCCTTTCCTGTTTTTTTCGCATTCAGTTGGACATATAGAACAGACCTGCGCTTTCTTTCCCCCTGACTATCAACATATTCCTCATGAGAAAGATGTTCTACAAATCGGTAGGCATGTCTATCAACATCAGAAAATTTCAGCTGAATAGAAAGTTCAGTGGCATCGTCATAAAAATCGGATTCCATAACAAACGACCGCTCAGACGAATTTGTACCAAGCGTATATCTGATTGCGTCAACAAGAGTAGTCTTACCCGAGTCATTTTCACCTACTAATACGTTCAGACCTCGATTTAGACTAAAATCTAGTTCCTTAAACAGTCGAAACCCCTTAATCACCACCCTATCCAAATACACGGCTTAACCTCCGAATTCTTTACATTACAATCTCATTCAATCAGTTCACCACATCAAATTACACAACAAGCGTTATTAAGTGGTTTTCCCCGCAAACATTTTCCTGATGTAACTTTGTGTGCCAATATTTGGTATCTAGAATGATCTCCGAGGTCATACCGATGCCCCTCTCATACCAACAATCTCCATCAACTTCCCGTAACTAGTCACTACGTCATACTTCACGTGTTCGGGGTTTATTCTACGGTTGATTTCATCGAAAAACTTTCGTGCGCATTCGATTTTTGTATGCTCGATTGCTCGCAGTTCCATGGTGGACATCGAGCCTTTGGTCTCTGCCACGAAATAAATGTGCTTGACCGATCCTTCTTTGAAAGAAATGGCCCAGTCTGGGTTGTAATCACCGACAGGGGTGGGAATTAGAAAACCACGGGGCAGTTTTGCATACACCACCACCTCGGCGCTGGTATCCAGTTCTCTGACGAAGTCTCGTTCAACATTGGAGTCGGTAATCGCATAGTCATATATATGGTGCCTTAGCTTTTCACTGGCTTTGGTGAAGTCCTGACTGCTCTGACCTGCAGTGAAAATATCTATATCGTGTTGCTCTGCAATCTCGTCATAACTCAGACGCTCGATGATGATGGTCGCCTTTTGCTCGTTGATCAGACGAGTCACCTCAGCCAAAAAATGTTCCGGGTTTTGTTTGAACTGTTCGAATACTGCCGGTTGAATGCCGCCTAGCATGTCGGCGATGGTTTTTCGGGTCAGCTGCGTGTTCTCTGCAAGCTTGCCAAGAAGGTCGTACTTAACCAATGAGTGAATCGAGGCGTTATATTCTTCCGTAGCAGTTTCTTTGAGCTCAAAACCCTGGCCAGCCTTCAACTGGTCATACGTTGCTTGATCAACCTGCTCGCCACCCTGAATGGTGTACTGCAAAGGGGTCACTCTGAGCTCTTTGTCCAAAGCGCGGATGCTGTTACGGATGAGCTCACTTGAATCGAACTCGACGCGATAAACCGCTTTCCTGTTTATACGGTTCCAGAGTTCCTTAAACGCCTTCTTCTCGAAATTGGCATTCAGAGGATTGGTCTTGGGCTTACGGTCGTCACCCACATCGGGCAACTGGGATTCACTGAATACGCTGTCGATCAGTCCGAATATCTGCACGGCATGATGCGCGATTTCAGGGGGCAAGGTGGCCAGGCTGCCACTGGCCTTTGCTGCGTGATAGTCCTCGGCTACCTGGTCCACATCATCCGTGTAGTCGTTCTTCAGCAAATACTTGTAAATTTGCTTGGCCATAACCGGCGTGATTTCCAGTGGTCCTGTTTCCGTCGTAATAACCTTCCCGGTGAAATAGGTCTCGTCGGCTTTCCGTGGCCGTGCCGAGAGCGCGTCACTGATCTCGCGCTGTAGGTTGGCCACGAAATCCTTATAACTTTCGCTGGCGACCACCGTCAGTACGTTAATGTCATGTACGGTGGCCGCATTGTCCATGCGGTCACCGTGCTGATTGACGGATAATCTCAGGCCACGCCCCACTTCCTGGCGACGCGAAATTGTGTTGTCGCTGTGCTTGAGCATGCACATCACAAAGACATTGGGATTGTCCCAGCCTTCGCGCAAGGCCGAATGCGAGAAGATAAAGCGAACCTCACGTTTACGGCGTGTTTCCGCGTCATCCGTCGCAGCGGGAAAAGACAACAATGATTCCTTGTCTTTAAGAATCAGATCGTAAGCATCGACATCATCCGACAACCCTGCCTCTTCACCACGCTTCTTGAAACTTGGGTCGGTGAGTTTTTGGGTTTTCTTATCAATCGAGAAGTACCCGTTGTGCGTGCGGCCAACACTTATGTCAGCCAGGTACTTGCGGTATTCCTCGTTGTCGAGAGCCAGCTCACTCAGGTACTCGGTCTTAAGCTGCTCGTATTCTTCCTCGAAGATCCGGCCATACTCACCTTGATCATCTGGCTGACTATAGTCACGGTATTTAACCACCTGATCGATGAAGAAGAGCGAGAGGACTTTGATCCCCTGTGAAAAGAGCCGCTTTTCCTTCTCCAGATGTGCCCTTATGGTTTCGCGGATTTGAATTCTGCGAATGGTCGATTCGGTCACATCGCCGGTCGCATCACCGGCCGTCAGCACAAGACCATTGGTGAATTCTACTGTGTCTTTGTGGGCGTCAATCTGGGCGATAACAAAACCGCGATACTGATCGAGCTCGTTTGACTCGACGAAGAGGTCTTTGCCTTTTCCGAGCCGTTTTACGGTGCGTTTGATGCCGATTTCCATCTCGATACGCGCCACCGGTGCCTTTTTGGAAATTTCGATGGATTCCAGATAGAGATAAGCATTGGTCCCTGCCAGTCCCTTCACGGCAATGCCGCGTACAGCAATCTTCTTCACCAGCTTCTGGTTATAGGCGTCCAGGGCATCGAGGCGATGGATCTTATTGTGGGTGGTGCGGTGTGTGGCCGAATACCGCAGGATCATCAGCGGTTTGAACTTGGATAGCGCATCCAGCGTCTTGGCGCCCTCCATTTTCTGTGGTTCATCCAGAATTACGATGGGGCGGTTGCTACTGATGACGTCAATC
>JBDNGT010000470.1:0-2352 GCA_041689145.1 Geopsychrobacter sp. | reverse complement strand
TGTCGAGGTTGTCCCCAAACGTGCAGCGGAAACCAACGATTTTATCCGTCTGTTGACCAGTAACGATTTCATCATCAACCGTTTGCGGCAGCAACTTGGCCGCCGCAATGGTGTCCCGGTTGAACGGGCGGTGCAATTCCTAGAGCGAAACGAAAATCTGCGCCAGGAGATGAACACACTTAACGCCGAGATCTGCGCGTCAATGGGGATGGATTACCGGCCACCACGAGGGTTTGAAAACCCACTGAAGAAAAAGCCGGAACTGGAAGTAGTCGAGGATAAGAAGATGGCCAAGGTGAAGTGAGTCACGAAGCCCCCGTAACAGGGGGCTTTTACTGTAATAGTCGACGCCGTCAGAAATGAATATTTGACTCGCTTTTAAATCCGTTTCGCAGCAAACTCAAAAAAAGATGGTTTCTGGCCGTGCCTGTTCGATTCCGGCCTTCGGTACCAAAAATGAAATTAGCCCTCGATTTTTCGGGGGCTTTTTCTTTGTCTAAAGCAGACTATTGCAATCCCATAATGTCTATAAATCCTCATGATTTCAGATACTTGCAAGAAAACAGGAAAAGAGCATCCTCCTAAGATCCCCCTGGCTGGGGTCCCGTAGCAGCTAACGCCATCCATTGACGTCTGTACTTTTTGGAGGTATTCTTTAGGGGTCCAAGCAGATACCTCAAACCAGATACCTCAAAAAGGATAGATAACATGCCAAAAAAGGTCCTTCCGTTATCAGATATCCAAGTTAAAAATGCCAAGCCCGACAGCAAAAACTACAAATTAGCTGATGGAAAAGGGCTTTATTTGCTCGTAACAGCCACCGGCGGCAAGCTTTGGCGCTTTAATTACCGGTTCACCGATAAAAATAAAACCTTGGCGCTTGGAAGCTATCCGGAGGTGACGCTGGCTGAAGCTCGTAAGCGCCGTAACGATGCGCGGCAGCTGGTGGCTAATGATGTTGACCCTAGTGAGTCCAAGAAGCAACTAAGGGCTGAGAGTGCGGAGAGTGCTGCCAATACTGTTGAGCTGGTTGCAGGTCAATGGTTGAAGCAGCAAGACGGTGTATTATCGCCTGTCACTGTCAACATGATCGAGCGTCGGCTGAAGAACGATGTCTACCCTGCCATTGGTAAAGCTCCGTTTTCGGAGCTGAAAGCCAAGGACATTCTCACAAAGGTGCTGCGACCGATCGAGATTAGGGGGACGCTAGAGACTGCACACCGCGTAAGGGGTGTCATCTCTCAGATCATGCGCTACGGCGTGGCCAGCGGCCTCTGTGAGCGCGACGTGACTACTGACCTGCGTGGGGCCATAAAAGCTGTACAGCGCAAACACCATGCGGCCCTTGATAAAGACGGGATACCAGACGCATTAAAGGTTGGCGCCCTTCTACGTGCCATTGATGGGTTCGACGGCAGTGCTGTTGTTAATTACGCCCTTCGCTTGCATCCCTTGGTTGCGACACGTCCAGGCGAGCTTCGGCACGCGGAATGGTCAGAAATTGACTTGGAGACTGAAACTTGGTCGATACCGGCAGGGCGAATGAAGATGAAGGCAGCACATATTGTCCCGCTGTCACCGCAAGCAGTCGATATCCTGCGAGCGCTTTACACCTTGACGGGAGCAGGCCAATACCTTTTCCCCAGTACCCGCTCTACAGCAAGACCGATCAGTGACAATACGCTGAACGCTGCCCTGCGGCGCCTTGGTTATAGTAATGAAGAGTTTGTTTCGCATGGCTGGCGGGCAGTCTTCAGGACACTAGCTGATGAGGTACTACAAGCCCGTGTCGATATCATCGAGGCACAGCTAGCACACCAAGTAAAAGATGCGCTAGGCAGGGCCTACAATCGGACGTCTTTCCTCAAAGAACGGCGGCAGTTGATGGTCAACTGGGGGAACTATCTCGACCAGCTGAAGCAAGGCGCTAAAATAATTCCGTTGAGTTTTAAAGTTCAGGCGCAGTAGATCCGAGTTTGTCCAGGTGTCTCTCCATGTTCAGTTGTTTGATGACAGCTTTTGCAATCTCTTCAGCATCAGTGGGATTGCTATTTTGCGGTTTTGCAAAATCACGGATAATTTCGCCTTGCCTTTGGTAGGCAACTTCGCCGTAGCTCAGAAAAGTTGTCAGCACCTTTTCATGTCCGAGGTTCTGGCTCCACGCCTTAAAATCCTCCGGCGTTTTGCAAATCTACTCACCATACCTGACGAGAGTATCTCTGAAACTGTGTGGGTTGAAGTAAGGAAGCCCGGCAGCAATAAATGCATTGCTGAATATGGTGCGGATGGGTGAAGCAGTGCTCCAATGTTTTCGATCAAGACCCGCAACTTCAAACTGCTGCAAAGCTCCGA
>JBDNGT010000469.1:0-3997 GCA_041689145.1 Geopsychrobacter sp. | reverse complement strand
GGCCTCATCCTGTTCGAGATAGGGCAGCAACATGGCATAACCGACCGGCACATTGAAATAGATGGTCGGTGAAATCTCGGCCAGATTTTTTACGGTCTGTTCGACCAGGCCCGGCGCCGGTTTACCCGCATCGATATACAGGGTTCCGCCCTGATTGAGGACCAGGTTGAAATTGTGATTGCCGCCGAAAGTATGGTTCCAGGGGAGCCAGTCGACCAGCACCGGTGGTGTCTGCCCGGTAAACGGCCAGACCTGGGCGAGCATCTGCTGGTTGGCGCAGAGCATGCCGTGGGTATTGATTACCCCCTTGGGTTGACCGGTCGAGCCGGAGGTATAAAGAATTTTGGCGACGGTTTTCGCTCCGACCTGTGACAGCGCAAGGTCGACCTCGTCGGTCACGGGCGTATTGAGTAGCTCGGAAAAAGCTGTCGTCGGAATCTCTGGCAACTCACCACGACCGACCAGAATCTCAACTCCGGCGAGAGCGAGACTGGCGAGCGGCGCGGCAAACAGATCAGCATCAGCGACAAAGATCAGCCCCGGACAAACTTCTTCGAAGATGAAGCGCAGCCTGAGATAATCCTTGCTCATCAATGAATAGGGAACCGAGACCGGAACCACCGGCACGCCAGCGATGAAGCAGCCGAGCACCAAGAGAGCATGATCGACAGAGTTGCCGGAGAGGATCATCACCGGCCGGTAAGGTCCAAGCCGCCTATTCAGTAAGGCCTGGGCAATCGCTTTTGCCTGCCGGTTGACCTCGGTATAATTCAGGCGACGCCAGCCACCGTCTGGCTGGCGTTCAGCAAGAAATGTATGCTCAGGGGTTTTCTCGGCCCAGTGGCGTAACATCAGGCCAAGGTTTGCGCGGTAAGGTTGCAGGGCGAGTGCTGAGCTAAAGATGAAACCGGTTTCGGGTGAACCTTCGAGTGAGACAAGGGGTGGGGCAAAATCGAGTGCGGCGAATTCGGCGGGGCTCATGATTTAACTCCTGACAACAAACAGACGCAAATGACACTTAACTCAAAATGGATAACCCCCTGCTGCGCCTGCAGCCGTAGCGAGTTGTCGCTTGGCCTCAAGCAGATCGCTGACCGGGTAGGCGCTGATCTCAGCCAATAGTCCATGAACTGTCCTAAATTCTTCACCATAAATTCCGTAAGCGGCGGCGCGACTGGCGGACTGCTGAAAGTGAGCCGAGAGCTCAAATGTGGCGACTCGGACGACCGATTGAAACAATGACTTTTTCAGCGCGGTTGCGGTGAGACTGGATTTTGTGCCGCGCAGCAGGCTGGACTCCAAGGCAAAGATGGCGATCGCCATATCTCCCAGGGCGAGTAGAATTTCCTGCTCAGAGCGCCGCCCAGACAGAGACTTAAAGAGCAGTAGAAATAGATGTTTTTGTCGGGCCAGCAGAGTATATTCCGCAGCGAACAAGTCGCCCGTCAGGATGTTATCCTGAGCAGTCCCATCCTCCCCAAAAAGATCGAGAATCCCTTTGTCAGCGCGGCGGAACAGCAGGGTCGGTATCAACAGCCGATTAATTTCGTTGGTCCCTTCGAAGATCCGGTTGATCCGCTCATCCCGGTAGTAGCGTTCAACCGGGTAGTTCTTGATGTAGCCGTAGCCGCCATGGATCTGCAGCGCCTCATCAGCCACCATGGCTAGGGAATTACTACAGAAGACCTTGGCGATGGCACACTCTCCGGCATATTCCTCGATCGCACCCTGATACTGTTCGTAGTAGTTAGAACTCGTCCGTTCAAGGGTCGCGATCCGCTCATCCAGCATCCCGGCGATCCGATAGAGGAGCGATTCAGCGGCAAACAAATCCCCCATCATATCGGCTAATTTTTCACGGATGGCCCCGAAACTTGACAGGGTCTGCCCAAACTGCTTGCGCTCGTCGGCATAGGTTGTCGCCTCGGAAAATGCAGCCTTGGCCGCGCCAACAACGGTTGCAGAAAGTTTCAGACGGCCGATATTGAGGACATTAAACGCAATTTTGTGCCCCTTGCCGACTTCACCGAGCAGATTCTGACTGGGAACGCAGACATTCTCCAGAATCACCTGGGCGGTCGAGGTCCCCTTGAGCCCCATCTTTTTCTCTTCATTGCCAACAGAGAGACCGACCATGCTCCGTTCCACCAGAAAAGCGGAAAAGTGCTGGCCATCGACCTTGGCAAAGACGGTAAACAGATCAGCAAAGGCGGCGTTGGTGATGAACTGCTTGACACCATTGAGCAGATAACTGGATCCATCCGCTGAAAGAGTCGCGGTGGTTCTGGCGCTTAAAGGATCGCTGCCGCAATCCGGTTCGGTCAGACAATAGGCTCCGATCCATTCGCCACTGGTCAGCTTTTCAAGATACTGCTGCTTCTGCTCTGCTGTCCCGTAATAGACCAATGGTAGGGAGCCGATTCCGGTCTGGCCGCTGAAAGTGATCGCAAAAGAGCCGGTCGGTCCGATCTTTTCTGCGACCAGCATACTGGTCACCTTGTCGAGCTCCAGCCCGCCACACTCCTCTGGAATATCGACCAGAAAGAGGCCAAGCTCAGCGCAGCGGCGCAGCTTTTTCACCATCAGGTTGAAATCTTGTGCCTCAAGCAGCTCCAGATTGGGAAGGATTTCATTACGCACAAACACTTCGGTGGTTTCGGCGATCTGGCGCTGTTCCGACGTGAAATCCTCGGGGGTAAACGGCCGCTGGCCGCGCGCCTCGCTCAACAGGAACTCTCCACCCTTGATCAGAGTATTTTCAGGCATGCGTGTGTCCCACAGTAGGGTGCTAAACGATCAGAACCGGGCATTTGGCATGGTGGATAATGTAATTGGCAATCTGGCCGAACAGCAGACTGCGCAGATCCCCATCATGTTTTTTACCAATCACCAACAGGTCGTATTCGCCGCTGTTGGCGAGAGTGCAGATGGCTTCGCGCGTCGACCCCTCGCTTATGCGGGTCTCGGTCTCCATCCCTGCGGCAGAAAAAATCTGCTGCTGAGCGGCAATGAAGGTGCGTGCTTCGCCCCTAGCCCGTTCCTCAAACTGAGTGTAGGTCAGCCCAGCGAAGCCCTGGCTGGAAAGCCGGCCGAGATCCAAGACATGCAGCAGGGTCAGGGGGAAGGCGACACTCTTCTTCAGCGCGATCAGGTTCTTAATGGTCTGGATCGAGATCGGCGAACTATCGAGGGGAACCAGTACTTTTCGAGGTTTCATAGCATTTCCCTGCCTTAGTCGGATGACGGTTGGATAACGGTTGGATGATTGTGCGTTTTAGCATTCAATCCCAAAATTGTGCAGATTTAGCCCGCGCAACCTCCTCCACAGGTTTTAGGAGCATCGGGTGGGCTCATGAGCGCCTCGGTCAAAACGTAGGCGGCCTGCAGCGCCGAGGTCGGGCAGAGCGGAAAACATTCTTTGCAGTCCCAGCACTCCCGGATAGCGATCTCCGGCAGGAAGGCGATCTCACGCTTTGCACCCCGGTCGAAAAAGCTGACGGCGTGTTTTTGCTTGATCTCGGCGCAGTACCTGACGCACAGGCCGCAGAGGATACAGAAGGAGGCCTCCTTTTCAAAACGATCCCGGTCCGCGCCATAGATCTGGGCCAAGGCCACGAGTTGTTCCGAATCGGGGGCGTGAGCGAGCATCTGCTCCAGCAGGATCTTGCGGATTTTGTCGACCTTCTCGGTTTTCGTCCTGACCACCATGTCTTTTTCTGCCGGGTACTGACAGGCGGCGACGAGATTTGTTCGACCATTAGAATCCGCTTCGACCGTGCAAATTCGGCAAGCTCCGTAAGGAGACAATTGTGCATGATCACACACGGTGGGAATCTCAATGCCAAGGCTGCGTGCGGCCTCAAGAATGGTCGTTCCTTCTGTGGCAGCAACCTGTTTTCCATCAATTTGCAGGTGAATTTCACTCATGATTGTCTTATCCTATGGCTCTTGCTGCTTCTGGAATAGCTTCGGGAACAGGGACACCGGAAATTTTGCT
>JBDNGT010000468.1:0-2031 GCA_041689145.1 Geopsychrobacter sp. | reverse complement strand
GACCCGGTTTTTCAACTACCTTTCCTGCACATTGCTGCGGATACCAGCGACGTGCAAGTGGCGACAGACCCAAGCAAAGAAAAGAACTTTCGGTGGTTTAATGCCGGCTTGACCAACAGAGCGAAAACAGATGGCGAATACCCGATCGAGTATCTTTACCGGGACGTTCTTTCCAAAGAAAGTCTGCTTGAGTCAGTCTCGTTCTATCTTGTTCGCGCACCGAAACAGGATTCAGCAGAAGATCGGCCTGAACGGCCAGCGTTCACAATTTTTCCCCGATACCACCAGAGGCGCAGTGTAGAAAAGATTGCCCTCGAGACGCAGGACCATTTCGCAGAATATGGAGACGTGGGCCGCAAGTTCCTTGTGAATCACTCTGCGGGATCGGGAAAAACTCTGACTATGTGTTGGCTCGCGGATCGTCTGCACAGCCTCTATAAGCCTGGCACTTCCGAAAAGATTGTGAATATGGTTTTCCTTCTTACCGATCGAAAATCCCTTGATAAGAATATTCGGGAAGACATAGAGAAGTTTAGCCATCTAAAAGATGTGGTCCGATACGCCAAGCGTTCCGGCGATTTGGCCCGGTTTTTGAAGGACCGGGAGCAGATCATTGTTACTACCCAACAGAAGTTTCATTACATCCTCGAAAAAATCACCAATGACGAAGGACTAAAGCAGCTACGCGTCGCGTTCTTAATTGATGAGGCTCACCGCTCTCAGGAAGGACGAATGGCGACTGCGATTCGGGCGCCCTTCCGTGACTCGGCTTCAAGAAATGATGGCGAAGAATTGGCGATGGTGGCTGAGTACAAGGCAGCATACAGGGAAGACGAGATTGAGGAAGGGGATGAGTTAGTGACGACGGCCGCAGCCCATGCTTCGGATGAACCAGATGCGGAAGATGCACAGGATCAAAAGGACCCACAGGACAAGATTGCTAAGATCATCGAAGAACATGACCTCAATCAGCTCTTTGTGGCGTTTACAGCTACGCCATCTCCGGCTACCGTGCAGCTATTTGGCCAACCCTTTGACACCTATTCTGAGGCTGAAGCAATTCAAGAAGGCTACATTGTGGACGTCGCTCAAAGCATCATCTCCTACAAGACTCTTTATCACTTGCATTGCCCCATCGTTCCAATTCGTAAGGAGGATGGGCTTTACCCTCCTGGTGTCGTCGCCAAGGCTTTAATGAACATCGCCTATCAGGATACAGAACTGATTCAATACAAAGCCGAGGTTATGTTGCGAATTTTCGAGGAACAGGTAAAACCGTTGGTGAATGGCAGGGCGAAGGCAATGATTGTCTCCACATCCCGACTTGCAGGTTTGGAATACCACAGAGTCATTCAGAGAAAATTGGAAGAGCGAGGGGCTGACTACAAGGCACTCTATGCTTTCAGTGATTTTGTCCATCCAGACACGAATGAAGTTATTTCCGAGCATGCGTTAAATGGACTTAATGATGGTGAGCTTATCGAGGATCGATTCGAGGAAGAGTCCTACCGTCTGATGATCGTGGCGAGCAAGTTCCAAACTGGGTTCGACCAACCACTTCTCGCAGGCATGTTTCTTGATAAAGCCGTCGCTGACCGTAACGCGGTCCAGACCATCTCCCGGCTCAACCGCAAACATCCAGACAAGGAAGGGGTGATAGTTGTGGACTTCACGAACAATGCCAAAGCGATCCTTAAAGCATTTAACAAATATCGGCACGGGTCACCCCACGAGCCGGATGAACCAAACCCGCAAAAGTGCCTCGATCTCTATGAAGAGATTTTAGGGATAGGTGTGTTCGCTCAAGAAGAAGCATCTTCGGTAGTTGAACTCATCAAGCAAGATGACGATGCAAGTCTACAAGCAAAGGTTAGTGGTCTGCGGATACACTTTCACAAGCGTATTACTGATAAAGAGGACCGGAAAAGTTTTGTCTATTTGCTTGCGAAATTTGTGAAAAGTTTTCACTTCCTGAGTAGCTTTTTTAGCTACGAGAAAGAAGTGCGTGAGTTCGTCGGTTTCTGTGAGTAT
>JBDNGT010000467.1:0-6964 GCA_041689145.1 Geopsychrobacter sp. | reverse complement strand
GCGGGATGGGAAGCCACCCCTGAGGAGCAGCGGGTCAAGTTCATCAACATCGCTCAGCATGTACTCAGCAACCCCAACTACAAGACACAGGTCGTCGACAATCAGGATGAGCAGAACAGCCGTATCGCCCTGGAAAAACTGATCAGCCAAGCGGTCAGTCAGGAGCGGAAAAGAGAGCTCGATCTATATAAACGCTATGCGCAGGACCCGGAATTCAAGCGGGCCTTTGATTCGAGCATTATGCGGTTGTTGATGAGTAAGGATATTTCAAAGGTTGTGACTGAGACGATAGGATGATTGAAAAAAAAAGGAAACAGATAAGCAGTTTCTTGTCTTTTATGTGATTGAAATAGGAGGGCGTAAATATGACTTTTGAACAACCTAAGCCAGATTCCAAAAAATATTCTGACCTGATATCTGAGGTACAAAAAGGCATTATAAAAATACCCAAATTTCAGAGGGATTTTGTCTGGAGTATTGAGAAAACAGCCAAGTTACTCGATAGCATTCTCAAGGGTTATCCAATAGGCACATTTATTCTATGGCAGACAGCAGAACGTATAAATGACATCAAAAACGTTGGCAACCTGGTAATACCGCCCACCCCCGATGGCAGCAAAGTCGAATATGTTCTCGATGGGCAACAGCGAATTACATCTCTTTATGCTGCATATCTTGGTGCTAAAATTCAAAAAGTTGGTGAAGAAAAGATAACTGATTACAAAGATATTTATGTCAATCTTGACGTTGAATTGAATGAGAACGACGGTCAGGTGATCACTTCTGAACCAACTGGGGATAAGTACCTGTCTTTAAACGAGGTCCTTAATTTTTCTTTCAAAAAAGCCAAAGCTCTTGCAGTAAAATTCAGCGAAGAAGAACTTGAATTGATAGATAATTATTCAACTGCGTTTAAAACCTATGAATTTTCAACGGTAGTTTTACGCAAGGAGGATATTGATTCTGCTATCGAAGTTTTCACCAGGATTAACACCGGAGGGCAGACTCTGACTCTGTTTGAGATCATGGCCGCTAAGACTTATGATGAAAAACAAGAGTTTGATATGCAGGTCAAGTGGGAGAGATTCGTTAAAGATCTCAAGGATATTAAATACGAAAGTATCTCAAGCACGGTGGTTCTGAGCGTTTTAGCCCTTATTCTGAGTCGAACTAAAGAATGTAAGAGAAAAACAATTCTCTCGCTGGATAAACAAACAATTATTAACACCTGGGATGATGCTATATCAGCATTAAAGGATAGTATCGACTATTTCCGTACTACTTACCGTATCCCAGTATCTCACCTATTGCCTTATGATTCCTTGTTAGTGCCGTTTGCCTATTTCTTCTATTTCAAAAAGGATAAGCCAGAGGCAGATCAGCGAAAGTATCTAGAAGAATTTTTCTGGCGCATGTCTCTTTCGTTTCGATATTCAAGTTCCACCGAATCGAAACTGGCGCAAGACATCAAACGTATTGATGCAATTCTCGCGGGTGACCGCCCTGATTACACAGATGTTAAGGTTTATCTCGAATCCCCCCAGGCTCTAATCGATACAAACTTCAGTGCTGGTAATAGCTACTGTAAAGCGATTTTATGTTTACTTGCTTATCAGGAGCCAAAAGATTTCCAGGATAATGGGAGAGTTATATTGGATAACTCTTGGTTGAAGGTCGCCAACAGTAAAAACTATCATCATTTCTTCCCCAAAGCGTACCTCAAGGGGAAGACTGCTTTGGATAGCAATAGCCTAATGAACATCACTCTCGTCGGAGATCATTTAAATAAAAGAAAAATTGGAGCCAAGGCTCCCTCTGTCTACATCGGTGACTTTGCTGACCAGAATGATGAGATTCATTTGTCCCTTGAATCTCATTTTATAGGCTTAAAAAGCTATGGCATAGAGTCTGATGACTACCCGCAGTTTCTGTCAACTCGTGCAGGTAGAATCTATTCTCACCTCAAATCTCGCATTGAATTAACGCATGCAGAGCCTCTGAATGAAGCAGTTGAAGAATTGATACTAGGCGGAGAAAGTGACTCAGTTGAGTTCAAATCAACCCTACGTTATGACTTGCGTCAGGCATTAGTGAATAAAAAACTTGAATTCATAGTCGCCAAAACCATTTCTGCGTTCCTAAACAGCAAAGGTGGAAATTTATTTATTGGTATTGACGATGAGCAGAATTCATTGGGGCTTTTACCCGATATTGCGACATTAAAAAAGCAGAATATTGACGGATTTGAGCTTCAATTGATTGAAGTCATTAATAAGTATATTGGTAAAGTGTATGGCTCTTATATCAAAATTAGTTTTCCAGACTATGATAACAAGCAAATTTGTCAGGTCACAGTATCGCAATGCAGCAAGCCCGTTTTTGTTAGCTATGAAGGTAGGGAAGATTTCTTTATTCGCGTTGGGTGCAGTTCGCAACCGTTAAGCCGACTAGAGCAGAGTGCCTATGAAAAAAATCATTGGGTGGGGATAGGAGTCTGAGAGAGGATTTAGCTTTATACCTGAAAATGAAACTCTCTTTCAATTGGCAATATTGCCTGTTATTGGCGAAAAGTAGTTGCTCTGAATGAAACCATTCGTATTATTGGTCCGCTTCTGCATATGATGGTTAGACAGTACCATTATAGCCGGAATGGAAGCTTTTGAACCGTCAAGGCATCGCTGACTTCCAATATTTAGATTGTGTATGTCACATTCTGTCGCAGCTTCATTGTATACCTTTTAGTATAAATAACTCCTCAAGCAAGGAGATGGAATATGGCTAGCGGAAAAATACTACGACAGATCATAAAAGCGGGTGCTACCGGTGATTCTACAGCTTTTAAGGAAGCATCTGAGGCCGTTATCCGCGAAGAAAGGCAAAAGCAGCACCACCTTCTCGCGAATGATCTTGAAAAAATTCTTTACGGTGATATTAGCAATCAAGGTTTAACTTCTTTTAGAGTAAAGGAAAATGTTCCTACCGATGAGCGAGGGCTGCCCCTGCTCGTTCTTCGGCAACCGTCACGAACCCTTGAAGATGTAGTCTTTTCACCTGACAACCAACTAGCTATCGATGACTTACTCGAAGAGTATCATCGTGGCGATGTACTAAAAAGTTATGGTCTTCGCCCGGCGGATCGGATTTTATTTTGTGGTCCGCCGGGTTGTGGCAAAACCCTTACGGCAGAAGTGATTGCTGCAGAATTAAGTCGTCCATTGGCACTTATCCGTTTGGATAGTGTTGTCTCTTCGTATTTGGGAGAAACTGCTGCGAACCTCCGTAAAGTGTTTGATTTCATCGATACGACGCCAATGGTTGCACTCTTTGACGAGTTTGATGCCCTTGGTAAAGAGCGAAGCGATTCTAGCGAACATGGGGAGCTTAAAAGGGTAGTTAATTCTGTTCTCCAAATGTTGGACGCCTATCAAGGCAAAAGCCTTATCATCGCTGCTACAAACCATGAGGTTATGCTCGATTCTGCCATTTGGCGACGGTTTGAAGAAGTTATGGCTTTCCACCCACCTCTCCGCGAGCAGTTGATTCATCTCCTTGAAATCAAATTACGCGGGGTTCGTCGAGAATTCGAGATAACTGACAAGCAAGTGCTCTCTCTCTTCACGGGGTTAGCACATGCTGACGTTGAGCGTGTTCTTCGTCGCAGTATAAAGGAGATGCTCCTCAAGGGGCAGGAGTTCTTGCAGGTTCGGCATTTGAAGAAAGCACAACTACGGGAGAAAGACAGAAAACTAAAGCTCGGAGGGGGGCTAGATATTGATGGAAACATTCCCACATCTTAAGATTGATCGTGAGCAACCTATTAATGAGAAGCGGCCAGGGAGCTGGCCGAGGGTCAAGCCTCCCGCCGATATACCTGCTCACGCTCGTAAGTTACAGCGCAGTCTTGAACTTGCTCGCGAAGAAGTTAAAACTGACATAGGTGGGTTCGATGATCGTCCGCTTTTCAAGTTAAATATAGGGTCACTAAGTCCCGACCAAATCGAAAAGGGGTTTCCAGGAATTGAATTCATCAGTCAAGAAGATGGCGGCTATGCGCTTGTTTTCGCCTCAAATGAGGCGCTGGGGACATTCGAGGCGAGATTGACCTCCCTAGTTGAGGGAGAAAAACCTAAGTATGCTAATCTTCTCTACGCCCTTGAAGCATTCGATCATTGGACACCGGAAGACCGGAAAGGTTGGGCGTTAAAGCGAGATGGTATTTCCGCTACTGAAGAATTCCTTTTGGATGTTGAACTCTGGCCATTGGGTCGGAGTGATAAACGGGAGTTGCTGATTCCAGCTTTTGAGGGTTGGTTGGCTCAGGCAGGGATTGAAACTCTTGATAAAATAATCTTCCCAGAATTGATTGCATATCGACTTAGACTCAACCTAGAACAATCTGAAAAAGTACTCAATCACCGTGACGTTCGCACGGTAGACCTACCTCCAAAGTTAGGGTTGGAACTAGAAGTTCTGCGCCTAGATATCCAGGACGTACCGTCAATCTCTCCACCACCCGATGACGCCCCCCTTCTAACTATCCTTGATAGTGGAATCGCTGGTAACCACCCGTTGATCGGCCCTGCCTTGGGTGATGCTCAGGGCTTTTTATCGCCAGGAAGAGATGCTCATGACGATGCGGGTCATGGAACACACGTTTCGGGCATTGCACTTTACGGAGATGTCGAGGAGTGCGCTCAGGCAAAATCGTTTATTCCGCTAATTCGGTTATTGAGCGGCCGGGTTCTTGATGCAAGGGCTGAGGTAGATCCAAGATTTATTGAAAATATCGTGGAAGAGTCGGTTCGATATTTTTTCGAAAGATATAACTGTCGCGTTTACAACTTATCGTATGGCGATCTAAACAAACCATACACGGGCGGTAGAGTAAGGGGTTTGGCTAGCACCCTAGATCGATTGGCGAGGGAAATGGATATTCTTTTCGTTGTTCCGACAGGGAATATTATGGATATCTCTTTCGAACAGTTGGCCAACGATTATCCGAACTATTTCCACCAAGAGGACTATCGCCTCATTGATCCCGCGCCAGCGTTGAACGTACTGACAGTTGGAAGTGTCGCTCGCTGGGATCAAGGGCTCAAGGCAAAGCGTTGGGCAAGTGACTTGATTCAACTACCTGTTGCAGCTCGTGATCAACCATCTCCGTTTACGAGGTGTGGGGGATCTGTGAAAGGTGCGGTAAAACCAGAACTCGTCGCCTATGGTGGGAATCTGGGGATAGATCCCAGAACCAAAATGATTTCTAATCAAGGCCTCGGAGAGCTGTCAACAAGCCATGATTTTGCGGCTGGGAAATTGGTAACTGAGCGGAGTGGAACCAGTTTTTCCGCTCCACATGTCGCTCATATTGCTGCACGGCTACTGAAAGAACTTACACCACCACCTAGTATGAACTTACTTCGTGCTCTTTTGGTCTCAAACGCAAAGGTGCCTGTTGCATGCTCAGAACTTTTTGACAAAGATGAAGACCTTTTGGAACGTGTAGTCGGATATGGCATGGTCGACCAATCAGGAATATTTCGATCAACAGAGGAGCAGGTCATCCTTGTCACCGAGTCTAAGTTGGTCAATAAGCACAACCACTTTTATGAAGTTCCTGTGCCTGATTGCTTGTATAAATCAGGGAAAAGGATACGTCGGCGAGAGATAACCGTTGCATTGGGGCACTGCCCGCCTATCAGAACAACTCGCATTGATTACAAGGCATCAAGGTTCATGTTTCGACTAGTTGAGGCAGATTCTCTCGCAAACGCTGTAGAAGCTTTCGGTAAACCTGCACAAGACGAAGAAGCAATGGACAGCATTCGAGAGCTTGGCTGCAACAAAATCCATTATAGTGCGACAAAACGTTCTTACGGAACCGTTCAAGCATCCACTTGGGTAATGAAGGCACCCCGGAAAAAGAAACTTTATTTAGTAGTAACGCGAAACGATCCTGCGTGGGGGGATGCACTTACAAATACTGAAGAAAAATACGCTGCGGTTATTCGAATTTCCGACCGGGAAAATGAAGAAGCTCGTCTCTACACAGAAATTCGGGCTCAACTACAAGCGCGCGAACGTTTGCGTCAAAGAGTTGGTGTCTGAGATTTATTTCCCTCTGAAATACTGATCATTGAGATCTTTGAATTAACCACGTCAATACAAGACGTTTTATTCTGTTAAAGGTCTGACGCATGGTAGAAAAGACGATGGTACCGCCAATTTTGTTAAAAAAAATTGAGAAAAGAAGGCCTGATGTATTTCTACTTTTAAGCCAATTAGATGATGCTAGGTCAGTGAACAATCAAAAAAAGCAAAAATCACTGAAACTACAATTAAGGAGAAATGGCTTTTATCTTTCCCGATTATCCGAGGGAGAAGATCCTTTTGTGCATGAATCTTTATGGCGTGATGACATTTTGTCTGACATTGAAGCTACCGAATTGATGACTGAGAATCATGTTGTCGAGATATTCTCTGAATGGTTGAAGAAAGACGGGTGGGATATTATTACGAAATGCCTCGATCACAAAAGAGGGATAGATATTCTTGCGATCAAAGGAACACAAACTCTGATAGTGGAAGCAAAAGGTTCGAAAGGAAACAAAGCGTCGCATCTCACTACGAGAGCTAAGTTTTCCAGTAGCCAGATTAAAAGCCATTTCGGCAGAGCCATTGTCAAATCATTTGAAGAAAAGTCAAAAAATCTGGAGCCAAAATTGCAATTGTCCAGCCAAATGATCCCTACCTAAAGGGTTGCTTAAAAGATGCTGCGGCAGAAGTATTGAAGTCTGGGATCGAATTGTACTGGGTCGTGTACCGCAGGGGACGTTGTTGACTTACTGGAATAACGCTAAAAAACCTGATACCATCCCCCAATTTAAACTTTGGCCAATATTTTGCTGATTGCCGAGGGCGATACACCCAACAATTTAGCCACCGCAGTTGTCGACCAGCCAAGGTT
>JBDNGT010000466.1:0-1753 GCA_041689145.1 Geopsychrobacter sp. | reverse complement strand
TGAGTTTTTAGGAACGTATTTTTGTCCCGTAAAGGCCGTTCACGCTGATAAAATTGCGCCCGGAGCCCCGAGATGGCACGGCCAATCCGGCGACATCTGCCGCCAAGGTTGCTCCCTTGATGGGCTATTCTGGCAGGCTCAACCTTGGAGATGCTATCTGGCAGATTTCATCAAAAATCCATGTCAAGTACTTTTTTGCTGAATAGTTACGAAATAAAGAGGCTTCCCGCTCTATTTCCTAAATTTTTCAAGGAGACATTCAAGCAAGTGGACCTTGCTATGGGAGGGATCGGCAGAACAGAGAAAAAGGCAATTCAACAGTCTTTTGTTGATTCCCTAAGGCGAGGGGATGACTTTAGGAGCCTTGACGATCTAATGCCGGATACCTGAGGACAGCCAGGCAGACCACCACAGTCAAGCTAATGGTGGTCTGCCTTTCCTGCCTGCCTGTCACATCGCTGGAGCCAACGACTCATCGTCTTGACTCTCTTGCTCAACCAGAGAATCTTCTTCGTCCCAATTATCGTCTTCCGGCGCGTCGTTCAAGAATTCACTTGGGAGTTCAAGGCTTGAAGCCATGCCCTGCTCTTCCTTCAGCTCCTCGATAATCTCTTCCAGGTAGGCCGTAAAGTTATCGCCTAAGAACTGACCGTAGTTACCATCATCCTTACCGCCCTCTTCTTCTATTTGTAGTGCTAACTCCTGTTGCCGTTTTTTAAGCTCGACCAGTGGGGCACCATCTTTTGAGGTCAGGGTATTAAGGGCCTCAGCGGTATCAAGGACCATTTTTTTGCGATAGTTGATCGTATTTTTCACCGCTTCTATCTGATCGGCATTGTTCAGGATGGCCTTTTCAACATCGGCGGCCCGTTGATAGACAAGATCCCCTTGAGATGTGTTGATCGTCCATTCCTTCTCGATGGTCTTTACTTTCTTGTGGCTGTACATATCGACCGACTCGCCCTCATGATGCCCGAGGATGACCGGGACACCTTCGTAAGTCAAGGTATCCACGGTAATGCCGGGGTTAGCCTTGAGAATCTTGTTGAGCACCTTAAACATCTCTTCTCGCTGCCCTTGGAAGGTTTGAGCAATATCGAAGGGCCGAAGGTCAAAAGTCCATAACCTGCTCTCTGGAGGACATAGTTCAGGAATTGTCGCGGCAAATGCTTCCAGACGTTCCAGCTTTTCGGCGGCTTCTTCGTTTTCAGCGAGATAAATCTGCTCGCGACGTTTGAGGCTGTATATCTGATTAGCTTGACCCCGTGCTAAGATTTCCAGTCGAGTCACGTCTTGATCGACTTCAATCTTTTCCCGGATGAGCCCATTATTGCTTGTGATCGCCGCTGTCTCAGCGAAAGTCGGGTCAATCTCCATGTTCAACTCACGGATACTGGAATCGCCCTTAAATACCTGGCTGAACGTTTTTGCCTTAATATCCATCGTATTCCACATGAACAAATCGAAGGTTCCTTCGGTCGTATAGATATATCTGCGCATATCTGCATTCATGTTGCCCTGGCGTTCCGCCCGACCATCTCTTTGCTCGATATCAGACGGTCTCCAAGGTGCGTCCAAATGGTGCAAGGCCACAACACGATCCTGAACGTTCGTGCCCTCCCCCATCTTCTGCGTTGAGCCTACCAAAAAGCGGATATCACCCGAGCGGACCTTTACAAACAGATTGCTTCGTTGTGCGTCATTCGCGGCATCATGGATGAAGGCAATCTGCTCAGCCGGCACACCTTTGTTG
>JBDNGT010000465.1:0-2192 GCA_041689145.1 Geopsychrobacter sp. | reverse complement strand
GATACATGCGGAAGCGTTCAAAGTGACTTCTATCTCTAGGTTTACTCTGACTGTACAAGATCGTAACCAGACCTGGAGAAGTAGGGTTGCGTCCAACCCTACTGGAAACCTGTATATATTGTGATGTTGTTTTAGGCTGGCCAACAATCGACATCAAACTTAACCGGTCAATATCGACTCCGACCTCAATAATGTTCGAGGCAAGACAGACATCTACCGTATCATTTACATAACCTTTTTTATTTCGAGAAAAAGGTTTTTCGAGCTTCTGGATAGATCGGGGGATATAATCACTCCGTATCCGACTGGTCAGCTCTTCAACATTCAGAAGTTGGCGTATCTTGTCGTAGGGAAAACCATGCCTGTCAATAATGACTCGCAAATAATCACGTGCGTCACTGACAAGAAGAGTCGCTGCTCCGCCAAGCTCTCGAAGAGAGTTAAAAAAACAAAGTAAGGTCCACCAGGGATCACGCTCTGATTCATCATTATCCGCAACGGGCATAATCGCCGGATTCTGAAGGAGTGAAGCAAAAACTCTCGCCACCGTAGTCTGCTGAGACCCATGGCCTGGAGCCATAATTCCCACATACAACCGACCCGGTTTCAGAGTGCCATCACTGTTTTTATCTTCACGAGCAAAAAATGAATCACCGGCCTCTAATCCTGATGGTGGAAATAGTGAAACCTTCTCCCTTGCATAAAGCGCATGAACCTGTTCTTCAGCTCGACTGATGGTTGCTGTAGATGCAACTATTTTGGGACGATGTATTTTATCGTTTTCTCTCAGAGTACATAACTCATCAATGAGTGTCTCATAAATGCCTACCATTGACCCAAGCGGTCCCGAAATAAGATGTAATTCATCTTGGATAATCAGGGAGGGAGGCAGACCAACATGTTTGCCATCTAGACCAATCCCGAAGATTGATCTCGCCTCTGGTTTCCAAGCTAGCATTGCGAATTTATCAACAGTGCCAATAATCAAATTCGGGGGAGTATCGAACAGATCCTCATCTATAATAATTATGGGGAGCAGAGGTTTAGATATCGCAGGATGCTCACCAAATTCACACTCTGGATCGTCACATCGAAAAGCGACAGTATCAGCCCCACCTCTTGGATTGCGATACTTTTTGTATCCGAGGACGTTTCTACTTTTCCCTTTGGATTTCTTTTTATTATCCCCACTACTGGAGACAGGTCCGAAAAGGGCATTACACCAAGGACACTTCAAAAGAACAAACGGGTTTTCAGCTGCCGAGTCCCTCTGCAGTTGTTTCAATGCTAATTTCGCTTGATCTCTCGTATTGGGTGTTGCGCTACCCCCAACCCACATCCCTAATCTGAAAGGTTTTTCACCAAGCTGGTGCAAATTTGACCATCGAAGTGATTCCATGGCACAGAACAATACAGCGGCACGCTGGAACTGTTGAGCGGTGAGAAGCCGCAGCGTATAACGCATCAAGACGTCTGCACCGCCCGGGTTCCTGCCTGAAAGTCTATTGAAAAATATAGTAAAAGCAGTGAGACCAAGATAGGCCTCAGTTTTCCCCCCGCCTGTTGGGAACCAGATCAGATCAACGATCTCTCTATCGTCATCTTCAGGTGTGCATATCCCTGGAATAGACATCAAAAGAAAGGCAATTTGAAACGCCCGCCAATACCCTTTGTATTCATGAGGAACCGCAGAATCAGGATTTTGTATGGGTTTGTCATATTCGAGACGTCCGCCCCCACCCACGGGAGTACGAACGTCACGACTGCTGCGAAGTTGAGCAACGAGCATGGCATGGTTAGCGAGCTGGTATGCCTCTCTTGCTGTCTGAGCATCTGCCCCTTCTGACCTCAAAAATTCGAGACCTTTTCTTATTCTGTCGGCGCATAACTGACACTTGCGAATCAGATGGTTCGCAGTCACTGTGAGATCTTGAGGAACGGGTGGATCGTGCGTCTCAGTATTTTTTAGAGCATTGATCCATCGCTCGTAAGCACTGACAAGAGCCTCAATTTCTTGAGTACCATCATCTTCTGAATCGAGACCCGCTAGTTTACGCATACTTACGCGCAAAGGACGTCCCAGTTCGTCGTTTAAATCCGCACTAGTCGATGTGGTTTCAAAGTGCGGCAAACACTCTGTCCAAATTTTAGAAATCTTTTGGGGACGGTCTTTCGCCCAATCTGCTGAGCAT
>JBDNGT010000464.1:0-10092 GCA_041689145.1 Geopsychrobacter sp. | reverse complement strand
GCGTTCAGCAGCCGACCGGGTTCATCACTATGCAAGCCTGTTGGCCGAAGCTGAAAAGTTTGAAGAACAGCAGCAGCGATACCAAGATGAATCGACAACGCTCGAAGAGCAGCAAGCCCAGCTTGAGCTGAAATGGCAGGACCTTTGGACGGATTGTAAACTGACGGCCCGATCCCCTTCGGAAATGCGCACCTGGGTGGATAAATGCCAGGCTATTCATAGAACTCTTCGTGAGGTCAAGCAGAAACAATCTGAAAAGCAGCCCTTGCTTGAGCAACAGACGAATCTTTTTACCAACTTGATGGCGGTGTTGAAGATCCTCGGCAAAGAGCAAGCGTTTGCTTCTGAGGAGCTGTCACCGATTCTTACTTATTCGGAACAGGTTCTGACCGAACTCAAAGAGATACAAGGGCAGAGTCAAACATTCCAGAATGAGAAAGCGCGAATTGAGAAGGCATTGTCTCCTGCCAGAAATGCCTTGGAAGAGAGTCGCAATGCGATGGCCGTCTGGAAGAAACAGTGGATCGAGTCACTTGCTGGTTTTGGTCTTCCTGAAGAGTCACAACCTGATCAGGTTGCGGAGGTTTTAGAAACTCTACGGACATGTCTGGAGAAAGTTGTTGAGGCCGACGGGCTTGAAAATCGCATCAAAGACATCGATCAGCATACCCAGGATTTTTCCGCCGAGGTGGGCAGCTTAGTTCTTTCTATTGCTCCCGAGCTAGAAGCGTTAATCCCAGAACAGGCAGTGGTTAAACTCCAGTCGACGGTGAAGGAAGCGGAAAAGACCAAGTCGATACTGGAGAACCTTGACGAACATATGGCTTCCACCGAAGACGAAATACGCCTTGGCCATATTGAGCAGGATCGTGTTGATAAAGAAGTAACCTCGCTCCAAGAACAGGCACGCTGCGAGAAAGAAGAAGAGCTGATTGAAATTGAGGCTCGCTACCGCGAATATCTTGAAACGAAAAAAGATTTGACCAATCTTGAAGAAGCCTTACTCGGGCTTGCCGAAGGGATCGCTTTGGACGAATTGGAAACCCAGCGGCAGACGATTGATCCTAACGAACTCCCTGGGCAGATCGACACAACAAACCGTCAAATTCAAGACGAGCTAGACCCGCAAATTAAATCATTGTCAGAGAAAAAAGGTGAGGCCCGTAACGAGTTGCTCAAGATGGATGGCAGCGGTCAGGCCGCAGCCAAGGAAGATGCCGCTCAAGAGGCCCTGGCCAAGGTGCGCCGCCTCGCTGATCGTTATCTTCGTGTCCGTTTGGGTGGGCAGCTCTTGAAGAAAGAGATAGAACGCTACCGTCAGGAAAACCAGGACCCAATCTTGAAGAGGGCATCACAGTATTTTTCAGAGCTAACACTCAATGTTTATTCAGGGCTGAGATCCGACCTTGATGATAACGGCGGACCTATTCTGGTAGGCGTCGGTCCTGATGGCGGTACCAAAACGGTTGAAGAAATGAGTTCCGGTACGCGCGATCAGCTTTATCTCGCCTTGCGGCTTGCGACGCTTGAATGGCGGCTTGAAAAGCATGAGCCAATGCCATTCATTGCCGATGACATTCTCGTGAATTTTGACGATGCACGATCGGCAGCAACCTTGAAGGCTCTAGCCGAGTTGGCAAAAAAGAATCAGGTCATACTTTTTACTCATCACCGTCAAATCGTTGATGCAGTTGAAGCTCTCGACATGGGAGATTATATTTTCGTTCACCCGCTTAGTGGCGTAGCCGCATCAACACAATATATGTAATGTTGTTTTTTTAAGAGCATTTAGCTTTTATTATTAGATCGATTGGAGGATGAATGTTTGAAGCTTCGGCAGGCGAATTTCGAAATTTCAAAAACAGAATTATTGATGAAACAAGCTCAAAGATTCGTTCTTTTTTGTATGAGTTAGCAGAAGGAACTTCCAACTACAAAAGTTTACATAATTTAACTGAGCAAGTAGAGCATCAATACCACGGACGATTCCTGATTGAGCTTTTGCAAAATGCCCACGATGCTCTTAAACATAAATTGGAGCATGGTGAACTCTCACGCATAGAGATTATTTTAGACCCGGATGATGGACAATTTGGAGCGTTATACGTTGCGAATGACGGGAATAAATTTTCTGAATCAAATTTCAGGAGTCTTTCACAATTAGGTCAAAGCGATAAAAATCCACAAGAGTCAATTGGTAACAAGGGTATTGGTTTTAGAAGCGTTTTAGAGATCACTACGTCACCCGAAATTTATTCACGTAGCGCAGCTAATAGTGATTCATTTGACGGTTTTTGCTTTAGCTTTTGCCCTACAATCATTGGAAAATATGGAGAACCAATCGTTCGACTGTATCACGGAGAGGACAATGTACTCTCACCTTTGGGGACTGAAACGACACTTGTAGATTGGGGGCCTGAAATTCTCGATAAACTCAGGAAGAGTGTCAGGTCGAAAGGACCCTCATGGCTTTCTGACGAACTGAAGTACCTGTCACCGTATCTCCTTCCTTTCCCAGTTGGTCCCTCTCCTGACAATTACATCGTTCAGAATTTTCAGAAGCGTGGTTTCGTGACCGTAATCCGCCTTCCGTTCAAAAATGATTATTCCAGAGAGCTAGCCCAAAAAAAACTTGAGGCAATGGATGCAAATACAATCCTCTTCCTTAACCATGCTGATAGTCTCGTCCTGGACTCCGGTTCTGTCAGGAGAGAACTGCATCGAAAACAATCGAGTGGGGTGACCGGTGCGCATAATGGTTTGGAAATTGTTATTCAGGACAGTTCAGAAGCTAACTCACGCCGTTACTGGTTTTGGAATGAAACGATCAAAGTCGAAGAAGCGTCAGACGATTTGCGAAATTCCCTCTTGGAGTTGCCTGGTAAATGGCCAGAGCTTCAAGAGGCCGTAATAAGCCTTGCGGTGCGTCTTGGTGATATTCCGGAAAAAGGCGTGTTTAGCATCTTCTTGCCAACTGACCTTCCTACCGGTTGTGCTGCCCATATCAGTGCCCCCTTCTTCGGTGACATGAGTCGAACAGATATAGATTTCGAAAATGAATACAATAGTTATCTCCTCCACGCGGCGGCTACCAAGGCCGTGGAGATCGTACATTCAGACCTAAAATCTCATGGGTTGGATGAAGCGAGGGCAATTATTGATCTGCTTGCACCGTTGCCCGAAGAGAAATTGGCCGGAACCCGGTGGTCCGAACACCTCAATAGCGTGTTTGGTTCACAGCAAATAAATCTTTGCCAAGAGAAGATTGCTTTAACTGCCTCTGGATGGAACTCCTTCGAATGTACAAGTTTAATCCCTACGATCGTTGGACCAGCTTTTATCTCTGAGGAATTGTTCAGAAAGCATGCTTGCTTCCCAGCGTTTGTCCCTGGAATGTCTGGTCGGGAGAAATTGCTAAAAAGTTTTTTCGATGTGATCGATATAGCTCCATATCCAAGTCTCAGTCAAAAAGCGAATACTATTGAATCGATTGCAAAAGAAGTTCACAAGACCGGCAATAAAACGGACTGGAATGTCTTTTGGGCAGATACAATAAGAATTTTTGATGGAGAGAGTACCCCACTTAAAGGAAAGGAAATCCTTTTAGGGACCGACAATTCCCTTCATGCAAGCGGGGAGCAATGTTCGGTGTTTTTTACTCCTCGGCAAGGCAGTCTAGATGATGAAGAAGTTCTCAGTGAAGGGGCCTTGCATGAAATCCCTAGCGGCTTGAAAAGCTATGTTGCCTTTCTTCATGACGATATACAGGTCTACAACGAGCAAGACGCTCGTATGCAGACGCCCATCAGAAAGTTTTTGGATACAAAGCTCGTTCAGCGTTTTCGCGTTGAAGATATTTTGAATTCCGTTCTCATACGCAGGACACCCAAACTTCCGATCTTGTCTAAAAATACTGACAGCGAGTTATGCCAGGACATTATTCTTTGGGGCCTTAGTCTGGTGTCCAGCCTAGTTGATAGAGGTAAAGGCGAAAAAACTCTGCGTTTACTGAACTCTCTGCCAGTCCCCTGTCGTGGTGGTTGGTATGAATTGCGTGATGTCTGTTTTGGACCTGGGTGGCAAGGAACTTTGGGTAGCCATACGCTGGACTATCTTCAGGGCGCAAATAACGCCGATTGCAAAGAGGCCGTTAAAAGGCTTCTTGTTTCACCTAAAAATAAAAGATGGGGGGCGGGTGGCGAAAAACATCAGCAGCTTCTTAGTGATGCAGGCGTTTTCGATGGGCTTAAATTACCGATAATTTCCTCCCAGATTTGGGGGTCAAGATTTGGAGCTTCCTACCATGATTTTCATTTGCCCGAGGATTGCCCGTCGGGGGTTTCACAAGAACTCTTTGATGAGTATTCAGCTTATGTAGACAAAAAGATAAGGCTTACCTATACGGGTTATTTTGATTATGAGATGCAGGAATTTAGCGTTATCCCTGGACTTGAAGAATATGCAGATTTTGATGAATTAACCAGAAAATCGTTTATGCATATTGTCTTGGGTAGTATTGCCAGGTGGAAGCAATCCTGGTCGCAGGTAAACTTTAAAAAGGTTGAAGGGCAGTCATATCATGCGACCCTATTATCTCCTGCATTCTATGCGTTATCTAGATTGCCTTGGTTGGGTATAGAAAATGATGAAAGCATTGAGTGGTCCAAGGCTTCAGACCGATGGTATATCCCCTGTGCTCGTTTGTCTGGAAGACCACGACTGTTTGCTCACCTAAAACCGCTACCTGGGAGACTTGCGCAGCAACTGGATAGCAACCCCTTATTAGCCGATGCCTTGTTGAAATTGGGTATGCCGAAATTCGATACTGAGTCCAAAAGTGACAGTGACAGGCTCTTGAATGATCTCGCCACTGCACTCAGTGGAGAGATTACAGACCCAAATGTTTTTCTGGGACAGGTACGAGATGCTTGGGGGGCATTTGAGCCTGAAGAAGACAGTGCTTTCCCCGCTAAACTTATCATCCGGCATGGCAATAATCCTGTTACGGTCCACATTCCCTCAGTAGAACAACCTGTTTATCTTCCTGACTCATCTGCCTCTTTTATTGATGCTTTACAACAGTTTTCTTTGCCAGTCATCGCGATCGACACTTCAGATGCCAAACGATTGTCCGAAGGGTTTAAGGTCTTTTATGGCGATGGGATTCAGCTCGCATCTAACTTACAGATGAAGCCTCTTGTTAACGGCGAACCATGGGTTGAAGTGAAAAATGGTTTGTTGGAAGACAGTGAATTGGAATGGATCATACCGTTGGTGTTGTCCATGGTTGCCTTTACTGGAATTCAAGCGAAAGGGACCAATTCTGACCCATTTCAGAAACGTGTCCAGATGTTCCGAGAAGCACGTTTACGTTGGGTCCCCAATCTAGAAGCTGGCTTGTTTCGGGGGGGAGAAATTGTTGTAAACCCCTCTGTCCCTGCCCTTTGGCTTGATAAAGAAAAGGTTTTGCTGGTTACTGAAGAATCCCGTGATCGACCATATCTCTTGAGCGAAGCGCTGGCATTTCTTATTCAGCGTGATGACCTTGAACTACCAATCAAGTTTGCTCTGAAGGAAATCAGTGACTGCGACCCTGATCCAGAAGATATCAAGCAGGCGCTCCTGCAACTGAAAATAAGTGAAGATCAATATCTCGAAGCAAGAGAGCAGTGGCGTGGTGATCTTGGCCCTCTTATTCGAATGATTCGACCGATGGTAATGCTTCTGGCTCCTGGAGTAGATATCGGAAGGCTTGTTGATCTTGAAACAGAAGAATCGGTAGTGTTTTTTTTGAATGATTTGCACCTTCAAGATTTTGATGGTGTAGAAATTCTTAAAATGGCTCGTTTATCACGAAATAGCAGTATCCTCGGGGAATCCTTCTGGACGGTTTATGGCGAAAAAGCTCAACTTGTTCATTGGAACTCTATGCTTGAACAATTGGGCGAACCTTTACAAAGAAATATAAATGCGGTGAGTGAATTACGGTCGCATATTGTGTCTACTTACCAGCCACTGTGTTCTTTAATCGCAGACATTTTGAGAGAATCTCCCGAGATAGGTCAATTCAAGGAACTCTCCGGAAAATTGAATGAAATTGAATGCCCAGATGTGTATGCGGAGGACTTTTGGGAGGTCGATTTTAACCTGGCAATTAGAGAAGTTGTCACGATGTTTGAGGATTTAGGGGCATCGCACAGTCAACTCGAAGCGATACGTTCTTCGACTTCACCAGAAGATCTTCGGGTCAAACTTGATTTTTCTGGCGTCGATACATCTTTTGATCCGTTTCAAGCGTCTAAATTCAACAGAGACAATCTGAACCGGACGTTACAAACCTTTCAGCGAATAGGACTTGCGTGGTGTCTCAACCAGAACAATAGCAACACAACACCTTGGGAGGTGGGGGCTGACCAACTTAACGATCATTTCTCTGAAGTTTTTGATGGGTTAGGTTATTTGAGTGTTTGGAATGATGATTATGTTTTGGGTCTTTTAAAACTTTTACCAAGGCATGACAGTCATGCAGTGTTTTGGCAAAAAGTTGACGCTGCATCTAATATAAATGTCTTGTTGAGCGATCTTGGTCTTACGTCAAAAGATCTCGATGAAGCTCAAGCAAAACTTGATGATTTTAAGGAGCAGATCCGCCGCAAAAACAAGCTAGTTGCAGTTTGTGGTCATGAGTTCGACAGCTCTGAAAATAACTTGTCTAGTCTTTGGTCACATATCCACGAAGGTATTACTGATGAAACTCTCAGCGCCTTTGCTGTGATCAACCTGCAAAAAATAGCTGGGTTAAAACCCGTGGAAAGCAAGAAGAAAAAACCCGGCGGCGGTAATGGTGGAGGGGGGAAGAAGCCAGCACAAGAACGCTTGACTCAGTCAATGAAAAATCTCATCGGTCTCTCTGGCGAAATCCATGCTTATAGGTTGTTGCAACAGACTTATGGAACCTCGGTTGTTCATCATGGGACATGGGTGTCAGGTAATAGCAGTTTTGTTTTCCCTGATAATGAGGTTAATGACGGACGTGGTTGCGATTTTGTCATTCTTCACAAAGGAAAGACTTTCTGCATCGAAGTTAAAGCTTCTCAAGGTGACGATGAGTCCTTTAAACTTGGTTCTTCGGAAATCAGGTTGGCGATGGAGTTGTCCAAAAGGCGCCGCAAGAGAAATGACGTTTTTCAAATTTTGCATGTGACAAATGCTCTTTCGGAGAATCCATCTTTTAAGCTACTCCCGAATCCCTATGACCCAAATTACCAGTCATATTTCGACGTGGTAGATGCTGATGCAAGGGTTCGATATAGACACCCATAACCGTTTTGCTGAAGGAATGTAATGAACACATCCAAACTCAAATCCTACGCCCCGGCAGCACGTCGGGATTTTATCAAAGCGGTGACCGAACGCGCTCATTACTTCGGGATCGATGCCGACAAGATCGAAGCGGCGGATGTTCAAGGTGATGTCGCCATTATCGCTGGGCGCCCGTTTCCAATAAAGATTTTAGGGCAGCGTGATCGGCTAATCGAGCGGGTGCAGCGTGAGGGTTTTGAGCTGACCATGCGCAAGGTTGCCTACACCTGGTTCAACAGGTTCATGGCGCTGCGCTACATGGAACTGCACAACTACCTCGACCATGGCTTTCGCGTCTTGAGTAATCCGAGTGGCAGCGCGACTCCTGAAATTCTGGAGCAGGCCACCCATGTTGAGCTGACCGGGCTGGATCGTGACAAGGTCGTGGAGTTGAAACTCGATGGCACCAAAGATGCCGAACTCTACCGGATGCTGATTGTTGCCGAGTGCAATTCGCTACATCAGTCGATGCCGTTTCTTTTTGAATCGATTGACGGGCCTTCGGAGCTGCTGTTGCCGGATAATTTGCTGCACTCTGACTCTTTGATTCGCAAGCTTGTTTGTGAGGTTGATGAAGAGAGTTGGGTGCAGATCGAGATCGTTGGTTGGCTCTATCAATTCTATGTTTCAGAGAAGAAGGACGAGGTCATCGGCAAGGTCGTGAAGTCGGAAGACATACCTGCCGCGACCCAGTTATTTACTCCCAACTGGATCGTTCGGTACATGGTCCAGAACTCACTGGGGGCACAGTGGCTGGCGACCTATCCAGAATCGCCACTCAAAACTCAGATGGATTACTACATTGAGCCTGCCAAGCAGACTGACGAAGTTACGGAGCAGCTCGCGGCCATCACGCCCATCACTCTCGATCCCGAAGAGCTAACCCTGATCGATCCGGCTTGTGGCTCAGGGCACATACTGGTGGAGGCGTATGATCTGTTCAAGGCGATCTATCTGGAGCGTGGCTACCGGCAGCGGGACGTCGCGAAGTTGATCCTCGAAAAGAACCTTTTCGGCCTCGACATCGACGCGCGCGCGGTGCAGATGACGGGCTTTGCGCTGATGATGAAGGGGCGGGCGGATGATCGGCGGCTGTTTGAGCGGGGGGGGAAGCTCAATGTGATGGCGCTGGTGGATAGTGCGGGGTTCGACGCGGAGGCGTTGGCCCCACTTCTCCGTCATTCACGCGAAAACCGTAATTCAGACTACGAACTTAAGATGGGGGATCTCACGGAGCTAAAGCAATTATTTGAGCACGCGATGACGTTTGGGTCATTGATTCAGGTACCGGAAGGACTGGCCAAGAAGTTATTGGCGCTGAAGCAGTTGAGCGAGGCGACCAGCCAAGACCTCTTTGTGTCGGAGGCTCTCAAGCGTTTGGGCTTGTTGGTGCAGCAGGTCGAGCTACTTGCTGCACAATATGATGCAGTGGTGGCGAATCCACCATATATCGGCAGTAAGTTTCACATTCCTGTCCTCAAACAGTTCCTCAAGGATAATTACAATGGCTACGAAAAGGACGTCTTTTCAGCTTTTATCGACCGCGATCTAGCGTTCAGTAAACCGCATGGGCACCTTGGTTTTATGTCGCCGTTTGTCTGGATGTTCATTTCAAGCCACGAGCATTTGCGAACGCGTCTCATTGAGAAGGAGACCATAGCTTCGTTGGTTCAACTTGAATATTCGGGGTTTGAGGGTGCAACCGTACCTATTTGCACATTCACACTACAAAAAGGATATGTAAGCAGGCAAAAGGGGTGTTATGTCCAACTGTCTGCCTTTCGTGGTTCAGAGAATCAAGGTCCTAAAACGATGGAGGCGATCAAGAACCGTGATTGCGGTTGGTTCTTTGAATCTTCTCAAGACGAGTTCAAGAAGATCCCCGGTAGCCCGGTGGCTTATTGGGTGAGCGAGGCAACTAGGGGGGTTTTTGCTGTCGGCACGCCTCTTGGTTCTCACATGGGGGTCGCTGTTGGCCTGCAAACTGGCGACAACGATCAGTTCATGCGAGCTTGGCCAGAAGTCTCCCTGGATAAATCAGGATATGGATTCAAAAGTCGCGATGATGCTGCGTCAAGCGGTATGAAGTGGTTTCCCTACAACAAAGGTGGTGAATTTAGGAAGTGGTTTGGGAATAACGAATTTCTAGTCAACTGGGAGAATGATGGACAAGCTGTCCGTGCTTTTGGCACAGAGAATGGTAGAAAAGCGCGCTCAAGGGCACAGAATACGGAGTATTACTACCAACCCTCGGTGACATGGTCTTTCGTTAGCTCGTCATACTTTGGCGTACGCTATTCCGATGCCGGTGCGGTATTTGATGTCGGTGGCTCGTCCGCGTTCCCAACTGAGAGCGATCATTATTGGCTCACGGGTCTGCTTTGTTCGAAGCAGGTATTCGGATTCATGAAAGCGATGAATCCGACGTTGAACTTTCAGGTTGGCAATGTAGCAGGGCTTCCTGTTCTTCATCAAGAGGTGCTAGGACAGAAAACAGAAATCGACGGCGTGGTCAAGGCGCTAGTTGAGTCAGCAAGAACTGACTGGAACACCTATGAACGCTCCTGGGACTTTCAAGCCCCCCCTCTCCTGAGGACCCCCACCGAGCACTTGCCCACCCTCGAAACCAGCTACACCGCCTGGATCGCACAGAACCTCGACACTATCGCTGAGATGAAGAGTCTCGAAGAGAAGAACAACCGCCTCTTCATCGACGCCTACGGCCTGGCG
>JBDNGT010000463.1:0-2568 GCA_041689145.1 Geopsychrobacter sp. | reverse complement strand
TCCACGAATATTTATCATCCTGGAAAACCGCGTCAAAGTACATCCCTGCACCTAATCCGAAGCCATCATCAAGAACCGAGCCACTATCGAATTCAATGTGAAGCAGACCTGACACCATCACTTTCCCGACCGAAACGGTTATTCCCGAACCCGCTTCCATGTAGCCGATTAGGCCTTGCTCATCATGAAGGTGTCGCTTCTCTAAACCTAGAGCAAATCGCCAAGAAACTGGCTTCAGAAAACGACTTATTGGTGTCAGGGAGGTAACATTCATTAACTCCATTCTTTCAAAACTGACATCTCCCTCTTTATGTACTCTGAACTCAATGTCAAGTAACTCAATCTGCGCACCCTTTTCAAAGCCCGAAAAAGGATCCATCAAGCTGTGACCGATATCTCTATAACCCAAAAAAACAAAATTATTATCGTGGCCAATACCTCCACCAGCGCTAAAACGATGGGTTCTGTGTCCTTCATCCGGACTTGTTTTCGGTCTGGTGATCTCAAAAGATTTAATTGGATCACATGATTTGATTCGCTCAGCAATTATCTCACGGCTCAACTTGGTACTCAGTTCACGATCAAGAATATCCTTGTTAATAAGCAAAGAAAGATATTCATATGCTACTCCAAGCACTATCGATCGTCTTTTACGGGACAAGTCATAGAGCGAAACATCACCTACAGAGAGACTCCCCCGGCCAAGGTTAGCGACCAACTCTGCCTCAGCATCACTGAGTAAACTCGCCCGATGTTCAACTTTCTTTACTGCAGAGCCTTGATATAGGGTTGATATAACCGCGCCGCGATCTTTCAAGGCTCTTATTGTATCTACCGGAAGAGTAGCCCTGGTAAATCCGTCTGATAAACCCAAGGCAGGGCGTGCGACATCCAGCAAGGCGATAAGGCGATAGGCACAGTTTTCACCGATAAAGTAGTAGTCGAACACCCCATCCTTGGTTTCCCAGACATGAAGAACCAATTGCTTCACTTCTTTTTCGGTCAGATTCAGCCTGTACTCCCATATATCTCGACTTTCAGTATCCGAGTATCTTTTTAATCGCTCATAGTAGGGCTGAACCGTGCACTTGCTGGGGAAACCACCGAAAAGTCCTCTGGTTATGTAATCCAGAAGTCCCTCTTGGGCTAAGGTGTCAGCGGCAAAACTGACCGTAGGGTCCATGAGAGGTTGGTGCTTGGTTCGGTCAGCCGATTCAAGTCTCAGAAAGCTGTGACCAAACATTGAAGACGGACTATTCATATATGCAGCGGGAAATACAAGTGTTACCTGATCTGCATCCAAATCTTTCTGCCACCTATTCAGCGAATCGCAGTCGGGCAATGGCAAACGAGTCAAATCTATTTCCAACTGTTTGGTTAGCCAGGAAAAGCGGGCCGGAAATCTGCACTGTGCGTGTTCGTCCCCCAGTTCTTTAGGCAGGAACATGGCTTCTAGAGTGGCCAGGAGTTCGCGTTGCGGGTTGGTTCTTCCCTCTGGTGACAAATAGAAGCCTGGCTTGTCCGCCTGGCTTAAATAGCCCCCAGAAAAAGTCGTCTTCCGATAGTGCAAGAGCCCCAACCACGCTCGGTTGGTGTGCAACTCTTGCCCTATTACCCGCGTAGCGAGATTGTCTATATATGAAGCAGCAATTGATATTTCGGGGACAGAAATAAAAATCAATAAAAAGAAAATGCTGATCAAAAAAAAACGGAAGCTAGTCCAGAAACAGCAATTATTAATCGCAATCTTCATAGTTCGCCACGCAATTGGAAAATTCAGGGATTCTTTTTTTCTCAAGTAGCAGTTTGATTAGTTTACTTCGAAGGGGAGATTTTTCATTCTCAGGAACCTTCAATAATCCATACAGCGTATCAAGATAGATTCCAACACCATTGATGATATCGTCAGCCAGCCGGGCATAATTGTATAATACAAAATCTCTGACTATTTTTTTCTCAATAGGTTGTTCGTTATCGGAGGTTACAGGCAAGCTATCAATCTCGACAGCTTGAATTGGAGTAGATTGAAATGCTGACAGAACAATCACAGAAACAATAGCCACACACCAGAGGCAGTTAACGACCCGCTTATTCTTCACTTACTCTTTCCCCGGTGTGCCTGCAAAAGGGGGAAAACCAACGCCCCCCTTTGCAGACGCAAAATCATATCCGTGTCTATCTTTCAACAAAGTAGTGTGCCTAGAATCGGCCGATCGGCCTGGATTCCAGAAGAAACTTCTCAGTCCTTAGGCATTTCAGCAGAGTCCTTAGGCACTTCAGCTGAATCCTTAGGCGTTAAGGTGACCATGTACTGGCCAGGTTTATACTGGTTACATGCACCCGTAGATGTGTCAATTGAGGTGCTGAGCAGACTGGTCAAAACAATGTCGCCCCACATCCATGGATTCATCGATTTCTTGAGCTCCACTTCCTGAGATTCATATCCCTCTTTAGAGACTTCAACCATCCCATCTTTGCGGCTGAGCTCAACGACCAACGGCGTAACGCCTGCGTTGACAGAATTAACCATAATATACTTGTCAGCCTTCTTTACCTTCGCACCTACTA
>JBDNGT010000462.1:0-2662 GCA_041689145.1 Geopsychrobacter sp. | reverse complement strand
GCTTATCCCAAAAAATAAAAGCTGCCCATTAAATGGGATTTAAAAGCTTAAAAACAAGGGGCTAAGCCTCGCCAGCGATTACTTGATGGTCGAGAATCTTCAAAAAAATGCATTTAAAAGCATCATGGACTAAAACAACCTGGTTCGTTAGAGTGCTTTTCAACACCCTTAAGGAGAATATATTTATTTTTTTATTGGCGAATTTTCTTACTTGTCGGCTTTAATGATTATGGGGAAAATCTTGGAGGAAAATATATGGCTGAAGTGTCGGATAAATATGACCTAAATGCGCGTGAGCTTCTCGAGGAGGCAGACCTCGAAGAAGCTCTTGTGCGAACGCTGAAATATGCAAATTGGAAAAGTCGGTGTTGCTCGTGGCTGGGGCATGCAGTGAGCGCTGATTGTTTAGTAAATGAGGCAATTGCAAGAGCTTATGGGGTTGGCACTAGCAATAGCGATACCCATACCTTCCGAAATTGGGATAAAACCCGATATCCAGACCTTGCCGATTTTCTTATTAGCACTATCAACAGCATGGTTAATCACATTGTCGAGCATCATGAAAACTTTCAAGGGGCATCGTTTGATGAAGAAGGGGGCCAGGATGATCCCCATAAAGCCTCCAAGCTAAATCAGGCGGCCCAAGGCACAGAGTATCTGGTCCGTTCTCGTAACCCCGAAGAAATGGCAGTCATCTCAGAGGAGCGCAATAAAATCCGCAAATGCTTAGATGAAATTGCTGAAAAAGATGATGAGGCTGGTCTAGTTATAATGGCCCTCGAAGATGGCTTTGAGAAACCGGCTGAGATCGCAGAGGTTTTACAGTTGGACATTGACACTGTTTACAATATTATCAAGAGACTTCGCAGGAAATTGCGGGAAGGAATGGGATGTGACAATGTCAACAGGAAGGATATGGTGGCACGATGAATGATAAACTAAATAATGACGTAAAATTTCTAAATTCAATTTCCTCATTTTTAGGCCACAGCGAGGGGCAAACAGTTGAGGAAGTTAAGGAAGAGCTGGAAAGAAATGGAATAAATGTAAACTTAGCACTAAAAAGATTCAAAGATACGGCTAAAAGATCATCAGATTTGTCCAAAAAGAAACAATTAGACCTAGCAAGAGAAAAGCGATTAGCAGAAAAGGACTTGTTTTCCTCTATAGCTACGGAGGTTTCTAGCTTTTCAAGGGAAATGGTTGAGGCGAAAATAATGGAAATCACAAATCTATTCGGCCAAAAACTTCGTGTTTCTTTTAGAGACCTTAACGGCAAGAGCATGGAAGACTTGCGAACACTGTTGATCGATCTAGAAATATCCAGTAAGGAACATGGGAATGACAAATAACACTCCCATGCATATCCTAAGGGCAAAGAAAAGTGCATCAGACCTTATCTCTCGTTATGGGATAACTGAGCCCGAAGATATCCGCCTAGAAGACATTGCATATGATCTTGGAGTGTCAGTCGTTGAGGGCACGCTAGAAAATGCATCTGCAAGACTGGTAGTGAATAATAAAAACGCTGTCATTCGCGTCAATCAAGAAGAAGCTTACCCCTTCAGGAAGAGATTTAGTATTGCCCATGAACTTGGACATTTTATTCTTGAGCATGGCCATTCCCTCGAAAGGATTTGTGACGACTCAAGTTTGAATGATTGGTATGGAGGCTCAGAAGAGGCACAGGCCAATGCTTTTGCTGCAGAGTTATTATTACCAAAGAGTATTTTTGAGCCCCGCTGTGATGTCCGGGAAGTTTCGCTAGATGTTGCTAGGGAATTGTCTCAAGAATTTCAGGTTTCGCTTACGCCGACAGCAAGAAGATTTGTTGAACTCAACCCTGAATCATGTGCGCTAGTTTTTAGCCAAGGAAACAAGATTAAATGGGTTGTACGTAGCGCAAGCTGGAAACATTTCTTAAGAACTGGAGAACAACTCAACAGTGCCTCAGCCGCCGCATTATTTTTCAAAGAGGGAAAGGTTATAGATGAACCGATTGAAGCCAGGGGTGATACTTGGCTGGACTCACCGTCCCCTGAGTACTTAACAGAGCATACAATGGGAACAACAAAGCTGGGATTCACAATAAGCATCCTCTGGGAAGAGCCTACCGATTAATGCAAATATCTGAAAACGCAAAGGGACCTGCTTGTAAAATGTTTGTCTTGCCGCAGGCATGCAGGCATCAAATTGTCACCGTAAAAATGATCGACGTAGGAAATTACTGAATAAAAGAACAGGGAAGTACACATCAAGCAGTGCTGACTCGGGCGAAACAGACATGAACGGTTCTCGGTTACTTCCGTTTGCACTCACTGGTAACATCGTCGCCAGTTATCTTAACCGGTGAGGCTGCAGATAAACCATTCCTGCAGTTCACGATCAGTAAGACAAAAATGGCTCAACCTGTATTCAGCCTTCTTACATGTTGTGTTGCATTGATGTCCTGCTTCATCTAAGGATTTAAAACACACTCATTATCAGGATAGTAATGCTTTATCATCTGTTATCCCGATCAGCCATCACCTTGGTCAAATAGTCAAAGACCCAATCGGAAAAGTTGCCATCTCTCCAAAGGTTTTTTCGTTGCCTTGATCCGCTGTTGTCATGCACAAGTGCTGTTGACTCTATCGGTCTCCATACCACCAGTAGAGATATT
>JBDNGT010000461.1:0-3712 GCA_041689145.1 Geopsychrobacter sp. | reverse complement strand
TCAACAGATGATTCGGCTACTTCAACTGAATTTGTTCGAGCGCCGGGCGCTTATTCCCCTATTGCGCAACGAGCCTCCAGACATTGAGGATTTACTGCTTCAAGCGCAAATGCGGCTACTGTGAATATTTGTGGGACAGCAGTGAATTGCATATAAGTTTTCGTCGACCCTTAGAATGTCGCTGAAAGATAAAACTCAAGCAAAGGATCTAGCCTTTCTAAATAACTGCGCAGCTGAGCTGTATTCCATTATAGAAAACTTACCTTATTATTCGAAACGGCTGAGAGCAAGTCTTATCGAGTTAGAAAACGTCATGGAAAACGTAATGACTAATATTATGGAACGTGATGCTAACTCAAATTTAATAACAGAAAAGGTACACCCAATAGCGGAGCGCTTAAGCAATGAAATCTTGTGTGATTTCAAAGTTTGGGAGTAAGAAAGCTGCTAACAAAGCGTTGCGCTGCCTGCGTCGGACAAATTTTTCGCTGCGCTCCAAATTTGCCGCAGAACGCAGCGTTAGCCCTCTTGTTGTAAGATCGATACATGGCGTTTGATATTGATGTTCCAACCGCGATGGGTGACAAGGCCCTTGAGCCATTTTTCAAGGGTTGGAAGTGGTTTGATGATCCATACAACCCAGTCGTTCTGCATTTTCAACGGGGAATTCATGTGGCGCCTTGGGTAGCCACCTTGTTTGGAGCATACGGGGTCTGGTTACAGGAGGTCCGCGCGAAAGACGTTGCCCTGAACTATGCCACCGATACTTACTCTGGGAAATTCCTTCAGAAGATTGGCCTACCCCAACTCTTGGGCGCGGCTGCCGACGAAGTGAAGATTGACGAGAGCAGAATCTTTCCCATCACCCGAATAGCCGAGAGCAAGCAAATCGCGCCTATTACCACGGCCGTTCTGAATATCCTCCAAATTGGTGACGAGGAAATCGAGGGGGCAATAAAGTACTCTCTCGTTGAACTTCTGCGCAACGTTGTTCAGCATTCTCGAAGCCGCATCGGTGGATTCGTATCCGCAGCATATTTCCCAAGATCGGGAATTGTGGACATTGTGGTTGCTGATATCGGATGTGGCTTGAAATCATCGTTGAGGGGTGCCTACCCGGAAATTAGCACTGACCAAAAGGCAGTCCGCTTCGCACTTCAGCCTCACGTCTCCGGAACATTTGAAAGTGGCGCATACCATTCAATGCGTGACAATGCGGGTCTCGGACTTTTCTTCATCAAGGAAATTGCGTCGCGTGCCAACGGTGGCTTTTTTCTTGGTTCAGGCTCAATGTTAGCTGATGTTTGGGGAACGCCGGAGGGGAATTTAAAGAAACGCTACATACAATCCACGACCGATGGATGGCGTGGTACTTTTGCTCTATTGCAGCTTCGTCGAAATACGATCGCGGAGTTCGGCGACCTTCTTGCAATGTGTAGGCAAATCGCGGCCGAAGTGAGGAAGGATCGATCTGAACTTGCGGTGGATTTCGTTGATGAAAAATTGGAATTGGATGGTCTGCTAACGATATTGGTAAAAGAATTCGAAGAGGACGTAGAAGCCGCTGCGGCCATTCGAGATGAAAAGGTACTTCCCTCCCTGGCGCGCGGGGACCTACTCGTATTGGATTTTAGTGGCGTTCGGGCTGCGACGCAGTCTTTTATTCATGCGTTGATGTACAAGGTCTTCCGAGATGGCAGAAATCTCGAGTCGTGCCTCAGTGTGTCTTGTGCGGACGGCGCAACAGAGGAGGCAATACGTGCAGTCTCCGCATACGCAGCGGTGGCCGAGGGCTAACAAGTCGCTGCAGCGGACGCTTGACCCGTCGCCCAATTTTGCTGTCGCAAAAGCAGGCATCGCCTCAAACGCATCTGAACTCAGGCGTTAGGCGATAAAACCAAATTATTAGAATCTAACAAAAAACGGAGACTAGGGAAGGAACAAATGCCGTGACTAGGAAATTCTTACTTAATCCTTTCAAAGAAGCAGAACGCCAAGCTCAAAAGCAAGGATATTGGGTTGTTGCCACCGTAGATCCCCGAATGAGCTGGCCAAAACACCAACAGATAGTTAATTTTGAAGGGAAAGACTTTGTATTGCTTCCCCAGTCCACAGATGCGGATCAAACTGCCGCCGTAGCCCTTAGATCTGATCGCTACGAACTAAGTGTTGAGGAAGCTCGGCGTGAAATTATGCGCTTCTGTAGTGCGCTCTCATGGTCAGAGGGTAGTGGATTGTCAGTTCTTGCCTGGAGCGGGGGAAACTTACTTAGACCAATGGGTGTTCGAAGAGGAAGAATTGTTACAAACTTCCTTGATACCGAGCATCTTCCAAATGCCCAAACTAAAGAGGAGAGAGCAGCGATTGCACTTTATCGAGAGGGGGTGTCTCTAGACAATCCTTTCTATGCGTTTTTAAGCTTTTACAAAGCCATAAGTGTGCTGCTCCCAAAAGGAAAAGCGCGCGGTGTTTGGATCACCGACGCCTTGGGTCGTCTCGACGATCATCGAGCAAAAGAACGATGTTATGAAATTAGAAATAACGATGACGACGTGGGTCTATACCTATTTCAAGAATGTCGGAATGCTATAGCCCATGCCGAGCAACAACCTTTTATAAACCCAGATGAAGTCGATGATCATTTTCGACTCACTCAGGATATTCCACTCCTGCGAAACCTCGCCGAATTAGCAATTGAAGAAAACTCATCCTTGAAAAGGTCTCATACGCTTTGGCGCGAACATCTCTACGAACTTGCAGGGTTTCGAAATCTATTTTCTGATGATCTGATTGATATGCTTGTGAGATCGGAGCCAATCCCGGAAGGAACAACTGTCGACTTACCTGAACGATACACAGTCTTAGCTCGCCGTGAAGCTGAAATTTTTAGCTTCCAAGATATGACCCCCGAAATTACGGGCCAGATTGAAGGGGGGCTCGTATTTGATCTGGTAACCGAAGATGGAGCGATAAGAATAAGAACTGTGCTCTCTTTTGCGGATGAGCGACTGAAGTTTGATCCCATGGGAGGAATTGGAATCACACCGAATCGAGATGATCCTAAATATATTCAGTATGAAATTGATTCCCTTCTCTTCTCACGTTGTATTCTTAGCAATGGCCATTTAGAGATCTGGGATCAAGAGGACGAATTGATGCTTGGGCGGTCAGAAACTTGCATTCCAGTTAACTGCTTTGTAAACAATGATTTTTATGAGTCTGAGCTATCATTGCTTGGTAAGTTACTAGAACATGATGATCAGGAAAATGGCGGTAATGTGTAAGCGTTCACTGACCGGCGTTATATACCCAAGCAAAAACACCCGGACAATAGCTTTCTGATTTCACTTTGAATCAGGCGGTTGCAATGAATAACTTTCCAGGTAGACGCTCCCACCGTAGCGCGGCCCAGTGGCAGGCCCTGTTCGAGCGTTTTCGCACCAGCGGCCAGAGTGCCGCGGCGTTTAGCCAAAGCGAATCCATCAGTCCATCAAATTTCTACTGCTGGCGCCAAAAGCTGGACAGGGATCGCATTGCACCGGTTGACGCGCCTTCGCCCAGGGCAGCCTTTATCGACGCAGGCGCGTTAGCGGGCGAAAGTCAGACCTGGACGGACTTGCAACCACAAGCCAATGCTTTGCCTTGGGATATCGAGCTTGACCTGGGATATCGAGCTTGACCTGGGCACCGGCATCGTCTTGCGCTGGCGCCG
>JBDNGT010000460.1:0-4040 GCA_041689145.1 Geopsychrobacter sp. | reverse complement strand
CTAGGTACGTTGCTCGGCGAACTAAATCCAAGCCAAAGGAATGCTGCCACATTTAAAAACCAGCACGTTTTGGTGCTAGCCGGTGCGGGTTCGGGGAAAACCAAAACTATTATAGCTCGGGCGGCCTATCTTATCGATAGTGGCGTTGATCCTAGACGGATCAGAATTCTGACTTTTACTCGAAAGTCGTCGGCTGAAATTGTTTCGCGTGTCGAACTTTGCCTTGGAGATGGGGCAAAGGGACTTGTCGCATCGACGTTCCATGCCTGGTGTATGTCCCTAATCCGTTCTGCACCAGACACATTCAGTGCACGTGGGTATTCGGTGATTGATCGGGATGACCAGTTGCAGCTTTTCAAAGTGCTACGTGGGAAGAAAAAAAAATCAGAGATCCCCGCTGCAAAGGTTCTTTGTGATTCTTATTCGTTTGCTCGAAACACAGGAATGCCCCTTGATGACGTCATTAATCTCAAAATTCCTGAATATGAAGATGCCCGCGTAGTGATCCGAAAAATTATGGACGAATATGAGCGTAAAAAAGTCGTTAATCGTTATCTAGATTATGATGATATCCTTGGAATTGTAGCAATTAAGCTTCACGAATCGGACGAAGTACGCAAGTGGCTCTCCTCCCGCTATGACCATATCCTCATTGATGAAATGCAAGATACCAACTGGTCCCAGTGGCGATTAATCACTCCCTTAAAAAATGAAGTGTCCCTCTTCGCCGTTGGAGATGACGCACAGTCTATCTATGGCTTTCGTGGAGCCGATTTCACCAACATTCACAACTTCACCGAACATGTCCCTGGTGCGAATGTATTAAAACTAGAAGAAAATTACCGATCAACACAGGAAATCCTCGATATCTCAAACTGGCTACTGTCAAAAAGTTCATTCAACTACAATAAGACCCTGCGGGCAGCTCGTGGCAAAGGGAATAAGCCGCAACTTTATAACTTCCAGGACGAATGGGTGGAGGCGCGCTGGATCACTGCTGACCTGAAGAAGCGCCACGAGAAAGGTGCCAATTGGTGTGATCATATGATTTTGGTCAGATCAGCCTTCATTGGTCGAACCATTGAAACGGCAATGTTGGAATCCAATGTTCCTTATCAATATATTGGTGGGGCAAAATTTCTTGAAAGTGCTCACGTTAGAGATTTACTCAGTGTCCTGAGAATTGTCGCCAACCCGCGTGATGAAATTGCTGCCATGAGGTATCTTACTTTGTGGCCTGGGATTGGAGAAGTGCGGGCGACAAAGTTCGTGGAAAAGATGACAAAGGTACAAAGTGCTGATGATCTGTCAGGCATTTTTTTGGAAAATCGAGATCTTCCCAAGGAGGCTATTGTCGCTATCGATGTAGTAATCAAACAACAGGGTAATGTTGTTGATGCTCTCAAGGGTGTTTATTCCCAGATGGAGAGTCTATTAGCTTCGAAATACCAAAATCAAGAATGGGAAAATCGTAAGAAGGATTTACCTCTAATCTTTAAACTTGCAGAAAAGCACAATACTATTAGTGAGTTTATAGAGGATTACCTACTCGACCCTTTAACCGTAACCCAAGTTGAACAAGGTGAGCAGGATGATGTGGCAACAATCATCACTATCCATAGCGCCAAGGGAGCAGAGGCCCAGATTTGTTATGTCGTCAATGTTTTTCAGGGATCTTATCCAGGACATTTTTCAACGACTGAGGATTCAATAGAGGAAGAACGTCGAGTTCTTTATGTTGCACTGACTCGAGCTAAAAATGAATTGATTATCACCCGAAGAGAATTGATCTGCCGAGAATATTTAAAAGGTGTTGGCGAATACTATTTTCTCAACGATCTACCAAACGACTTAGCTGATGAAATAGTTGATCAGTCATATTTAGACTCAATAGTTAAGATTAGAAAAAAAACACCGTCAAGAAAAGACAACTTAAAATTTGGACTTAGATTCTAACCTAGGAGGGATATCAATGAGAGAACCGATTCAAAATTTAGTCGAATGTACCTTTTCTTTGCCTCAAGCAATTTCAGACTCATTGGAGGACAGAACTAACAATTCCATAAATAATAATATTTCTAGAACATTACAATATGATCTTGAAACAATGTATTCCATCCTAGAAAGAGGGATTCGTTATGCAAAGAATATTTTCAATCGTAATCAAATCTGTTTTATAATAAATTGTCTTCAAATATCAGCTCCATCTTTTATGGAAAGATCGACTAGGTTAACTCGCAGCGTTTTTTTGGAATATATAAAAAAATCTGCTAGAGATAAAAAACTTGAACTTGATGAAAAATGGACTGTAGATAAATCCGTAATTTTAAGAAAACTTGGTCAAATTGACGACACCACTGCATTCGGGATTCTTGAAATATGCAGACTTGCTTGGATGTTTAGAAACACAGATAATTTCAATGATATAGTTAACCCTTTTAAGGATTTAACAGATATTGTTGAGCCGTTTGTTTTTGTTCATTCTATTGATTTTCATTTCCCTCATTCACTCGGGGACAAAGATTCTTATACTTTTTTCCCTTATGATGGGCAGTATTCTGAAGTAAAACGCATGACAATAGAAAATTCACTTCTTAAGAAGTACAAACCTCAAGGATTTAAAACATGCAAACTTATTTGGACGATGAATGATCTTGAGTCTTTAATTTTAATATTAAGAAATATGATTACCATGCAGAAGTTAATTAATTTTCAGGATCCATTGGAGGGTTTAACGGTGGAGCTTTCTCGGCAAAATACGCTACTCGAAGATGCGGGTAAGAACCGTGATTTGGCTGCTGAGCTACAAAAGGAAATGCTGAGGAAATAAAAGAGTTAAGTATTGGCCGAGATAATGATTTCATCCCTAGTGGTCGATTTCTCCTAAAACCTTTGCGAAAAAGATAATCCCCCTCAGCGGATTTGTGGGCATCGATTTTCATGGTGTTGAGTAGTTGTCATAAACGCTACTGGCCAGCACACTTTGAACGGAGAGGTTGCTGATCTCGCATGTTGGTAGTTTTGAGAGGGGTTGGCAATTCGACAGGTTTTCTCGTAATCTATGAGTTTTAGGGAGTCACTTATTCCTTGTTAGGTAGATGTGGAGCAGCATGTGAAAGTTTATATTGCAAATGAGAAGGATACTGATCTTGCTAGATGTCACCCGTGGGAAGTAGCAGCCTCAGACCCCTCCCATCGCTATTATGATTTATGTAAAAAACCATGGCTTATCCCTGAAATCTTGAAAGATTTTAAAAAGTACGCGAGCTTCCCTGCCATCGCCAGGTTTTATGAAATGGTTGAATGGGTAAATGGGCCGGAATCACACTTTGAGTCCAATGACTGCGCCTTTTCAGGAATAACGGAAAATAAAAACACCGATTGGTCAAAGAAATTGCAATGCAGTGGAAGGCTCATGATCTTCTACCGGGAAATAGAGCTAAATACGGTACGGGAGACAGTCGACTGGTTGAAAAAAGCGAGCAAGCATTACCTTTCTAATTTGAATCAAAATCTGGAATTTGGTGTGATTGGGATCAATCTTATGAAGGTAAGGTATTTGGCCCTGCCCGAAGGGAAGAACTCTGGCCATGAGATAAATTTTAGTTTCTGGGCATGGGGTGACGAGGAAGGCGAAGTCATGCAAAATCTAGAAGAAGTGATTTCAACTTTACAGCAAGCGATGAGAGAGATTGCCCAAGAGATAAATACATCTGTTGCCGAGGGCTGATCTAATAATTACGTGGACTCGGTCGAAGGCAGAACTCCGCCGAGCTGTTCACGCCTGTAAGTTGAGGCGTAGGGTAATCCATTTAATCTCAATGGGGTCTAATTCCCCGTAGCTTGCTACGCGATTTAGCAAAGGTTGTAGGCTGTTGATACCCCGCTGCTTGCGGCGGGGTCGTTCATTAAATCACGACTTTCAGAGCAAGAGTCGCCCATCTGGTGATCGGGGCGGCATTTCTCATAATCCCCCAAACCTGAACGGCCCCGCTGGACTTTCAGGAGGGACCGCTCTTTGTGTTAGAAATGATACCTAT
>JBDNGT010000459.1:0-2454 GCA_041689145.1 Geopsychrobacter sp. | reverse complement strand
CGAAGGCCCATCGCCGGATTGTCCTCATGGTCGAGGCTCATATCTGGAACAAACTTATCCCCGCCGACATCAAGTGTCCGAATTGTGACTGGATGCGGCGAAATACGTTCTACAACTTCACGGTACGCGGCGAACTGCTCATCCTCACCTGGGGGCTGGCTGCAATTCATGTAGAGGAACTCGGTGCGATAAAGGCCGATACCGACGGCACCAGCCTCCTGCGCCGCAGGGATTTCTGAGACAATCTCAAGGTTCGCACGCAACGCGACGGCATAATGGTCAGAAGTTTCTGCAGGAAGGTCGCGATATCGGGATAATTCTTTCTCCAGATACTCAAAGGCCAACTTGCGCTTCAGGTATTCTTTGAAAGTCTCTTCGCTGGGGTTAAGAATCACGACACCAGTCGTGCCATCGATAATAGCCGACATACCGTTATCGACGACAGCTGTGGCCGATTCAAGCCCAACGACCGCGGGAATGCCGAGTGATCGCGCCAAAATGGCGGTATGCGATGTCTTTCCACCTCTATCCGTCAAGAAACCGACAACCTTGCTCCGGTCGAGTTGCAGGGTATCGGCCGGGGAAAGATCGTGCGCAGCGATCATCGATTTTTCTTTGATCCGTTGCAGAGTGATGTCATTGATTCCAGCCAAAATTCTCAACAAGCGCTGGCCGACGGCATCGAGATCTGAACTGCGCTCGCGCAGATACTCATCTTCGATGTTTTCAAACAGCACCCTGAGCTGTTGGAGCGTCTGATCAAGGGCTTTTTCCGCATTGACCTTCTGACGGATCAATGCCTCGGTTTTACCAACCAACATCTCATCTTCAAGAATCAGCAGATGGGTGTCGAGGATATAGATATGTTCCCGCAGGTGTGGCTGGCGAGCGACATTCTGCTTTACCTCAGTCAACTGAGTGGCCGCCTCGACCAAGGCTTTGCGAAAACGCAAAACTTCACCTTCGACTTCACAGTCGTCGAGTTCCCATTCCGCGACGTGGTACAGGCGATTCAGCAGACAAACTCGGCCAATACCAATACCCGGCGAAACGCCCAAACCAACCAGATAAGTATCCTGACGAACTTCAGTCTTCCCCAAAACCGTCCTCGATTAAATTCGTTAGTGCAGCCATAGCCTCAGATTCGTCATCCCCTGAAACCGTCACCGCGATTACCGTCCCCTTGGGGGCGGCAAGCAACAAAATCCCCATAATACTCTTGCCATTAACTTCAATATCTTCCTTTTCAACGAGAACCTCACTGTTGAAACGGTTAGCGGTCTGTACCAGTTGTGCAGCAGCACGGGCATGCAGGCCGAGGCGATTAATGATCGTAAAGCATTTTTGCAAGGATAAACCCCTTATTTCAAGGCAGCCAGACCGCAACATCAGCGGGAAAAAGACTGCAGACCAAAATCAAGCATGAAGACAGCAGAACCAACATGAGCGTCGAGACCCCGCGGCGGGCCAGATAACCGCAGAGCAGAACCGCTGGAACAGCCAGAAAACCGAGCCATAGTGGTTTCTGTTTTCCGTCCAGCAATTGAAAAACCAGAAAAGCCGCAACGCCTCCCAATAGGACAACCGCCGTCTCCTTGGTCCGGATTGCCAAATCGGGAAGTTTGCGTCGCTGCAAGAACTCCACAGATTGAAGTCCCAGTTCATAGCCGCTTAAAAATCCGGCGATGCGAAACCAGAGCGGCAAGGCATTGAACAGCAGTAAAAAAACGATCGGCGCAATGGCCAAACCTTTTGCGGCCAACAGTAAAGCGATGCCGGCGGCTAGAGGGCGTAACCCGCCCCAGAAAAGGGCATCGCCTACGGCAGCATAGGGTGCAGCGACCATCTCTTTGAACTCAGCAATACCGATTTTAGCTTCTTTGCCTGCAGCTCTGTCTAGTTCCATCCGTATCGCTGCACCAGCAACCGAAGGGGCCAAATAGGGATGGGTGTTGAAATAACCGACATGCTCCCGCGCGATACGTTGCAACTCTTTGTCTCCATAGAGCACGCGCAATACCGGCGCCATCGCATAAAACCAACCTCCCCCCTGCAGGCGTTCAAAATTCCAGCTCCCCTGCAGCAACAGCAATCGCAACCAAACGTGCAATAATTTCAGCTTGCTAATTGTCTGCATCAGACCAACCACATCAATAAAAAAGCCATGCCGAATGAAGCCCCGAACAGAGTCAGTGCCCGACTGACATTAATCGTTCCAAGGATCATGGCGATGCCGACCAGAGGTAGTACCAGCCGCAACCACTCGGCTGATTCTTCAAGCGCAGGGAGCAATAGTGGAGCCAATATCGGGATCATAACCAAGCCACCACAGATGATGACGAGATAAGTGCCGACCGCAGACAGCGCAAAACAGCAAAGTCCCATACGGTGCACCTGCTCCATGGCATAATACTGGCCCTGCTCCAACAATTTGTCACTTTGAGCGACTTTACT
>JBDNGT010000458.1:0-1769 GCA_041689145.1 Geopsychrobacter sp. | reverse complement strand
TTTTAAGCGCCGTGCCACAAAAAGAATGGCAGCGCGTATCGCCGACCGCCGGTTCCTGTCCACCTGCACCTTGACGCGTCAAATTGGTTAGAACCGCACCACGGTGGTACGGTTCATTGTTGGAAACATCACAACCGGGTCACATAGCGACCTTAGCGAGGGCTTGAGCCGTGTGCGGTGAAAGTCGCACGCACGGTTCTTAGAGAGCCCGGGGCTGGCAACAGCCCTTGGGCTACTCGGCGGCGAAAAAAGAGGATACGAAATGGCGACAACTGACTGGGATCTTGCTGGTACTTTCCAAACCAGATTCCCCCATACCTTCAATTCACTTCAGAAACTTGTGATGGCTATGGCCGCTTATGAGAAAAACCGAGGAAAGAAGACCCTGTTTGGGAAAGACAAGGGGTTGACTGCCTACAAGAAGTTTGAGGATGTCTTAAAAGACACTTTATTGGCAATGGTTGTAGATGGGGCAGTTGCAAGGAATATCGGTGCAAAAGAATGTCGTGAAACTCTTACAGAGATGATAGCTGCTTTTGCAGAAGTATTTCCAAATTGGCAAGATGCATATTCATTTGCAGACAATTATTTTATTCAAAATGCAACAACCGCAGAAGATAGAATAAAGCAGATGTTAAGTCACTAAACATTCATCGAGAGGGTAAGAAAGTGGGTTTATGGGGTTCGCTCTTTGGCAAAAAAGTAACTATTCAAGGACAAGACGAAAACGGAAAACCATTCGAAAGGGAAGTTTCTGAAAAACAGTTCAAGGAATGGGAAAAGGATGGTCTTATAAGTACGCAGGAGGTAGTTGAAGTTAAAGTCCTCGATCCAAAAGGAAGCTATGAGGCGCGTTGGACAGTTGGCGCAGATATTCCTGCTGATGTAGTAGAAAAATTCAAGAAGCCAGCGACAAATAAAATCTACGCACTTACAGTCTACGAAGCAGGTGAACCAAAAACAAGTGTACTGCCTCATTCAAAGTGGTTGGAGATAAAGGCGGCAATGGGTGAATAATTCGCTTAATAAAGCAATAAAGGGAAATAACTATGTTTGGTCTATTCAAAAAGACAATCCATGAACCACTAGAACTTCAAAGAGAAGATTTAGCTAATTATCCAGCAGATTTCGCTAAAGAGATCTTAGGCGGAGAAGATTGCGATGAACTAGCTCAAAGATATGGTGAATTTGGTAGCCTGACAAACCCAATTCCAGTTAATGGGGCTTTGGGTGAAATTAAGTATTTAGGCAAGCTACGTGGAAAGTCTGGGAGCGCACTATTTTTTCATCGTATTGGAAGTATTAAATCCCCTACAACATCAAATTCAGTTGATTTATATGAAGTCGTCTGTATGGATGGTACTCAATGGAATAAGTTGCATTTTTCCATGTATCATCCTCGCCGATCTAACAAAGCACCTGTAGATTATTCAATCGTGCCATTTAATAAATCGTTAAAAATGGATATCCCATTTGCATATGGTGTGAACAGCCTCGTAAGCGATTTTCCATTTTCTTTACCTGAAGCCATTGTAGAGTTTTATGGAGAGTCACCTGGATTAACATTTGCTAGACATGCACAAGAGAAATTAGATAGGTTTAACTTCCGCAGGAGTTAATCAAACATCGCCTAACGAATAAGGATAGATTGCGCGAGGCACGAGCCGCGATCTTATCCTGTGGTTGGACAAGCCCGGCCGTATTACATATAAAGCAAATATATCGGTTTGGTTTTAGGGTTGTTAAGGCCTTGATCTTTCAGGCACTTT
>JBDNGT010000457.1:0-6313 GCA_041689145.1 Geopsychrobacter sp. | reverse complement strand
GACACTATCCCCGCACCCAGTAACGGCAACTCCAATCCGTGTCGTGTCTCAACGACAACCTCCTTGCTTATAAATGGTTTTATTCAATGAGTATCTCCATTGTCCTCTCCTGTTTGTAGTGCTGATAACTCAGGCCAACATCGCCAGCAGCGCATTGGCTGCGGGTTCTGCGGACGCAGGGTTCTGACCGGTGATCAGCAGGCAATCGATGCGGGATCTTCGGCGAGGTCCCAGAGTGGACCGTGACTGCCGGGATAAAATACGGCAGCAAAATCGGTTGCAGAAACTTCGGCCAGTTTGACTGTGTTGACCAGAACTTTTTAGGCGGCGCTATCGGTCGTGAAGCGGATGACCAGTTTAGCAGATTTCTGATTTTCAGGTCAGTTACTGTCGATTCGTGGGGCGACCTTGGAAAATAAGCCGCCTTTTTAATTCCGTTCTACGGAACATGATTCCAAAATAAGTGTTGACATGGGCCAATATCACAGGTAAACCTAAACTCAACGATTTAGCCCGCAAACGCCGCAAACCGATTCTCCAGCAAGACCACCAAGACCACCAAGACGAAACTTCATCAAGGACCAAAGCATGAGTATCGAAAATGAAACGCGCGCTGAAGAGAATTCACCCCAGGTCATTACGGCCCTGGCGCGTGGCTTGAGTGTCTTGCGCTGCTTTCGCCAGGGGGGCCGTTTTCTGGGCAACCAGGAGCTCGCTGAGCGGACAGGCCTGCCTAAAGCGACCGTCTCCCGGTTGACCAACACCCTGACGGTTCTGGGTTACTTGAACCGCTCCAAGCGGTTCAATCAGTACAGCCTGGGGCCGGCGGTCCTCTCGCTGAGCTATTCGATGCTCGGTAATATGGATATTCTCAAATCCGCGCGGCCGCTGATGCAGGAGTTGGCCGATCAGGCAGAGGCTTCCGTCTCCCTCGCCGCGCGCGATGGTCTGCACATGGTCTACATGGAAAACTGCGTGGCCCGTGCCAACATGATTACCTTGCGCATCGATGTCGGCGCGCGAACCCGCATCGCCAATACCGCCATGGGGCGGGCCTTGCTCTGCGGATTGCCTGACGAAGAACGGGCCAGTCTGGTCGCCCAGATCCAAAAGGCCACCCCGAAGGGGGAATGGGCGCAGATCAAGGCCGGGATCGAACAGGGTACCATCGACTATCGGGAGAAGGGGTTCTGTTTCTCCCTGGGGGACTGGCGCGAAAACGTCCACTCCATCGCCGTCCCGCTGATTCAGGCTGACGGCTCGGTGCTGGCGATCAACTGCGGGGGACCGGCTTGGCAACTCAGCGCCGAAAAGCTCGAGACCGAGATCGGCCCGAAATTGGTTGATATCAGCCGCCGACTCGAGAATTTGTGACAATTTTCAGGGCGTGGCCTGCGGGCTGCCCCCGAAGACACGCATAACAGAAGTCAATTTACAGGAGGTCGACATGCAGTTCGGATTTACGGATGAACAAAAGATGATGCAGGAGATGGCGAGGGATTTTGCCACCAAAGAGATCCTGCCCACCCTCAAGGATGACGAGGCCAACCACCGCTTTCGTCCTGAGCTGGTGACGAAGATGGCCGAGCTCGGCTTCTTCGGCTGCGCCCTGCCCGAGGAGTACGGCGGCAACGGCTGCGGTTTTCTGGAGTCGGTCATCATCGCCGAACAGCTCGCCATTGTCAGCGGCTCCTCCCGTCTACCGCTCAATATGCAGAACATCGGTCCGGCGGTCACGGTCAACAAATACGGCACCAAAGAACAGAAGGAGAACTTTATTCCGAAGTGGGTCAGCGCCGAGTATTGCGGCTTTTTCGCCATCACCGAACCCAATTCCGGCTCCGACGTGGTCAGCATGGGGACCACGGCCACCGATTGCGGCGACCACTGGGAGCTCAACGGTCAGAAGATGTGGATCTCCAACGCCCACCTGGGCGACTACGGCCTGGTCTACGCCATGACCGACCGGAGCAAAAAATACAAGGGGATGACCTGCTTCATCGTGAATCTGAAGGACAACGCGGGGATCATCACCGCCCCAATCGAGACCAAACTCGGCCTGCACTGTGCCCCGACCGGTGAGATCGCCTTCAGCAAGGCCAAGATCCCCAAGGATGCAGTGCTCGGTTCGGTCGGTCAGGGTTTCGAGATCTGCATGTGGCAACTCAACAACACCCGGATCAGCTGTTCGGCCGGAGCTCTCGGCATCGCCGGCGGTGCGATCGCCGCGGCAATCGACTACGCCAACGAGCGCACCCAGTTCGGCAAGAAGATCGGTGCCTACCAGATGATCCAGGCCTCGATCGCCGAGATGGTCGCCGAACATGAAGCCGCCCAGCTGCTCGTCTACCGCGCGGCCTGGCTCAAGGATCAGGGGCTGCCGAATCAGCACCAGACTTCGATGGCCAAGCTCTTCTCCTCGGAGGCCGCCGTGCATGCCACCAGCGAGACGATGAAGATCTTCGGCAGCTACGGCTTCTCGACCGAGTACCCCGCCGAGCGTTTCCTGCGCGACGCGCAGTCGCTGCGGGTCGTCGAGGGGACCAGCAATATCCAGAAGATGATTATCGCCAGCATCTCCCTAGGGGATGCCGTCAACCGTTAAACCGTACCTCTTATCAGAGGTCTTTAGGCTGCGGGCAGATCCCGGCCGTGCCGCAACTGGAAAAAGGTGGAGAATATGACTGACTGGCCCAAGGTTTTTGAGGTCTTCGGCAGCGGAATCATCGGCGTCTTTCTGGTCATGTTTTTGCTCCAAGTATTGACCCAACTCAGCACCAAGATCATCGACTTTGTAGAGAACTGGCCGAAGGGCAAGAATCCTGCCCCCCGACTTAAAGACACTGTCGCTAAAAAGGAGGCCTAAAGGGAGGCCGATCGGAAGACCGATCGGAAGACCGATCGGAAGACCGATCGGAAGACCTATGCGGAGACAATATGTTTGATATACTCAACGATCTTATTTTTTCAAGCGGCGCCTTCAGCCTGACCGGTGGCAACCTGGTCATGTGGCTGATCTCCTTTGTCCTGCTTTACCTGGCGATCAAGAAGCAGTACGAACCGCTGCTGCTCTTGCCGATCGCCTTCGGCATTCTGGTCGTCAACCTGCCGTTGACCTTTCTGATGGAGCCGGAGCACGGGCTGATCTGGTTCTTCTATCACTACGGCATCGAGCTCGACATCATTCCGCCGCTGATTTTTCTCGGCCTCGGGGCGATGATCGACTTCGGCCCGCTGATTGCCAATCCCAAGACCTTGCTGCTCGGGGCGGGGGCGCAGGCCGGCCTCTATGTCACCTTCTTTGCCGCCATCCTCTTCGGCTTCGACCTGCAGGAAGCCGGCTCGATTGCGATCATCGGTGGCGCAGACGGCCCGACCACCATCTATCTGACCTCCAAGCTCGCGCCGCATCTGCTCGGGGCCACCGCGGTCTCGGCTTACGCCTACATGGCGCTGGTGCCAATCATCCAGCCGCCGATAATGCGTCTCTTGACCAGCGATCACGAGCGTAAGATTGTCATGAGTAAACTGCGTCCGGTGAGCAGACTGCAGAAGATCTGCTTCCCGATTGTCACCGGCATGACCATTATGCTGGTGGTGCCGCCGGCCGCCCCCTTGATCTCGATGCTGATGCTCGGCAACCTGTTCAAGGAATCGGGGGTCGTCGAGCGCTTGACCAACGCCTCGTCCAACGAGCTGATGAATATCGTCACCATCTTTCTCGGACTGTCGATCGGCGCAACCATGACCGCCGCGACCTTCTTGAACCCCAAGGTGCTGTTCATCTTCTTCCTCGGCCTGTTCGCCTTCGTCATCAGCACTGCTGCGGGCCTGCTCATGGCCAAGTTCATGAACCTGTTTCTGAAGGACAAGATCAATCCCTTGATCGGCGCCGCCGGAGTCTCGGCCGTGCCGATGGCGGCGCGCTGCGTGCACAAGGTCGGCTCCGAAGCCAACCGGCGCAACTATCTGCTGATGCATGCCATGGGCCCGAATGTGGCCGGCGTGATCGGTACCGTGGTGGCGGCGGCCATCCTGTTGAAAAATCTTGGCTGAAAATCAGCCTCGCGCTAACCAAAAGTAGGCACCTTGAGGCGAGACGCAGAGACGCAATGAAAGCTTTTAATTTTACTCTGCGACTTGGCGTCTCTGCGCGATAAGGTTTTAATAGATCGTTTCTTTTTTCTGTATTCGTCACAGCAGCAATGCTTGAGACAAATTGATAGCATGATATTCTTTTGTATGAATTTTTAGCCCCTAAAAGAGGAGAAAACCGATGCCTGAATTATATGCCCCGATTGCCGGGAATGTCTGGAAGATCCTCGTCGCCGTGGGTGATAAAGTCGAGCTGGATGATGAGCTGGTCATCCTCGAAGCCTTGAAGATGGAGACCCCGATCTACTGCGACGACAACGGCACCATCACCGAGATCAGGATCAAAGAGGGCGACGCGGTCAACGATGGAGATGTGTTGGTCGTTATCGGCTGAGACTGACCCCTGACCTGGCTGTTTCAGCTGAAACCAGACTCATCATTCGTGCGAAAGGACTTTCCCATGTCACGTAAACAGACACCGCTGCGCCCCTATTTCGCGGCCATGCCGGAAATCGGCAAGCAACTCAGAGACGGCGAGATCCGCCGCTCCCAGGCCAACGTCGAGCTGGTCAAGGAACAGGAGGAGATCCTCGCCGCCGAAACCCTGCGGGTCAAGAACGCCGGAATCCCGGCCGAAAAGATCCATCAGCGCGGCGGGATGACGATCTATGACCGCCTCGAGTACCTGGTCGATACGGGAACCTGGTCTCCGCTGCACAGCCTCTACAATCCGACCGACAATGAAGAGGGTTGCACCGGGGTGGTCAACGGCATCGGCAAGATCGAGGGGAAGTGGGCGGTCATCATCGGCTTTGACAACAAGGTCATGGCTGGCGCCTGGATCGCCGGACAGTCGGAGAATATCCTGATGGTCACCGACATGGCGAAACGCCTCAACGTGCCGCTGGTCTGGCTGACCAACTGCAGCGGGGTCAAGCTGATGGAGCAGGAGACGGTCTACGCCGGGCGACGCTCGAGCGGCGCACCCTTCTACCGGCATGCCGACCTCAATCACCTGGGGATTCCGATCTTAAACGGCATCTACGGCACCAACCCGGCCGGTGGCGGCTACCAGGGGATCAGTCCGACCATCCTGCTGGCACACGAGGGGGCGAACATCGCCGTCGGCGGCGCCGGCATCGTCGGGGGGATGAACCCCAAAGGCTATATCGATGAGGAAGCCGCCCAGGCGCTGATCGAAGGAACCAAAAACTTTCAGGGCAAGGCGCCGGGCCGGGTCGAGACCCACTTCGACCAGACCGCCTATTTTCGCGAGGTGCACCAGACCGAGCAGGGGGTCTTGGACGGCATCAAGGACTATATGCGCATGATGCCCGCCTACGATCCGACCATGTTCCGGGTCGCCGCACCGGCCGAACCGAAACTGCCGGTCGCGGAGCTCAACCTGCTGCTCCCGGCCAACCAAAAGCGCCCCTACGACGCGATCCAGATTTTGGCGCGACTCACCGACAACAGTGAATTCATGGAATACCGCCCCGACTACGGACGCGAAGTCTTTACCGGCATCGCCAAGATCGACGGCTTCCCGGTCGCCTTCATCGGCAATCAGCAGGGGGTCTTCCCCGGCTACCCGGCCTACGCTGAGGGTGCCTATCCCGGCGTCGGCGGCAAGCACTACCGCGAGGGGCTGATCAAGCAGGGGGAGTTTGTGACCCTCTGCGGACGCGACAACCTGCCGATCGTCTGGCTGCAGGATACCACCGGCATCGATGTCGGCGATCTCGCCGAAGAGGCCGAACTGCTGGCGCTGGGGCAGTCGCTGGTCTACTCGATCGAGCAGACCGAGCTGTCGATGATGTGCGTCGTGCTGCGCAAGGGGACCGCCGCCGCCCACTACATCATGTGCGGCCCGCAGGCCAACAACAACAACGCCTTCACCCTCGGCACCCCGATTACCGAGATCTATGTCATGCACGGTGAAACCGCCGCCGCCGCCTCTTATGCCCGGCGGCTGGTCAAAGAAGACGAGGCCGGTAATGATCTCGCGCCGACCTTAGAGAAGATGAACCAGATGATCCAAGATTATCAGGACAAATCGCGCCCGACCTACTGCGCCAAGAGCGGCTTCGTCGACGAGATCGTCAAGCTGACCGAACTGCGCAACTACATCAAGGCCTTCACTGGGGCCAATTACCAGAACCCCAGATCGATCACCCCGGTTCACCAGATGCTGCTGCCGCGCATCATCAAGGGGTAG
>JBDNGT010000456.1:0-5808 GCA_041689145.1 Geopsychrobacter sp. | reverse complement strand
GGTTGTTTTTGACCAGCTACAAGAAGTTTCGCGAGAAGTTGCTGAAAAGGGATATCTGGCATCTGCTGGCGCGTTTGGGTGAAAATGGTTTTGACTCATCTGCGGCGGCGGGTGCTTTTGTTGCGATGATCAATATGAGCCGAGGCAAGGTGGCGGGCAGTCATGGCGATCTGTTTGCCGAGGAGGGACCTGGCGGAATGCTGCGGGGGGTGGATGTTTCCGAGCCGCGCACTGCGGCGGAGAAAGCGGCCGGGTTGCTAGCAGCTGAGATTAAGAGTGTCGAGCAGGCCAAACAGTTGGAGAATCCGGATGCGCGGGTTGGATTTTTTGAGCAATCTTCGGATAGCCATATCTTAGAAATTGCAGAATGTTACCAAGGGCTCGTTACTGGAGACATTGAAAGATTTACAAAAAAACTCTGGGAAGTACCAACAGATAATCACGATTGGATACCTTTTCGCCGCAGTAACAATATCAACCAGTACTATGGTGATGTCTCTGAAGCCATCTTGTGGGAAGGTGGCGCCGGACAGCTTCAAACTTATGCGAGCATGGCCCGCGAGCAGTTACATGATATGCATGAAAGCGGAAATAGGACATGGGGGCGCAAAGGTATTGCCATAAATCGTATGAGAGACTTAAAGGCTGTTCCGTATTGGGGAGAGCATTTTGACAACAATGTTGCTGTTGTTTATCCTATAAAAGATAAATCATTAAAACCGCTCCTATCGTTTCTTAGCTCTGATGAGTTCCCTGTTGCGATAAGAGAACTAGATCAATCTATCAAGGTTACGAACAAGACCTTGCTAAAAGTCCCCTTCGATCTCGACCTTTGGACCAAAGTCGCCGAAGAGCAATACCCCAACGGCCTGCCCAACCCCTATTCCAACGCCCCCACTCAATGGATCTTCCATGGCCATCCTTGCGGCTCGGTCTTCTGGGATGAAGAAAGCAAATGGACAGCCCACGGTCCGTTGCGCACTGACGACAGCGTTCTGCAAATCGCTGTTGCGCGCCTGCTTGGTTACCGCTGGCCTGCCGAATTAGATGCCAAGATGGAACTGGCCGACGAACAGCGCGAATGGGTGAACCGTTGTGCAGCATTGCTGCCCTACGCCGATGATGACGGTATCGTCTGCATCCCACCGGTACGGGGCGAGGCTTCGGCGTCCGACCGTCTGCTGAACCTGCTGGCCGCCGCCTACGGTGAAGCCTGGTCCAACGACACCCTGGCCGGGCTGCTGAAAAGCGCCGATCACGCGGGCAAAACACTGGTAACCTGGTTGCGTGAGAAGTTCTTCACCCAGCACTGCAAACTGTTCGGTCACCGCCCCTTCATCTGGCACATTTGGGACGGCCTGCGCGACGGTTTCGCCGCCCTGGTCAATTACCACAAGCTCGACCACAAACTGCTCGAAACCCTGATCTACACTTACCTGGGAGACTGGATCAGCCGTCAAAAACAAGACATCACCAAAGGTGTTGACGGCGCCCAGGTAAGTCTGGCCGCTGCCGAAAGTCTCAAGCAAAAGCTGGAACTGATCCTCCAAGGTGAAGCTCCTTACGACATCTTCGTGCGCTGGAAGCCACTCGAGCAACAACCAATCGGCTGGAACCCCGATCTCAACGACGGCGTGCGCCTCAACATCCGCCCTTTCCTCACCGTGCCCGATGTCGGCAAAAAAGGCGCAGGCGTGCTGCGTGACAAGCCCAACATCAAATGGGAAAAAGACCGTGGCAAAGATGTCGAATCAGCTCCCTGGTTTCATGTCTTCAACGGCGATCGGATTAATGATCATCATTTGTCACTGGATGAGAAACTGGCTGCATCGGTGAAGAAGGAGACCCAAACATGAGCACTGGAAACCCAATAGAAAAATTGACCATAAAGGGGTTCAAATCAATTAAGGACATGCGGAAGCTTAAACTGCATAACTTAAATGTTTTGATTGGTGCCAACGGAGTAGGGAAAAGTAATTTCGTTTCTTACTTCCGTATGCTTGGTGAGATGCTCGATCAGCGCTTGCAGGTATGGACAAAGAAACAGGGTGGTGCTGATCGGATTTTAAGTTTCGGTGCAAAAGAAACCAAGAAAATAGAATCTTATGTGGAGTTCGGCCTGAATGGTTACAGGTTTTCACTAGAACCTACAGCAGAGGGGGCCTTCACCTTCGATCAGGAATCCCTTTTTTTCCAAGGCTATCATTATGGATCTACCTGGGATCGCTTAGGTTCAGGGCATACTGAGGCTTTGCTCAAAGACAAATTTTCAAAAAGTAAAAACGGTGCAGTTGCCGATTATATTTTTAGTTCAATTTCCAGCTGGAAGGTCTTTCATTTTCATGACACCAGTGAAACCGCTGGGGTTAAACGCTTGGGTGCGCTTCATGATAACGAAACCTTGCGTTCGGATGCCTCAAACTTAGCAGCATATCTTTTCAAAATTAAGAATGAGCACGCAGATGTTTATGAGAAAATTCGCAAAGTAATTCGTTTGGCAATTCCTTTTTTCGATGATTTTGTTCTCAAACCTCAGAGTTTAGCAACAGAAGAAGAGCAGATTCGCCTGCTCTGGCGTCAGAATGATAGCGATTACTCCCTGTGGCCTAGCCAGCTTTCTGATGGTTCAATCCGGTTTATTTGCTTGGCCATAGCTTTGTTGCAACCAGCACCCCCTTCTACAATCATCATTGACGAACCGGAGTTGGGGCTTCATCCCTACGCGATAACCCTTCTTGGCGCTCTTTTGCGGTCGGCATCGGAACGGATGCAGGTTTTGGTATCAACCCAGTCGGTCCCGCTGCTTAACGAGTTTTCGATTGACGATCTGATCGTTGTTGAACGCGAAGAAGGAGCTTCTGTTTTTAAACGCTGTGATGAAGATGAGTTTGAAGACTGGCTGAAAGATTATTCCATCGGAGAGTTGTGGGAGAAAAACATCCTCGATGGAAGGCCTGGCAAATGAAACGCATTCATATTATTTGCGAAGGCCAAACGGAGGAGATGTTCATCAAAGAACTGCTCTACCTCCCTTTTCTGGCCAAAGGATTGATCCTGGTTCCCGCATTGATTGGTAAACCTGGTCATAAAGGTGGGAACTTTCGTATCGAACGGTTACTGCCGGATGTCAGAAACCGCCTCCTTGGCGAGCAGAGCTCCTATTGCACAACATTTTTTGATTTTTACGGACTACCGCCAGAGTTCCCTGGGAAGTCTGTAGCTGCTGAAGCTGCTACACCCCAGGTAAAGGCAGAAACCGTCTGTCATGCCATGGTTGAGACCTTGACCGTTCGCATTGGTCCTGACGCGATGCAGCGTTTCATCCCTTATATCCAAATGTACGAATTTGAGGCTCTTCTCTTCAGCGACCCTGACGGACTTGCGCGCGGGGTGGACTCCCCTAACCTGAGTACCCATTTCCATCAAATAAGAGACTCATTCGATTCACCTGAATGGATCAATGACAGCCCGCGCACTGCCCCGAGTAAACGCATCAGTAAGAAAGTTTTGGGTTATCAAAAACCGATATATGGTTCACTCGCGGCAATGGAAATCGGTCTTTCTACTATGCGCCGCGAATGCAGTGGGTTTGATGCCTGGCTCACGCAATTGGAAGGGCTTGTCTAACAGGTGGCAGGGTAGTTCGCTTCAGCGAGTCTTTCACACTTTCAACTAACACAAATGCTTTAGGCGAAAGTATTCTGTCTTTAAAATAATATAAAAACAGTTAGATAACATTTTATTGCAAGGTAACATTTAGAATGTTATCGTTCAGAAAAAAGTTAGTATGGATTTATGGAGAAACTTACTCGACAATTTGTGGATTACATCTCTGAAGTGGCTGGTCTCTCGGCTGCTTGGGGCACACGTGTGTCTGCAAAGCTTCCCCAATATCTTAACCAGAGGTATTCCCTGTTTGAAATCTCGATCGATCGTCGTTGGTTTCTAGGGATTTTGCTCGAAGACAACACTGATTTTCGTCCGGCGACATTTGAGAAGCACGTAAGACGACTCATGCCACATGCTGAAAATTTTGAGGGCTATTGTCTCGTCGCCCAGGATTTGCCTAGCTACGTTCGTCAGCGCTTGGTTGAGCGTCAGATCCCATTCGTTGTTCCTGGACTTCAGATGTATTGGCCAGAACTTGGAGTTGCCGTTCAAGCCAGAAAAGCCAAGAGTGGGCCCGTGCCAGTGGAGGTTGTCAGCCCGGCAACGCAAGCGGTTTTGGTTTTCGCATTAACCGGTGGGGTTACAGAACTGGTTACTCAGAAAGTTCTTGCCGGGAAATTATGTTACACGACCATGACTATGTCTCGAGCTCTTGATGAGATAGAAGCCAATAAGTTGGGGACAGTTGTTCGCAAAGGCCGGGAACGTTTGCTTTATCCTGAGATAGCGGAAGTGCTGTGGACACTGGTCTTACCCTTCATGCGCAACCCTGTGCGTGAAACGGTGCGGATCAAAGAGAATCAACTTGATTCTAGACTGCGGATAGCAGCGGGTGAAACAGCCCTGGCCCGTCAGAGCATGCTCGTTCCACCCAGAGAGCCAGTCTATGCCCTGGGTCGTAAAGCTTGGAAAGAAATTGCTGCAAATATTAAAACAATTCCCGTGGAAGATGAGGGTACCTGCCAGGTTCAACTTTGGCGATACGATCCCTCGCTGTTTTCTGATGACGGGATGGTGGATTCTTTTTCGCTCTACCTGAGTCTACGTGATGAAGGAGACGAACGGGTTAACTCTGCCTTGGAGAGCATGATGGAGAAAGTATTATGGTTGTAGGTCTCAATAAGTTTGCCGCTCACTTTGCCGACTACCAGGACCGCTATGTGCTTATCGGCGGTGCCGCTGCATGGCTGGTATTGGAAGAGGCTGGTCTTGATCCCCGCGCAACCAAAGATCTTGATATTGTTCTTTGTCTGGAGGTTTTAGACGCTGAATTTGGGGCTGTATTCTGGAAATTCATTAAAGATGGCGGATATGGGGACCTGGAAAAAAGCGCTTGTGAGAAAACTTTTTATCGTTTTCAGCGCCCCTCGCAGCCAGGTTATCCCGTTATGTTGGAATTGTTTTCGCGCAAACCTGATGTCCTGACGTTGGGTGATGAGAGTCGTTTTACTCCAATACCCATAGGTGAGGATGTCTCTAGCCTGTCTGCAATCCTAATGGACGAAGGCTATTACGAATTTCTGCATCAACACAAGATTGAACTCGAAGGGGTTTCTCTTGTCAGTGAAAAATGTTTGATTCCGTTAAAGGCGCGCGCGTGGTTGGATCTTTCTCAGAGAAAGGCTGAGGGTGTGAGGGTTGATAGTAAAAACATCAACAAACATCGGACTGACATTCTGCGCCTTTATCAACTACTTAATCCTGAGGTCCGCGTTGAATTGCCTGAAACAATCCGTAAAGATGTCGCTGATTTTCTGCAAGCAATTGAGGCTGATTTGGACCAACAGCTGTTGAAAAATATCGGTATCAGTGGCGTGTCCGTGGCAGAGGTGATTCTGACAATAAAAGAAGTTTATGGAATCACAGAAGGATAAATTGATGTCCAAGAACGACAGCCAAACCGTCTACTCAGCTCTGATCAAGGCAATTCGGGCCGCCTCCGTTTATAACCCAGAAATTCAGGTCGCGCCTGTCTGTGTCTTGTGGCCGGATCGGGATCATCAATGGGAAGCGGTGATCCCCTTGTTACAGAGTGAGTTGCCGGAGCTGTTTGTTCTGAGTGATTACGCTCCTGAAAGGCGAACCGGGCCTGCAATCTGGTTGCGCTGTGTGATGGACGGAAAGATTGAAGAGGTTTCT
>JBDNGT010000455.1:0-5007 GCA_041689145.1 Geopsychrobacter sp. | reverse complement strand
TCCACCGCACCCTCCTGGCGTAAGCGTCGACACAGGGTCAAGCCGTCCATACCGGGCAGCATCAAATCGAGGATGATCAGATCAAAGGGTTGCGTCAATGCCAGGTGCAGGCCACCCAAGCCATCGTAGGCACAATCAACCACGTAGTGCTTCAATTCCAGGTAATCTACGATATTCTGCAGAATGTCCTGTTGATCCTCGATGATCAGAATACGCATATCCCGTCTTCTCCCTCAGACTGTTGACGTCTGTTGCCTGATCCTCTTGAATCACAAACCGCACACAGATTCAAGGTCAAATCAGGACCTTCATTGAGCTGCTAATCGGTCCGCTAGTGTGCCGATCGCGACGGCAAAGGCGTTCGAATTGTTCCATTTCAGCAGGACGCGGAAATTGTCATAGACAAGAAAGGCTGCTCCGCTCGGGCCATCCGGCAGAATCAGCGAGGCCAGCAGACCGCGGTGCGGCAAATTATTGCCGTTCACCCTTCTCACCCCCAGTGCTTGCCAACGCGCCAGCGGCAAGCGGGTTTCAAGCCCGGTCAAAACCAAATCAAAGTTTTCCGGTAAGAGTACCGGGCGGCCCCAGGTCTGGTCATTCTGCCAGCCACTCTGCTTCAGGTAATTGGCCGCCGAGGCCAGCACATCGGGCACCGAGTGCCAGATGTCGGCCTGTCCGTTGCCGTCGGCATCGACCGCATAACGGCGAAAAGAGGAGGGCATGAACTGGCACTGCCCCATGGCGCCGGCCCAGGAGCCTTTCATGTTCGCCAAGCGGATATGCCCAGTGTCGAGGATATGCAGAGCAGCGAGCAGTTCCTTGCGGAAATAGGTACTGCGCCGCCCATCATGTGCCAGAGTCACCAGGGCCTGAATCAGCGGGAAACTTCCCGCGTGCTCACCATAGTTGGTCTCAATCCCCCAGAGCGCCACGAGGAAACGGCGCTGCACCCCGTAGCCTCGTTCCACCCGCCTCAGCCAGGTCGGATACCGCTGTAACATCCGTTGTCCGGCGGCAATCCGCTGCTGAGTGACGCGCGCGCCGACGTATTCGGCCAGGGACTGGGTCAGTTCCGGCTGACTGCGGTCGAGATCGATGACGCGGGGGAGCGGCCCCTTAACCTCGGCCAGGGCTGCCGTTAGAGTTTTTTGCGAAATTCCCGCAGCCCGCGCCTCGACACGAAAATCTTCGAGCCAGCGCGTAAAATCTTGCGGCGTGGCAGCGGCCAGCATTGGCATAAAGCACCATCCACACAACCAGGAAATTCCGAGTATCACCCTCATCTGACTGCGAAAAAACCTCATCTTCCCCCCTTCTATTGGTTTAAGTTATCTCATCGTTGCGCGGATTGCCGTTCCCGCCGGTTGTTCCGCCGAGGATGATCAAACCCTCTTACTGCTCTGCGTTTAAGTAATCCGCGGGTGCGGATCAGCCCTGCTGAACGTTAGAAGTCTCATGCCTTGATGAGCAGCAGCGTAAAACAGCTGCCCTCTCCCGGGGTGCTCGCGACTGAAACCTCGCCGCGATGAGCGTGCGCCACATGTTTGACAATCGCCAGGCCCAGACCGGTGCCGCCAAGACTCCGGCTGCGCGCCAGATCGACCCGGTAAAAACGTTCGAAGAGACGTGGCAGGTGCACCTTGTCGATGCCACAGCCGAAATCCTGCACCCGGATCTGGACCTGATCTCCCAGCTCGGACACCTCAATCAGCACCTGTCTGCCAGGTTCACTATATTTAACCGCATTTGACAGCAGATTGATGATTGCCTGTTCAAGCAAGGGGGCGTTGATCCGCGCCTCGAGCTGTGTAGAACAGTTGATTTGCAGGTCGATCTGCTGCTGCAGGAGCAGACTTTCACAGGCGGCGCACGAACTTTCGAGCACCGGCAGGAGCGGCGCGCTGACCAACTCCCACCCCCCTTGCGAGGTCCCCTGTTCGATCCGCGACAGGTCGAGCAGATCCTCGACCAGGGCATTGAGCCGTTCATTCTGCTTGAAGATGATTTGTAAAAACCGCTGATTGGTGCCTTCATCCATGCCCTCATCGAGCAGGGTTTCGACCGCACCGCGGATCGCGGTAATCGGCGTCTTCAGTTCATGCGAGACATTGGCGACAAAATCGCGCCGCACCGATTCGAGCTGACGCAGGCGGGTCAGGTCGTGGAGCACGAGCAACACCCCGATCCGTTCATCAGCATTGCCGGTCAGGGGCGTAGCCTGCACGTGAAGGTAGCGCTTCTGCGGGCCGTGCATGATCAGCTCCTCTTCGAGCGGTCCCTGTTGGGCCAAGGCCTGGCGGATGAAGCGCTGCAGTTCGGCCTGTCGGATCACCTCTTGCACTGGGCGACCCGGACGCACCCTGGGCGAGACGGAGAAGAGTTCGGTCGCTGCCATATTCAAGCGGATAATCCGTTCATCATTATCGACCGCGACAATCCCTTCGATCATACAGCCGAGGATCGCCTCAATCTCACTGCGCTGCGCAATTTCGCGCGCAATCCGTTCGGCCAGTTGGACCGCCATCCGGTTCATCGCCGCAGCCAAGCGGCCGGTCTCTTCGGACCCGGTGATTTCGAGGGGGGTATCCAACTCACCGCGCGAAAAGCGCTGGGCGCCGGCGGTCATCAGTTCGAGGGGGTGACTGAGGCGCCGCGACAGCCACCAGCAGAGCGGCGCCAGCAACACAGCCAGCAGCATGCCCCCGAGCAGCAGTTGCCGGCGGATATCCCGCAGTGTCGCCTCAATGTCCGAGACCGGCAAGGCGGTGCGGATCACGCCGACCTGTTGCCCTGCAGCGTAGATCGGCACCGCGACGTACATCAGCGATTGGCCCAGAGTGTTACTGAAACGGACCGACATTCCTTGAGGACCGTTGAAGGCCTGCAGCACCTCGGGCCGTTGGCCATGATTATCCATCTGCAGCGCATCTTCTTGGGAATCAGCACAGACGGTGCCGTCCTTAAGGATAATGGTGATCCGGGTATCGGACTGTGCACCGAGGCGTTTAACCAGCCGAGTCAGTTGCACCTGAGCCCCGGCATTGAGCTGCCCCTGCAATTGAGGTTCAACCAGCTGGGCGCGGGCATGCAGATCATTGGCCGTTTGACGATAATGAAAGTTGCGCAGCTCACCCGAGACGTACCAGCCGACCAGCAGCAAAACCAGCAGGATCAACAGAAGGTAAGAGGGGTAGAGTTGCCAGACGAGCCGCCGCCGCTTCAGTTTCACAGTTCCTCCCGAAAACGATAGCCAACTCCGCGCACGGTTTCAATATACGAACCGCAGCGCCCAAGCTTCTTCCGCAGCCCGGCGATCTGGACATCAACCGCGCGATCGGTCACCGCATAATCTTCGCCGCGCACGGCGTTGACAATTTGATAGCGGGTAAACACCCAGCCGGGGCGACTCGCGAGCGCCTCAAGGACGCGGAACTCGGTGAAGGTCAGCTCGACAGTCTCCCCCTCCACCCGCACCAGGTTACGTCCCGGGTGGATGCTCAGGGCGCCGCGAATCAGCTCCTCGCCGTCCGTCGGCGGCTGAAGCTCAGTGCGACGACGCATAACGGTCTCCACCCGCGCGAGCAAAACCTTAATACTGAAGGGCTTGGTGACATAATCATCTGCACCTAGTTCCAGGCCGCGCACCACATCCGCCTCCTCACCGCAGGCGGTAAGCATGATAATCGGGATTTCGCTGGTGGCCTCAGCGGCGCGCAGACGGCGGCAGATTTCGAGGCCATCGATGCCGGGCAGCATCAAATCAAGCAGAATCAGATCAGGCTTATGCGCAGCGACGGCCTGCAAGGCCTCTTCGCCGTGGGCCACACAGTCCGCAAGATATCCTGCTTTGATCAGGTTAAAATGGAGCAGGGCAAGAATATCTTCTTCATCTTCAACCACCAGAATCGTTTTCTTTTGCTCGGCCATAGACCCCCGCCCGCGAATGGATTACCTACAATTTTTCGATGATCGGATATGATTGTTAGCGTTTTGTGAGCTCAGGCGAGTTTAGTCGCGCCCGCACTATACCAAGAAATGGGAGCCTGATTGAAGGAATAGTTGAATAATGCTAAAAAGGATATGTTAATCCACCCGCATGATGCCGAAGGCCATCGCCACCAGCAAGACCATAAGGAGCAGGCTGAGCAGGGTGCGACAGATGGTTTCGAAACAGATTCCGGGAAAGTCCTTGATACTATCTTTGGTCATCGTTCCTCCTAAAAAAGCCTTGCATTCAATAATCGAGCTGCTTTTGGCTGTCGCATCGCGATATGACAGACGAGTCCCACTTATTTCGTTGTCCTGAAATTAGCAGTCGATTATGAGGTGCTGATGAGGAGGGTGTCAGGAAAGCGTTAAGAGGATGTAAAATCGGCGTCGGCGAAATTCAAAAAATGGCTCGATTAGCAAATAGAATTGATTTTGATCACCACAAACCCTCGTCTCAAAACTCTTTGAACAAGTGAAATTTGCTAAAAACCTTGCCTGAGACAACTTAAGAGACATCCCCCAAGCGGGATCATGGATGTATCAGCCCTCTCGATATCTGAGATGAGTAGCCTCCCCCGCACGAAGTGTGTTTCTTAGCAGCATTTGGAGGAAACTGCCAACCGGCCCTTCAGAAGGCCATAGTTTCGGTTGGAACAACTTTCGGGGCTATTTCAGCAGTCATTAAATCCCTGGCCGCAAAAGAGTTGGCCCTTGACTTGGATTGCAGAACCGGGGCGATCGACTGGTAGGTATTTTTTGAAAAAAATACGAATACAGCCATAAAAATATAGGGCAATTTAAAATGTGGTCTTTTGGTGATTTCCTGAATCAGTGAGCTTACATAAGTAAAATTCTGATATATTCGTCATAACTAGATGATTTTGTTCATGTTTTGTGTTATATTGTAACCGCATTCAAATTCACCCAAGGAGGTTTTTCTGTGACTTTTCCGCGGTTCAAAATTGAGCAATCCGACACCGAATTCTACACCTCACAGTCCGGCATGGCGCTGGTTGG
>JBDNGT010000454.1:0-2179 GCA_041689145.1 Geopsychrobacter sp. | reverse complement strand
CACCCCTTGATCTGATAATCTTTTCTTGACGGGGGTGTGGCTTATGGGGTCAGTGGCCTGTTTATTCAGACTCACTTTAGCCTGAAATGCCGCCCCCGTCATTTGCATCATCCGGCGGGTCAACCGGGATGGTGCCGATTCAAGAACAGCTAAGGGGTCACGCTTGACAAATGAGGTTTCTAGCTAAAGCTCCAGTGCAAACAGGATCGCGCTTTTTAACTGTTTCTTCTGCTCATCGGTTAAGGTTGTGATCAGTGATCCGATTTTAGTTTTGGATACGGTTTGAATGTGATCGCAGTTTATTGCGCAATCTCTTGGCATGTTAATTCCCCGAGACAAAAACACCTCACTCGGTATATCGCGGATTGTGGTTGTGATGGGGGCGATGGTGATTTCTCCGAGGTAGTCAATTACTGAATTGCGGGTTAAAATGACAACCGGGCGTTTTTTGTCCGGCTGTTTGAATGTATACCAGCGGACTTCAGCGCATTTCACACTTTTCCCCAATCTTGTTCATCTTCCCAGACACTGAATTCAGTCTCAGTTACAGGTTTTTTCAGGTAACCTTGGCGGTGCTGTTGTTCCAGCTGCATGGTATCTAATCGGTTCAATGCGTCGCGCAGTGCCTCGCGGGTGAAGGCCGAGCGGTTGGTGTGCAGCTTTTTGACTGCCACGTCAACCTGGTCGACAAGCTCGTCGTTCAGTGTCATCTGTACTGTTTTCATAGTCGGATCTCCATGTGGGTTGTTGTAGCTATAATAACCCGCATGGTTGTTGAGATCAAGGTCGGCGGGTTGGATAGTAAGGTCATAGGGTCTTGCAAACTTGCAAACATGGAACGTCGAATCAAGGTCGGCGGGTTGCGCCCCGCCGGGCACCTTACCTTTGACGAAGTCTCGGCGAGGTGTCGAAAACGTACCACCTGACATGGCAATTTATCTGCCCCGTTACTCCTGTCCTGAACTGTTGTACCTAATGTGATGGACTTCTGGGTGTTGTGTTGGCATAATATGCCAATTGAGATTCAAAGGAGAAGAGTCATGCCGACCCGTAATGTTGTATTGACCGACCATCAAGCTTCCTTGGTGGAGCAGCTCGTGACCTCGGGGCGCTATCAGAATGCCAGTGAAGTTCTGCGTGAGGGCTTGCGACTCGTTGAGCGCCGCGAGGAAGAGGATGCTTTACGTTTAGACGCCTTACGCAGCGCTATCCAGGTTGGCGTTGTCGATATCGAGGCAGGTCACTTGAGTGCCTTCGAATCACCTGAGGCGCTCAGCATGCATCTCAAAGCCTTGTCAGTCAAAGCGATCGGTGACGCGTGAGGTCACTTTGGACAGTTCGTCTCGCTAGCAGGGCAGAAGCAGACTTTTTCGGGGAAAGGCCAAGGGCTGACCCCATTATTGCCTTCGAGTCGTTGACAGCTGTTGTTTGACACTCTATATTTGATATCATAAATAATGCTTAAAAAGGAGTTTAATCGTGAACCTTGCTGATGATATCCGTTCGGTTACAGATCTGAAACGCCATACGCGTGAGATCCTTGATCATGTTCACGCGACGGGTCGTCCGGTTGTTTTGACCGTGAACGGTCGTGCTGATTCTGTGATTCTTGACGTTGCTGTTTATCAGAAACAACTGGCGGCGGCGAATATGGCACGCTTGCTGGCTCCGGCCGAAAACCAGGCAGCGACCGGGACCTTACGTGAGGCGCGGGACTTTTTGCGAGAGTTCAAGCATGCCCACGACCTACCGGATTGAAATAACCCCATCAGCAGAGGCCGATATATCGGCGATCTGGGAGTATATTGCCCTGGATGACCCAGAGAATGCGACAGCTTTCATCGTTGCGCTTGAGGCCCAGGTGACATCTTTGGAGTTGCACCCTGAGCGTTGCCCGTTTATCGCTGAAAACGCTATTCTCGGCACATCCTACCGCCACCTTCTTTATCAATCTTACCGAACAATCTTTCGTGTCAGCGGTCACACAGTGGTCATCTTGAGAGTGATTCATGGCGCACGTTTGCTTGATCCCGAGAGCTAAAGCGGGTTTCGGGAGACCTAAGGGTAGAGTAGAGAGCAGGTCCAAACGTGCAAGATCGAGATATGCGTGCCCGTCACTTTCGTTAGACGAGGATATCCGTTTCTCGCCATCTGGCCCTACCCTCCCTCATCAAACCGT
>JBDNGT010000453.1:0-10478 GCA_041689145.1 Geopsychrobacter sp. | reverse complement strand
TTCGGCGAGTCCTATGCCTGTTGTGCCGGAGTCGCACAGGTTTTGATCGTCGATGCTGTGATCCCCGGCTGCCCGCCAACGCCGCTGCAGCTGTTGCAGGGTCTGCTGGAACTTTTGCAAAAACGCTGATTTCTGTCGCGAAAGCCCCTTTATCGCAAATGGCGCATTCTGGTTGTCTACTTCACACCACTAACATCCGAGCGAGCAATAAGCTTGCAATAATGACAAGGGTGACTCCCTCTCCCCTCAGTGGGAGAGGGTTGGGGTGAGGGGGCGTTCGGAACAAAGAAGCAATGTTAGCGCATGATTTTCACCCGCCCCCAGCCCCTCCCATCAAGGGAGGGGAGCTTGCTTAGTCAGGCTCCAACTTGAGCGAAGTGGATAACCAGATGCCGCCTTTAACGGCAGCGCTACCTGCCACAAAAGCTGCTTAACCTAGGAGGCTGTCCGACAATCCATGACCGGCTGCAAACCCAGCTGTTTGGCCCATATTTCGGCTCCTTTTCGGCCCATAGCTAAGGCTATGAGCTCTCAAGCGAGCCAAAATCTGTTCTCAAACTTCTGAGTTTTCGCTTCGGCCCTCATTGTCGGACAGCCTCCTAGCGGCATCTCCCTTTTTTTTGACAATTTCGCTTTGACATTTTCTCATCGTAAGGGTATATGTCCAATGATGTCCAACATTGTGCCGAAAAGAGACATATGAATATACTTGTCAAAGAAGCAGCCAAACTGCTGGCGGTTTCCGAAAAAACGATTTATCGCTGGATCAAGCAGGAGAGCGTGCCGTTTTTTCGGGTGGGGGAACAGTATCGCTTTAACCGTGCCGAACTGCTGGAATGGGCGACATCGAAGCGGATGAAGGTCGATTCTTCGATTTTTGTCGAACCTGAAGCCGATAAACAACCGCTCCCAAGCCTGGCCGAAGCGCTGGAAACAGGCGGCATCCACTACCGGGTCGGCGGCAGCACGCGCGATAGCGTACTTGAACAGGTTGCGCAACTGGTCAGGCTCCCTGAAGAGGTCGACCGTAAACATCTGCTGGAACTGACGCTGGCGCGCGAAGAACTCGCCTCCACCGCTATCGGTGGTGGGATCGCGATTCCCCACGTACGCAACCCGGTGCTGCTGCATGTCACACGGCCGACCCTCTCACTCTGTTACCTGGAAGAACCGGTCGATTTTTTTGCGCTGGATGGTCAACCGGTCCAGATCCTTTTTCCGCTCTTTTCACCCACGATCAAGGCCCATCTCGGCATCTTGTCACGCCTGAGCTTTGTCCTGCATGATCCGCACTTTCGTACCGCGCTCACCAATCAAGGGAGTCGTGAAGAAATTTTTTCCCTGCTGAACGCTGCGGAACACCAGCTTGTTTGAGGCTCAATCGATGTCGATGTTCATTATTGCTCTGTTGTTAATTCTGGCCGGTGGAACAGCCTCACTGTTCGCCGGGCGTAGATCCACCTTAGCCAGCTTTTTGGCCGTACTTGGTACTTTTGCCGGTTCGGCGGCCGGTCTGTTTGTCAGTATCAAAATTCTGTTACTACAGGGGGCGACAACCTTCAACCTCAGTTGGCAGGTTCCGGGCGGTGAGTTTTCCCTCGCAATGGATCCCTTGAGTGCCTGCTTTCTGCTGCCGATTTTTGTACTCTCGCCGCTCTGCGCCCTGTATGGTGCCGGCTATCTGGCCGAGGAGGGGAAACATCGTACCCTCGGGCCCCAGTGGTTTTTCTTCAGCGTACTAGTGGTCGCCATGGCGCTGGTGGTTACGGCCGCCAACGGCCTTCTATTTGTCGCGGTCTGGGAACTGATGTCGTTAAGCTCCTTTTTTCTGGTCGCCTTCGACCACCAGCTGCCGGCGGTGCGCCGTTCGGCCTGGACCTATCTGCTGGCCTGCCATGTCGGTGCCGCCTGTCTGTTTGCCCTGTTTCTGCTCGCCGGTCAGATCTGCGGCAGCCTGCAGTTCAGCGCATTTGGTGCATTGCAACAGATCGGTCCGGGCCTGGCGCTGACCCTGTTTCTACTCGCTGTCATCGGTTTCGGCACCAAGGCGGGACTCTTTCCGCTCCATGTCTGGCTGCCCGATGCCCACCCCGCTGCGCCCAGTCATGTCTCGGCGCTGATGTCCGGGGTGATGGTTAAAACCGGGATTTACGGTATCCTGCGTGTGTTGACCCTGCTGCCGACCGCCCCGGTGTGGTGGGGCGGGCTGCTGGCCGGCTGCGGCATCATCGGTGCCGTGTACGGCATCGCCCTCGCCACCCAGCAGCGCGACGTCAAGCGTTGTCTGGCCTATTCGACGGTCGAAAATGTCGGGATTATATTTCTCGGCCTGGGGGTCGGTCTGGCAGCCAACAGTGCCGGGCTGCCGCAGATCGCCACGCTGGCCCTGGCCGGTGGCCTGTTGCACGTTTGGAACCATGCGCTCTTTAAGGGGCTGATGTTTCTCGGCGCCGGCAGTCTGCTGCACGCCACCGGCACGCGCGACATGAACCTGATGGGCGGCCTGCTGCGCAAGATGCCGATTGCGGGCGGCTTGATTATCGGTGGCAGTCTGGCGATTGCCGCGCTCCCCCCCTTTAACGGGCTGGTCAGTGAATGGCTGATCTATCTCGGGATGTTGCAGGCCGGGCAAGCTGTCAGCGGCTTTTGGGGCCTCTTTCCCTATCTACTGGTCGGGCTGCTCGGGCTGACCGGCGCGCTGGCGGTGATCGCCTTCACCCGAATCGTCGGCATCGCCCTGCTCGGTGAGTCCCGTTCCGAAGCGGCGCGTCATGCCCATGAAGCCTCCCCGCTGATAACCCTGCCGCAGGGACTGCTGCTGGCGGGTTGTCTGCTGATCGGACTGCTGCCGCAAACCGCCATCGGTCTCCTCGCGGGACCGATCGCCCAATTGCTGCACGGCGGCGCGGCGGTTCCGCTTGAGGTGGCGGGAACCCTCGGCAGTTTAGGCCGCTGGGGAGCCTCGCTGATCCTGCTGCTCGGTTTGGCCTGGTTGCTGCTGCAGTTCTTGCGCAGCAAGAGACCGGTCGCGGCGGCGGCGACCTGGGGCTGCGGCTTCAGTTTCCCCTCCTCCCGCATTTCTTATACCGCTGAAGCCTACGGCGAGATGACCCGACATCTATTGCCACGTGTGTTGCAGCCCGAAGTCGGGGCCGTTTTGCCGCGGGGGCTGTTTCCGACAGCCGCGAGCCTCACCCAGCGTTCGGTCGATCCGGTGCTGCAGAAGTTTTTCTATCCCGTGTTCCACTGGCTGGCCGAGCGCTGTGTTCACCTGCGCTGGTTGCAACAGGGGAAGTTACCGATTTACGTGCTTTACATCTTTCTCTGTTGTGCAGTTCTGATCACCTGGAGTGTCATCGAAGGGAGGATTTAAACGGTGCCGATTTTATGGATAGGGATCGCCAGTCTGCTCTTCGGCTTGTCGGGCGTTCCTGGCTTATGCCTGCGCCGCAACGGCGGCGGCGGTGCTCTGCTCTCCAGCCTGATGGTTCTGGCGGGGAGTATCAGCGGCAGCTTCGGAGTGATCCGCGCGCTGCAAAGCGGCAGTTCAAGCGCCTGGCAGAGTCCCTGGTCGGTGCCGGGCGGCCGTCTGGCGCTCGAAATCGATCCCCTCTCATCGGTTTTCCTGCTGCCGCTGTTCTTGGTATTTGCCCTGGGTGCGCTGTACGGCCATGGCTATTGGCCTCAGCGCGACCATCCCGAATCGGGTCGGGGCCTGCGTTTCAACTATGGCCTGCTGGCAGGCTCGATGGTTCTACTGCTGGTGGCACGCAACGGCGTGCTTTTTCTGCTCGGCTGGGAACTGATGGCTTTAGCCGGATTTTTTCTGATTACCACCGAGCAGGAGAATTCCGATGCCCGGCGCGCCGGCTTCATCTACCTCTGTGCCACCCATACCGGCACTCTCGCCCTGTTTGCGATGTTCTCGCTGCTCGGCGCCGAAACTGGATCCCTGGCTTTTCCGCTAGCGGGAACTCTCGCAACCAGCGGCACAGCGATCTTTTTGCTGGCCTTAGGCGGGTTCGGGGTCAAAGCGGGAATTATGCCGCTGCATATCTGGTTGCCCGGTGCCCACGCCGCAGCGCCCAGCCATGCCTCGGCGGTCCTCTCGGGGATTATGATCAAAACCGGCATCTACGGTCTGTTACGTGTGACCTCCTTCTTCACCGAGATCCCTCCCTGGTGGGGCTGGACAGTCCTGATTCTGGGCGCCATCTCGGGAATTTTTGGTGTTGCTTTCGCCATCGCTCAACACGACATCAAACGCCTGCTCGCTTATCACAGTGTTGAAAATATCGGCATCATCGCCCTCGGTGTCGGCGGCGCCCTGCTCGGCCGCAGCTACCATATCCCGCAACTGGTCCTGCTCGGCCTCGCCGGCGCACTGCTGCATGTGATCAACCATGGGCTGTTCAAATCGCTGCTCTTTTTCAGCGCCGGCGCCCTGATTCATGCCACCGGTACCCGCGAGATCGACCAGTACGGGGGGCTCTTGCGCCGCCTGCCCTGGAGCGGTCTGTTCTTTCTCGGTGGCGCGGTCGCCATCTGTGGGCTGCCGCCGTTCAACGGCTTCATCAGCGAATGGCTGATCTATCTCGGCCTGTTTCAGACGGTGCAAGGTTCTCCGCTGCCGGTTTCACTGATCCTGCTGGCGATTCCAACCCTGGCGATGATCGGCGCGCTGGCGGTCGCCTGCTTCGTTAAGGTCTTCGGCGTAACTTTTTTAGGCGAACCCCGCAGCGAACAGAGTCTTCATGGCCACGAAGCGCCTAAAAGCATGTTGCTGGGCATGGCCGGCCTGCTTGTGAGCTGTGCCTGGATCGGCCTCTTCCCAACCAGTCTCGCCCCCTTGCTCAGCAGCGCGGTGCTTTCCTGGAGCTCGATTCCGACCGCGAGTCTGTCGGGACCGCTGAGCCCGCTGTTGTTGGTCGGGGTCTGTGGCTGGGTGCTGCTCTCATGCCTGGCGCTGGTCGGATTCTGGCTCTGGCGGCGCAGCCAAAATGCCCCGGATCCGGTTAGCACCTGGGGCTGCGGGTTTTCTTTCCCGTCGCCGCGCATGCAATACACTGCCTCCTCGTTCGGTGATTTTCTGGTCAGGCTGTTCCGTTTCGGTCTCTGGAGCGAACGCCACGGCGGGCGGGTTGAGGGTGTGTTCCCGGCTGCGAGAGAATTTTCCAGCCACACCCCCGATACGGTCCTTGACCGTTTGCTGCTGCCGTCAACATCGGGAGCGGCTTGGCTGTTTCAGAGGATCCGGGGTCTGGTCCACAACGGCCGGGTCGGCCTTTATCTGCTTTATGTCCTGTTAGCGGTGGTGGTGCTGTTGACCGCCACACTGCCTTAAATACGAAGGACGTCATCATGCTTCTTCCGCTTTTGCTGCATCTGCTGTTACTGCTGTTTTTTGCTCCATTGATGCCCGGGGTGATCACCAAGACCAAGGCCTGGTTTGCCGGCCGCGTCGGCGCCCCGCTGCTGCAACCATATTGGGATCTGCTGCGACTCTGGAAAAAAGGCTTTGTCTTCAGCCGCACCACCACCTGGGTCTTCCGCGCCGGGCCGGTTGTCGGCCTGGTCATTCCGATTCTGGCCTCGCTGCTGATCCCCTTTGGTGCCATGCCGGCCCCCTTCTCCTTCAGCGGCGACCTGATTCTGTTTGTTTACCTGTTCGGCCTGGCGCGCTTCTTCACCGCTGCAGCGGCGCTCGACACCGGTTCAAGCTTTGAGGGGATGGGCGCAGTCCGCGAGGTGACCTTCTCCTGTCTGGCCGAACCGACGGTACTCTTCGCCTTGATTGTGCTGGCCCGCCTTTCGGACGGCCTGGCGCTACAGAATCTGTTCGGCCGGCATCTGGCCCAGGCTTGGCTGACCATGAGCGCGCCTCTCGGACTGGTGGTGGTTTGCCTGCTGATCGTGATGCTGGTCGAAAACTCACGCATTCCGTTTGACGACCCCAATACCCACCTCGAACTGACCATGATCCACGAGGTGATGGTCCTCGATCACAGCGGCCCGGCCCTGGGCATGATCCTCTATGGTTCGGCCTTGAAACTGATGGTGATGGGGGCGTTGGTGGTTCGCCTGACCCTGCCGTTTGATACCGGCATGCTGTGGCTCGACCTGCTGATCTTTTTAGGGGGAGAGTTGTTGCTTGCGATTTTAATCGGGGTGATTGAATCGATCATGGCACGCCTGCGGATGCCGAGAATCCCGCAAATGCTGATCGGCACTACCCTGTTATCGGTTTTTGCCCTGGTTTTAACCCTGCGTTAACGCCTTATTTCAGGAGTGGTTATGGATCATCTCAGTAATTTCTGCCTGCTGGCAGTCGTCCTGATCAATTTTTACTGCCTCGGCAGTGCGCGCCTTGGCGCCTGCATTCAGGCGGTTGCCCTGCAGGGGGCTCTCCTCGCCCTGCTGCCGCTGACCGAACATGGTCTGTCAGGCCATACCCTGTTTCTGGCCTTGGCGGCCTTGGCCATGAAGGGCGGGTTCATTCCCTGGATGCTTTTTCGCGCCATTCGTGAGGTGCGCATCAAACGCGAAGTCGAGCCGCTGATCGGTTACGTTCCGACCCTTATTCTGGGTGCCCTTACCACCGTCGCAGCCTTTATCTTCGCCGATTATCTGCCGCTTTTGCCTGAGCATCTTGGATGCCTGTTTATTCCGGTGTCGCTGGCTACCCTCGGCACCGGTTTCTTACTGCTGATCACCCGTCGCAAGGCAATCACCCAGGTACTCGGCTACCTGATGCTCGAAAACGGCATCTTTATCTTCGGCATCCTGCTTTCCGAGGCGATGCCGCTGATGGTCGAAGCCGGGGTGCTGCTCGATCTGCTGGTCGGGGTCTTCGTCATGGGGATTGTCCTCAACCAGATCAACCGCGAATTTTCTTCACTCAATACCGAACGCCTTTCGGCGCTGCGGGAGTAGGCCATGCTGATAGCTGTCATCGTCGTTCCTCTGTTTTTTGCGACCATCGTCTGGTTGCTCCCCTCGCATCGGATGCGTTCGTTGATGCTGCCCTTGGGTAGCGGCCTGCAGCTGATTCTGTCGATTCTGCTGATCTGCCAACCGCCGATCCGCAATCTCGCCTGGATCGGCCTCGATGACCTCGCGCGCCTGGTACTGCTGGTCACGGCCGTACTCTTTTTTGCTTGCGCGGTCTACGGGCTCGATTACCTCAACCTGCGTGTCGATCGCGACAACCACATCATGGTCTCCTGCCTGCTGGTCTTTCTGTCAGCGATGACCCTGGCGGTGCTGTCGCGCCACTTGGGGCTGCTCTGGGTGGCGGTCGAAACCACCACCATCGCCAGTGCGCCGTTGATCTATTTCAATCGCAACGCCCTGTCGATTGAGGCGACCTGGAAATATCTGCTGATCTGTTCGGTCGGGATCGCCCTGGCGATGCTCGGTATCCTGTTCGTCGGCTATGCCTCACTCAGCAACGGCTCCGAGGTCAGCCTGCAGTTTGATACTCTCCTGGCCGAAGCCCCCCATATGGCTGGCCCCTGGCTGCATGCCGGGTTTGTTTTTCTCCTGGTCGGTTTCGGGACCAAGATGGGACTCGCGCCTTTGCACACCTGGAAGCCTGATGCTTACGGAGAAGCTCCCGGTCTGGTCGGCGCGCTTTTGGCCGGCTGCCTGACGAGTGTCGCATTTCTGGCTATCCTGCGCGGGGTTCAGTTGATGGGCGCAGCGGGCGATCTGGATATGGCGCGCCATGCCCTGCTCGGCATGGGGCTCTTGTCCCTGACCGTGGCGGCTATTTTTGTCATCCGCCAGACCGATATTAAACGGATGCTGGCCTTTTCGAGCGTCGAGCACATGGGGATTCTGGCGATCGGGGTCGGTATCGGCGGCATCGCCACCTTCGGGGCCATGCTGCACCTGATCAACAATGCCCTGACCAAGGGCAGCCTGTTTCTGGCCGCCGGCAATATCCATCGGGCCCACGCCAGCAAAAAAATGAGCGGTGTCCACGGGGCGATGGCCCGCCTGCCGCTTTCTGGCGGGCTGTTCCTGGCCGGATTCCTGGCGATCACCGGTTCCCCGCCGTTCGGCCCCTTTCTGAGCGAATTTACGATCCTGCGCGGCGTCTTCGCCGGCGAACACTACCTGATCGGCGCCCTGGTCCTGACCCTGTTGGCAACCGTGTTTATCGGCATGGGCAGCACGGTGCTGTCGGTGACCCAGGGCAAAGCCGACCCGACTCTCGAGGACAACGGCTTTCGCGACCGCCTGTTGTTGGTGGCACCACCACTGCTGCTGTTGCTGATCGTACTGATGCTCGGTCTCTATCTGCCCGAGCCCTTAAGTCAACTGCTGCGCGGTGCGGCCGCCCTGATTGAGGTGCAGCCATGAGAAAACTGACCAGGGTGAAAAACGGCTGTATGTTGCCACTCAGCGAACTTGAGCCGCTCGAATACAGCGAATTCACGACAGTCCTGTTGCAGGCAAAAAAGGAAAATGCCCGTATTTCTGCCTATTTTGCCCGGCCTTTGGATGAAGACCGGCTCGAAATCTTCGCTGTTCTGTCGCGCGACTGGCAAGAGGATTTTCTGCTGTTGCGCACCAGCGTCGGGCGGCGCTTTCAATCGTTGACCCCGGTCTGCCCGCAACTGCACCTGTTCGAACGCGAGATTGCCGAACAGTACGCGGTCGTGGTCGAGGGGCACCCCTGGTTTAAACCGGTACGTTTTCACAGCCCCTGGCGGGCTGGAGAAGATGCCTGGGGGCGTAACCCGCAACAGCACCCGGTGCCGGGCGACATGGAGTTCTATCGGGTTGAAGGTGAAGAAGTGCATGAGGTTGCGGTCGGGCCGGTTCACGCTGGCATCATCGAGCCGGGACACTTCCGCTTTCAGTGTCACGGCGAAGAGGTGATGAGCCTCGAAATCTCCCTCGGCTTTCAGCACCGCGGTCTCGAACCCCTGTTCGTCGGCGGTCCGCACCGGCCGACCCTGCATCAGGCTGAAACCCTGGCCGGCGACACCACCATTGGTCACAGCAGTAACTACGCCCTGATCCTCGAAGCCCTCGGAGGAGTCTCGGCATCCCCACGGGCCAAGGCGATTCGGGCTTTGGCCCTGGAGCTTGAACGACTGGCCAATCACGTCGGGGATGTCGGCGCCCTTTCGGGGGATGTCGGCTATCTGCCGACCGCATCCTTCTGTGGCCGGATTCGCGGCGACTATCTTAATCTGACCGCCGAGATCTGTGGCAGCCGCTTCGGCCGCGGCCTGGTCCGTCCCGGCGGCGTCGGCTTCGACATTGACGAAACCCTGGTGAAGTCCCTCCTGGCGCGTCTCGATGTGATGGAGAAAGAAACCCGCGGTGCCATTGAACTTTTCTATGATGCCCCTTCGGTCCTCGCTCGACTCGACGGCATCGGGCTGGTCTCGGCAGATACCGCCGAAGCCCTGGGCATGGTCGGCGTGGCGGCCCGGGCCTCCGGGCTGCCACGCGACAGCCGCATGCATCACCCGATCGGCGCCTACCCCCGCGAGTATGATCAGCTGGTTATCGAAGAGCGTGGCGACGTTTACGCCCGCGCCAATATTCGGCGCCGTGAAATCTATAAATCGATCGCGCTGGTGCGGCGCTTGCTGCAAAACCTGCCAAGTGGAGAGCTCCTTACTCCACCTAAAGTCTTGGCCGCCGATAGTTTGGCCGTCGCGATTACCGAGGGCTGGCGCGGTGAGGTGGTCCATGTCGGGCTTACCGACGGCCAAGGGTGCTTTGACCGATACAAGGTGGTTGACCCGTCTTTCCGCAACTGGAACGGGCTGGCCATGTCGCTGCGCGGTGAACAGATTTCCGACTTTCCGCTGTGTAACAAGAGTTTCAATCTGTCCTACTGTGGATTCGACCTATAGGGGTCAAGGAGTTTTCTCATGTTCAAAATTATTCCCGAACGCCTGCGTCAGGGACATCGGACCGGTAAATTCCCCAGGCAGGAACCGGTGCTGCCCGCACGTTTCCGCGGCGCGCCGCTTATCGATCCCAGTCTCTGCCAGGCCGGGTGCGATCAGTGTCTGAACGCCTGCCCTTACGGGGCGGTCCGACTAACAGACGGCAAACCGCAACTCGATCTGGGGCGCTGCCTGTTCTGCGCCGACTGCCCGGTCTGTCCGCATGGCGCGATCAGCTTCAGCAACGACTATCGCCTGGCCTCGCGCACTTGCGAAGGCCTGCTGGCCAGTGAAGAGGGGCATCAATTGGCCGCCGCTCTCGACGGCCAGATGAAACGCCTGTTCGGCCGCTCACTCAAACTGCGCCAGGTCTGCGCCGGCGGCTGCAACGCCTGCGAAGCCGACCTCAACGTGCTCAGTACCCTGGTTTACGACCTGGCTCGCTTCGGCATTCAGTTTGTCGCCTCACCACGCCATGCTGACGGCATCCTGATTACCGGCCCGGTCACCAAAAACATGCAGAGCGCCCTGCTCGAAACCTATGCCGCCATCCCTGAACCG
>JBDNGT010000452.1:0-2883 GCA_041689145.1 Geopsychrobacter sp. | reverse complement strand
GATGAAGTTTTGGATCATCTACAGGATACTCAAACAAATTTGTTTCCCCATCAGGAAAGGTAAGTAAAACTTTTAGAATACTTTGCCCTTCTTCTGAAACAGAAAGTTTCCCATTGATTTTAGCGTGCCAAATCTGCAAAATCGCAGCCATCTGCTGCTTAAATTTCCGCTCGTCATCTGAGTTTTCGGAGGACAGCTCTACTTCAAATGCTATGTTGTCGTCATTGCTGTTACTTGAACGTAACTTTCGAATAGGGGGCTCAAGGAACCATATTTCACGTGCCAGCTTTGCAAACGACGCTGACTCCCACTCATGAACTAAGCCAGTAAGCTCTATCCTCGTTCCATGAGTTTTTTGCTCCGGAAATTGCCGCCCCGCATCCGAAAACCACAATTCAGCTTTTGCCTCGGTTAATTCACCGGCATTAACAGCTTTATCCCAATCTACTCTTGCATGGAGCTCTTCTTGTTTCGCGACGGTATACAAATCGACTTTTCTGGCCAAAAATTGGACAGCTAATCGACCAACGCCTTTCGATCCCGTCAAAGGTCGAGCAAATTCACGACTTATTCCTTTCTCCTGTTTATGTGCCGTACCGATGCGCATCCAAAAATTTTCGAATTCCTTTCGATCCATTCCATGGCCGTTATCTTCGATAATGATCCGATTTGATTCGAACTTAATAACGACTTTGGTTGCATCTGCATCATATGAATTCTTTACCAGTTCAGCTAAAGCAATATGTGCCTGTCCAACCAATCGCTCCCCCAACTCACGAAGCAAAGCTGAGGAAACTGTAAAGGGTAACGTATAGTCGGGTTCAACGACTGTCGGTTTATTTGTATTGCTTTCTGACACTACCCCTCCCTGTACAAATTATGCGTCTGCTAATAAAGCTAGCGTTATAAGATACGAAGCCTTCATTGGAACGGCGTTACCTATCATCGCAGATAGATCTTTGTATCTGTCCACAGATGAAAAATCAAAAAAATCAGGGAAGAACTGAAGCCTGGCAGCTTCATGAGCCGTCAATGTTCGCTGTTTAGACGGGTGAATATATCTGCCTTGCCCAGGAGACCCAAACCCGGTCGTTACCGTATTTGCTACTCTCTCCTGCCTTAAACGCCCGTACATTGCATAATAGCTGTGCTCTCCCTGATGACATTTTGGCCGCAGGTAATTCGGCAAGTCATACTCATCGTTTTCAAACAGCCACCGAATCCTAGAACAGTTCTCTTCACTTAATCTTCGCGACTGATCTAATAAGGTGTCTCCGATAGTGTCTTCAAGGTCACCTAATGCCCACGCGACACCCCTAGACGTGTCAATATCATGATGGTCAATGATACTCTGAATATCCAGTCGTTTCTTTTTAGAGGCGACCAACAAATGTCGCTTTCGTAATTGAGGAACGCCAATTTTCCATAAATCAACTGTAGTCGAATCACAATTATACCAAAGGAATTCCAAGTGCTTCCTAGCCTTATGAATTGATTGTTTTTCATCATGAACTGATGCGCCAACGTTTTCGATGATTACATACTCAGGACCCAACAACTCAGCGAAACGAACCACTCGCAAACAGAGAGCATTACGATCATCATTTCGGCGAGTGTGATTGTTCAAGTTCGAATGCCCTTGACATGGCGGCCCAGCGACAACGATATTCACGTCATCCAGTCTTTCAAGAAGCTGTGCTTCATTTGGAGTCGGCGCACTCCCCAGTTCACCATCCAACCAATTTTCGATTGGCTTTGTAAGTACATGCTCAGGTGAAAAATTGTTGCAATATACTCGCATTGCAGCCTCGGACGTATCAGCTGCAAGAACCGACCGAAAATATCTTCCGCTGGCACGACATGCTTCCTGCACGCCAAGAGAAAGGCCTCCGCAGCCAGAGAAAAGGTCAGCTACAGATAAAGTTCCAGCACCATTCCTAGATGGTCGAGGCCTTTTGCTTGAACGCAAGCATACTTGATCGAACACATCATGAGCTGATCCAACCTTGATTCCTAATGTTGAAAGTTTTGTTTTTCGCCAGCGCTTTCCTTCAACTCTCACACGTCTTTCAATCAGGCTATTTTTCCTGTCATAGCAAAAAACTTCTAGCCGACCACGAGCCTTCTTAATGAATAGCTCGACCCTACCCGCCAACTCAATTGGATTTCTTGTTTCACATTCCCACACTTCCAGCACTAGATATCCAGCAGATTCCAACTCAATCCGCTTTTGTCTGTCCCGCTCACGTTTATCATGATTTTTTTGATCCCATGCCCTGCTGTTCGTCTTTGATTTTTGTGCACCATGTTTACAATCATGCCCATACGGCAAGCAACCCTGAACAAAAATCGCCCAATATGATTCCCTGTTTACGATATCCGGGGTACCAGGCAACCCTTTACCTTGCAGACGATATTGAACGCCGAGCTCGCGCAGCAGATGTCTTACAACAAGTTCAGGCGTTGTGCCCGACCTGCGAGTTTTTGATATGAGTTTGGAACTTTTTTGTTCAAGTATATTCATATTTTGATGACTTAAGGGTCAAAAGAGTGTGGCCAACCAACAGCTCATCAACATGACCCTTTGGCTAGAGGCGACTTCAGGGCAAAACAGGCGGCTTCTACCAAGTGAGGGTACATGTCTACACGAGCCGATGCTATAGTTCGGGATATCTGGTTTTCAATACGTTCACTTTAAATTAACCGATGCGCAAAATATAAACTCTGATAGGGTGTAAACATGTCTATTTACCCACCGATAAATCAGATTTACGGTTATCACTTTTACCTTGCTCTGAATCCAACCAACGATCAATAGCCGCTTTTCCAAAGCGCCATTGCTTGCCCAATTTCTGCGCTGGAATGCGCCCTTCCTGCACGAGT
>JBDNGT010000451.1:0-3454 GCA_041689145.1 Geopsychrobacter sp. | reverse complement strand
TGATCTTGACGGTCGTTACTCCGACAGAGAACAGACACGACGGTTGTGGTAGAGGGTGTCAATGAAGTTGGAGTTAATGCGCTATCGCCAAGTGGTGGTGCGCAAGATCGAGTGTTTCTCCTTCAAACAAAGAAGAAAGAATCAAGGTGTTGTATCCCAACACTTCGACTTTTTCTTTTGCTTTAAATCATGCATCAAAATTACTACCGACAATGATATTTTGAGTTTTCCGGAAGCAATCCTGCCCCGCCTTGGGGGTTTCATGGATTGAGCCGCTTATACCGGCCCGAATATGTTGGATAACACTAAGTGGTATCCGGTTTTCAATAGAGTATTTTTTAAATATTGCGCTGCAATCTGAAAATGTGGACAAATCTGGAACACAGGGACCGGAAGCAATACTGTCAAGATCATCACCGACGACATCAGAAAGTATCAGTGTAATTAGGGTCGCCGGATAAATCGCCTTGGCCAATCCCCCTCCCTTGATGATGGAAAGATGCTTGCGCACTGTATTGATTTCATGGATTGTTGCCCCGCAAGCAAGCAGGACCTTGGTCGTGTTTTGCTTGTCTTCGAGAGTTACTCTCTCCACAGGCAGGGGGAGCAGCGCCGATCCCCCACCAGAAATAAGGCAGATGACCAGGGTTTGCTCATCGGCCGACATGGCCAGTTGGTAAATATCCTGTGCCCCTTTGAGCCCATTCTGGTCGGGAACCGGATGACCGGCTTCCTGAATTTTTATCTTATCCAGTTTTTCCAGATGATCATATTTAACCGTGACAATCCCAGCAGAAATTCGTTCAGCTAGAATTTCCTCTGTCGCTTTAGCCATTGATGAGCCTGCTTTACCTGCACCAAGTACAATTATTTTTTCAAACAGATTGAGATCATATTCTTCTTTTGCAACGGATAATATTTTACCGTCTAATCGAAAAATTCTTTTGATTGCCGCACCGGGGGCTACAGCCTGCAAACCGGCTTGAAAAATATCTACAGCCTTTCGGTGTTTATCTGAAAGGTGTCCATTCATTTTTTCATTCCATTATCTGAATTCAAAGGAAAAGAGCCCCTGAATAAATCATCAGGGGCTCGTAGTCTCAATATACTTAATGCGAAACTCCGAGCACTTGTTCGGGTAACCATGTGATAATTCCAGGAAAGATCGTACAGAGGACAAGAACAACCATAATGATGAGAACAAAAGGGATAACCCCTTTGATAATATCAGCCATTGTCAAGCCAAGTTCTGGAGCCGCTGCGCCCTTGAGAACAAAGATAGACATGGCCATCGGTGGAGTCTGAAACGCCATCTGCATGTTGATACAGATCATCATTCCAGCCCAGAGAGGATTAAAACCCAGCTGGACAATAATCGGTGAAAATATCGGAACAATAATAAAAACGATGCCGATCCACTCGATGAACAACCCGAGCAGGAAAACAATCAACATGATCATGCCGAATGATGCCCACCTGCCACCAGGCACAGAAAGAATCAGGCTAGAAACAACCTCACCGGAGCCGGCACTCATAAATACCCCGACAAAGGCATAACAGAGTGCAGCAATCATAACGACGAATGCGCTGACCCGCAGGGTTTCTATAGAGGCATGCTTAATTAAACCGAAACTGAATTTTCCATACACAATTGCCATAAGGATTGAGGCCAGACAGCCGATAGCAGCAGCCTCTGTCGGAGGAGCAATTCCGGAAAAAATAGTCCCCAATACAGCCAGCACAAGCAGAACAGGCGGGACCAGAGATTTAAGCAGCCGCCACAGCTTTGCGGTGGAAAATGGCGTTATTTGATCTGCCGGAATAGCGGGACCCATCTCAGGGCTCAGATAACATCGGACCACGACATACAAAAGATAAGAACCCGCAAGAATTAACCCGGGGAATACCGCGCCCATAAACATCTGGCCGATAGAAAGCCCGGCCTGTGGACCATAAACAACGAGCATAATGCTTGGTGGGATTAGAATTCCTAGAGTTCCTGATGCGACAATAGTCCCGGCGGCCAAGGACTTATCGTAGCCACGTGTCACCATCGGGCCGAGTGCGACCAGGGTCAATATTGTGACTGATGCGGCAATAACTCCTAAGCAGGTCGCCAGAATCGTCCCGAAAACAATCGTAACAATCGCTAAACCACCCCGCAAACGACCTAAAGCCTCGTAAAGACTTTCATACAAATCCTTAGTGATCCCTGAATGCTGAAGTATTACCCCCATAAAAGTGAACAGAGGTACCGCAAGGTAGGGATAATTCAAGGACAGATCATAGAAACGACTGTATAGAATATGGAAAGTCGTTGTGGGACCAAAAATCAGAAGTCCAACCAGGAAGGCCACACTACCGATAACGAAGGCAATGGGGAAGCCAGTCAGAACTAGGGTAAAAACCCCTCCCAGCATAAGAAAAGCAACAAGTTCTGCGCTTAATTCAAACAATTTCTTTCCCCTTTATGACAAAGTAGAGATCCCTGATAAATCTGGCGAGTCCTTGTAAAATCAACAAGAACAGACCAATGGCAAAAATAGTTCGATAGGGAGCTGCTGGTGGGTACCAGAAACTGTTGAACATGACTTCATTAATTTTCCATGCTTTGATTGCCCAAGTGACAGACATTTTGAACATGATAATCATCAGTGGAAAAAACAAGAAGAGAGAACCAATCACATCAATTAATGCGCGTCTTCGCGGAGATGTCCGCGAATAAAACAGGTCCACTCTGGTGTGTGAGTCGTGTAAATAATTGTAGGAAGCCCCCAGCATATAAATAGACCCACCTGCCATAATCATGGAATCATAAGCCCAGATTGTCGGGGCGTTAAAAAAGTGTCGGGCAATGGCTTCGTATGAGCCTGCAAAAATCAGGAGAAGAACAGCCCACTTCCCCAACTGTCCAGATTTTTCACTCATCCAGTCGATAAATCTCAACAATTTGATCAATGTGGGCATGCCCTTCTCCTGTCACAAAAAACTAGTTACTTTGTTTGTACGCTGCACCGAACGCATTCATCGAATCATAAATTTCAGCAAAGATAGGATCTTCTTTTTTTGATTTTTCAGCATAAAACTTGTTAGCCTCTGCAGTCAGTGCATCTTCAATGTCTTGTGGGACTTTGAAAATTTCGTTGCCCGCTGCTTTGAACTTATCAATGGCCTTGATGCCTTCGGCAACCAGATATTCATGCTGTGCTTGGGTGTACTGCGAGACAACCGCTTTAACAATTGTTTTTAAATCATCAGGAAGTGCCTTCCAGGCTTCTTTGTTGATAAAAATAACTTGAGGGTCACTTGGTGCGCGAGTTGGCGACAAATAAACATAAGGGGCAACTTCACTGAAGTGCATGTTCCAGTTAGACGCCAAAGTAGAGTATTCAAACGCATCAATTGTTCCGCGTTGCATCGCCTCATAGATTTGACCACCAGGAATGATTACGGG
>JBDNGT010000450.1:0-2333 GCA_041689145.1 Geopsychrobacter sp. | reverse complement strand
TATGGCAGTATCAGTAACACGATGCACGGAAAGTGACTAATTATGAAAATTCCAGAGTGGGCAGACGAGAGTTTATCTCGTGACCTCCCCATATTACGCTCCCGCGGTGAAAGCCAGGATTTAGAATATAAGCAAGAATTCCCGAAAAACGCACGTGATTTAGGAAAGGAAATTGCTGCGTTTGCCACGTCAAATACTGGAACTATTATTATTGGAGTGTCCGACTTTGGGGAGTTGGTGGGACTGCCCTCATGCCATTCACTCGAAGAGAGAGATCAAATCCTTCAAAGGTTGGGGGGGATATCAACAGGTACTGTGAAGCCTTCAGTTATTCCTACAGCGAGATTTGCAATTGAGGGAGACTCGGTAGTTTTGGTTATATCAGTACCAAAAGGCTCACAACCAGTTTACTACAGCAACAACATTCCCTACATACGCCATTTAACTGACGCCAGACCCGCGAATCCGCATGAGGTTCTTGATCGAGTATCAGAGTACTTAGAAAAGTCGGTTAACTCTCTGAAAGAGTCAGCGCCTGATGAGAAAATGCAACTGTATTCTGTTCTTGCTCGAATCCTCGTGCGAGTATTGATTTTCGCCGACCAGGCCGGGGAGCGCATGGTGAATCCGTGGCTTAACATGTGGCGTTCGGAGTTTGGTTATGCTGCGTCAGAACTTCGTGAACTCGCAACCTCTCAGATCTCAATTGATGAGGGCGATGATTCAGAGTTCAGGGAGCTTTCCATATTGTTAGACAAGGTGGCAAACCTTCAACTCTACCTGGGCTCGGGCCCGGAGCTTGAAGGTATAACTAAGGCTGCTGGTGATAGAGCTGGCGACATGTTTGAAAAATATGTTGGCGGGACACCAATTGACGAAGAATCCCTGAAACACATAACAAATGAAATTGTAAAATCATCACGACAACTTCGAGATCTTGTTTCACGGGCTGAGGAAATGGCAGACTCTGGTCATTTTGAACAAATGCAGGGCGAAGCATCAGATATAGGGCTCTCGATCTTAAAAGTGATCTACTACAATATTGACCCGCTTGGCGAAGGAATACAGACTCGACTGAAAAGTGTTGGACGCTTACTTCACTTAACGGAAACTATGGGTATTTACATGGATGGTGGGCGATCCACTCAAGCTGTTATTCATCGTGTTGAGCAATGTAGTAACGAGTTGCAGTCCATAGTTCAAGGACTAAAGAAAGACAGAGTTAGAAAATGATACTAGTAGACAGTTCTTGGGTGGTTGGTATCAGAACTGGCATCTTCAGCGGTTTCTTTGTTGCAATTGTTTCGAGGAAACTGATAATGGCGCACAAATAGCGCCGTTGTGACGCATGCATACAGGGTACATTTCACTATGTAAATTAATCGATGAGGGTCCGCGTTATGAGTACAGTTTTTGTAATTGGTGCCGGCGCAAGTTGTGAGGTTGGCCTGCCGGTCGGTGAGGTGCTCAAGGGCAAAATTTCGCAATTGTTGAACATTCAGTACGAAGACTTCAGAAGACAGCTGGAATCTGGGGATCGCACAATTCAGCAGGCCCTCAGCAAAACAGACAATTACCATAGACTTGCTCTCGCCGCCCTCCACATAAAGGATGCTTTACCACTTGCGATTTCAATAGATAATTTTATTGACATGCATAGGGATAATGAAGACATTCAGTTCTGTGGCAAGTTGGCGATAGTTCGATCCATTTTGATGGAGGAGCGTCTCAGTAGTCTTTTTTTCGATGAATTTCGGGCTAATAAAAACATTAATTTTGGAGCATTGAATGATTCGTGGTATCCCAGCCTGTTCAAGCAAATCACAGAAGGCTGCGTAGATATTGAACTGGAAGCACGATTTAAATCAATAAAGTTGATTATTTTTAACTATGATAGATGTGTCGAACATTTCCTTTATCACGCCATACAAACGGCTTATGGGGTTAGCCAAGACAAGGCGATTGAACTCATTAATCACATAGAAATCTACCACCCTTACGGTAGTGTTGGGGCCTTGCCCTGGTTGGGCGGTAAAGACCAAATTATATTTGGTGGTGAGCCGAGAAGTGAGGAATTGCTTAAGCTGGCCGAGCGCATCAAGACATTTACAGAAGGCATAGAAGCCAAAGAAACCGAACAAATGCGGGTTCAATTGATGCTGGCAAACAGGTTGGTCTTTTTAGGTTTTGCTTTTCATAAGATAAACATGCAATTGCTTTCTACCGCTAATATCAAGGTATCCAAAACCCCTCAACTTGAATGCTATGCCACCGTTTTTGACGAATCGCAAGAAAGCATAAAGATCATCAACCAACAAATCAGAGACTTGTAT